>NZ_JACMYP010000137.1 GCF_020889705.1 Bradyrhizobium altum | reverse complement strand
CACATGTTCCGGTGCGCCCCCGCCGAAGCCGACATGCAACGCCACTTCCAGGTTAGCCCACCCTCGGTTCATCAGATGGTCGTCACCCTCGAACGAGCCGGTCTTATCCGACGTCAACCCGGCGTCGCACGAAGTATCGAGTTCCTCGTTCCTCCAGACGAAATCCCAATCCTCAAATGGCTCGAAATCAACCAGTCAAATCCTCTGTGACGAGGTACTAGGCCGTCTCAGCCGCATAATGCTCGCGGAGACGCCCGAGCAGCTCGGCCTTGATCGGGTCGAGCGGATTCGTCCGCTGCAGGCGCACAACCTTACCGACCCGCATCGCGCCGACCAATTCCGCGATGTAGTCATGAGCTGCTTCGAACGCCATCTTACGGATGATCCACTGTTCGTCGTGATTGTAGACCTGATCGATTCCGCCTGGCTTTTGCCCGACACACAGCCGCTGGATCTCGTTGTCGTAGCCGCAACGTGACATGATGGTGCGCAGACTGCGCCTCAAGTCATGCATCGTGAATTTTGCGACACCCGCCTCCTTGACCAAGCGATTGACCATCTTGGTGAAGCCCGACATCTGGCCGCCGGTCTTCGGTGACGGGAAGACATAGTCGGACGTGGCGCGCTGGAAATGCTTTGCGGCCGCGAGGACCTCGTCAACGAGGTGAGTGCGCGGTACATCGTGGTGCAAACCCATCTTGGTCCATGCCGCATCGAAGGTGATGCGGTCATCCATGATGTGCTTTTGCCATTCGATCAGGGTTGGCTCGCTCCGGCGCGGCCCACCAAGCAAGCACGTCCTGGTCAGGAGCCCAAAGGTGCCGAGCTTGCCGGCAGCATGCCAGACCTTGATGATTTCTTCATCGGTCAGTGCGCGGCCCTTCATGCGGCGTCCGACCCTTTGCGCCCGAGTTTCCTTAGGTTCACGATAGCCAGCCAGCACATTGTGGTCGACATAGCCCTCGCCAACGCACCATTCGAGGAACGTGTGGGTGTGCTTGCGCAGATCCTTGGCCGCGCCCCGTTTGCCCGTCTTGGTAACCTTGTCGACCGCGGCCATGATTTGCCGCCGCGTCAGGTCTCCCACGCCGCTCTCGGCGTGTTCCTTGAGCCCGCGCCGCAATGCCGACATTGCCGGCTTCCAGTTGACGACCTGACGCCCGGTCAAGGACGTCTGGTACGGACCATCTTCGACGATGAGCTCCGCCAGTGTGGTGCGCTGCTTTTCGGCAGCCTGTTGCCGCCTCGCCTCGCGTTTCGCTTCGTTAGGGTCCATGCCCTTGACCACCTCGCCCGCAGCAATGGTGGCGGCCTTGCGCGCGGCCTTCTCATTATACTTGGGCCACGGGCCGAGGGTCTTGCGCTGGGTCCCTCTCACCCCCGGCTTGGTGAAGAGGTAGACCCAGGTCCGGCCACCGGTGGCGCGCATGCGCATGGCGAGGCCAGGCAGCTTGTCGTCATGGAGATAATGTTGCGCCTTGCCGAACGGCAGCGTGGCGTTGCGGACGACCGCATCGGTGAGTGTGAGCTGGTTGGTCGGCGCTGTCATGATTCCTTCCCTGCGTTTGTGCCCCGGCGGGCCCCACGAGGAGGCAATCGTCCGTGATCCGATCGGCTCTCAGAGCTTTCCCTCGCGCCGCGCCCCTGAAGAAGGGATAGGGAGAGCAAAATAGAACCGGATCTCAGACCCTCCCTTATTTGGGTGCCCCAAGGGAAAATCTGCGGCGGGCACAACAGGGGCACACAAAATGCAGTATGGTCACTTATGGCCAATTGAGGCTAGAATGTCCATAAGCAACTGTAATTAAACAAATTATTCCGACAATACTGTGGCCACCTGGGGTCAGCTTGGATCTACGGATTGTGGTTCACACGGGAGAGGTCCAAGGTTCGATCCCTTGTGCGTCCACCATTCCCCTTCCTGAACCGCCAGTTGCGGACGATTGTCGACATTCTGCTGCCCTTCGGGACCGCGCCTCATCAAAAATATCGAAAACAACCCCATGCAAAGTAGCCGGCGCAAGCCGTAGCGGCGCTTGACCGCCGTTCGCCGCGCCGTTCCGGTTCACTGCCGGCGGCGGTGCGGAGCCGATGACGGCTTGGCGGTGCGTCGGCTAAGTTCGCCGAGCAGGTCGCGAACCGCGCCGTCGAGTTCGTCGGGTGGGCTGGCGGGACCGGCCTGCTGCGTGCCGGGCGGCTGTTGCAGGTTACCGGCGGAGATGTCGTCGTTCGCGGCGAAGAGCGCGTCGGCGTCATCATCGTGCCGTCTCCGTGCCCAATGCCGCGCGGCGCGAACCGTCGGCGCGTGAACGCCGAGAGGAGACCGCCGTTTGCGGCGGGAGATCAGCTCACGCACGCCGTACCCCGATACGAACCCGATCCCGGTGACCAGCACGACAATCAGCAATTCCAGCATTGTGTCGTCCCACCATCACGCTGCCGCAATGCAATAAGCGCGACAATGCGGCAGCGGCTTGACCGGGACGGTTCCTTTTCACTGTGTCGAGCACAACGCTGACCCTCGGAGTCCTACGGGGTTTTGTTTGCAGGCCCCCTCGGCTACCTTCCCGGAACTCGCGGAGGCCGGGACGTCTCGATGCGCAAGGGCAACGACTACATTCTGAAGCTGCGGCCTTGGTCGTTGTCGACGTTCGTCGTCGCCCTGCTGGCCGTGGTGCTCGCCACCGCGACGCAGGAGATGTTCGCGAGCTTCGGCATGCAATTCTATTTCGCGGCCTTCGTGCCGGCGATCCTGATCGCCGGGCTGATGGGCGGCGCGCCGGCCGGCGCCTTTGCCACCATCATCACCGTTCCGATCGTGTGGTGGGTGTTCATGCCCCCCTATTTCGAGTTCGCCTGGCCGACGGCCGACGATTATGACAGCATCGCGACGTTCCTGTTGTCGAGTGCGCTCTTGCTCGGTTTCTCCCAGCTCTACCGGGAAGCGCTGGCCATTCTGCGGAAATAGCTGACCGGCGCAGGGCCGCGACCGCCCACCGCCGGCGGTGGCAAGCCGGCCGCCTGCACGGATCGTTCGCCCTCAGATGCCGAACATCCAGACCGCGACGATGGTGGCCAGTGTCGCCAGCCCGCTGATGGTCCAGCCCACCGTGTAGAAGGTATCCTCCGGGGCGGTGTCGAGCACCGTATTGGTGGTTTCCGTCATTGACCGCCAGCGCATGGCGTCTCTCCTCGGAACTCCTGCCCAGCGACATAACGCAGCTCGCGGTTCCCGGTTCCGCCCACCTCGCAGCGGGATGCGCCGTTCACGCACAGCTCACGGACTGCTGATCGGCGACGCGGAACCTGCGACATTCTGTCCCGTTGAGGGCGCCGGAAACCAACTTGGGAGAACCATCCGATGCGAACACTGATCCTCGCCGCCACGGCGCTTGCCTTCGTCTCGTCCACCGCGCTCGCGCAGGACAAGGCCGGCAGCAGCCCGGCTCCCGCAGCGCAAAGCGGCGACACAGCGACCAAGGGCGAGGCGACCAAAATGGCGCCGAAGAAGAAAGCGAAGACCGCCAAGAAATCGAGCGCAAAAGGGGGCACCAAGGCCGGCGCCGCCACGACCGGTGACGATGCTGCCAAGCAATAAACAGAAACAATCGCGGTGGCCGATCACGAATCTGGCGATCACGGAAAAGGCCGCCCGAAGGCGGCCTTTTTGCTTGCTGTCTCGGTGCGGATGCCGCCTCGCCCGTCGCGTCGCAATGAAGTGCGCCGGCCGCTTGGGGCGGTGATTGTTGCGGTCGTGAGAATTGAACCAGAAAATTCAAGTGCGGGAGGGGGAGCGAAAGAGGCGCAGAGCCGATAATCCGCACCGCCATCAAATCGTTCTGAAAATTGACCACCAGCTCCAGGAATTGCTCCACCTCCCGCGCCTTCTGTTGTGCCGTGCGCGCTGCGGCAATGCATGATCCAAACGGGCTATCACTGCGATGCGTAGAAAGAATCATCGATAGACTTAATGCTGAGCACCATCGTCGTGCCTGCCTGCGAGCCCGCTCTCGCGTATACGCTCCGCAAACCAGCGCGACATGGCGCTGTCGATGGCACCGCCGGCATAGACTTCGGAAAAGCTCACGCCGTGCTGTCCGACGATCACCAGAACGCCCATCGCATAGGCAAACCAGACATTCGGATCGGTCAGCGCCTGCAGCTTGCGCTGATCGTGCTCGATCGGCTGGTGGTTGCTGTCCTTGCGCAGCTCGACGGCCAGCAGATTGTTCGGGATGTCGCGCTGATGCACGACGATATCGGGATAGATCGACTTGCCGAGATGGTCATCGGTCGAGCTCCCCGAGCCGCGCGGCAGCCGCAGCGTGCGCTCGCCGAGCCGATCATAGTTGCAGTCGACCTGCCAGCCGGGAAACTGCCGCTCGACATAGACGGCCAGCCGGTGAGTAAGCGTTCGCTCGCCGAGATCGCGCTCCAGCAGGAAGGTCTCCTGCGCGTAAAACTCCTGCACGGCGGCGATCACCTTGTTCAGCTCGGCCTGCATTGGCGCCTCCGACTGGACTAAAGCGCGATGAGATCAGGTTGATCCATCATCGCGCTTTAGCTCTCTGTTTGAGCATGATCTTTTCGGAAAACCGCTTCGCACTTTTCCGGATCATGCTCGGCCGCCGCCGCGGCCGTTGCACTCGCGCTGCTACATCTGCACTTCGATCAGCCGCGGTCCCGGCTCGGCAACGGCATTCGCCAGCGCCTTGTTGAGCTCATCCGCTGACGTGACCGCCACTGCCGGCACGCCCATGCCCTTCGCGAGCGCGACGAAATCGAGCGTCGGCCGATCGATCTTCAGCATGTCCTGCGCCCGCTTGCCCGGCTCGCCGGCGCCGACGCCGTCGAACTCGCCGCGCAGGATCTGGTAGATCCGGTTGGCGAACACGATGGTCACGACGTTGAGCCCTTCGCGCGCCTGCGTCCACAGCGACTGGATCGTGTACATCGCGCTGCCGTCGCCGACCATGCAGATCACCTTGCGGTCCGGACAGGCAACCGCGGCGCCGGTCGCGACCGGCGTCGAGAAGCCGATCGAGCCGCCCATGTTCTGCAGCCAGTCGTGCGGCGCCGCCGCCGCCGTCGGCGGGAAGAAGCCCCGGCCGGTGGTGACGGATTCATCGACCATGATGGCGTTCTCGGGGATCGCGCACGCAATCGCCTGCGCGATCGTGGTGTGGTTGAGCGCGCCGGTCGGCTTGACCAGCTCCTGGTGCTGCTGCGGCTTGACGTCCTGCGCCGTCGCATGCAGCGCATTGGCGAGCGCCCCGAGGGCTGCGACCGAGTTCTCGCCCCAGGCGGTCATGCGATGCACCTCGCAGCCTTCCGCCTTCAGCATGCTCGGCTTGTTCGGATAGGCGAAGAACGCCACGGGATCGTTGGCCTCGACCAGCACGATGTGACGGAAATTCTTCAGGATCGGCAGCGCCTGCTCGATCACATAGGGGATACGGTTGATCGAGAAGCGGCCGCGGCCGCGTGCCATCCGCGGGTGATAGGTCTGGCCCATCACGGTGCAGCCGGTCTTGCCGGCGATGCGTTCGGCGAGCGCCAGCCCCTGCTCGGTCAGCGCACTGCCGGTGACCAGCAGCAGCGTGTGTGCGGCATCGCCGTGCAGGATTTTCGCCGCGGTGTCGACCGCCTGCGGCGAATAGCTCGGGCGCTGTGTATCGACAGCCACCTCGGCGATGCCGTCGGCCTCGTTCCAGGCGGTGTCGGCCGGCAGGATCAAGGTTGCGATCTGGGGCGGCGCGCTCTTGGCCGCGGCGATCGCAGCCGCGCCATCGGCCGCCACCGACTTGGCGTCGGGCGATGTCCGCACCCAGGACGACATCGGCCGCGCCAGGCCCTCGATATCCGACGTCAGCGGCGCATTGTAACCGATGTGGTAGGTGGCGTGCTGGCCGACGATGTTGACGATGCCGGAATGCGCCTTCTTGGCGTTGTGCAGATTGGCGAGGCCGTTGGCAAGGCCGGGCCCGAGATGCAGCAGTGTCGAGGCCGGCGTTCCCTTCATGCGGAAATAACCGTCGGCCGCACCTGTCACCACACCTTCGAACAGGCCGAGCACGCAGCGCATGCCGGGGACCTTGTCCAGCGCCGCGACGAAATGCATCTCCGAGGTGCCCGGATTGGTAAAGCAAACGTCCACGCCGCCTGCGACCAATGTCCGCACCAGACTTTCCGCACCGTTCATGCTCACGCTCCCGTTTCGAGATTTTCTTGAGGTCGCTGAGAGCATGATCCGATCCGATTAAATCGGATCATGCTCTCATCCTTTTGTTTTGGTCGCGTTTTCTTGACGCGAACCGGTCCCCACTTCGCTTGAAAACGCTCCAGATCAACCATTCTTCAGCCGCTTCGTCAAAGGTTTGGCGGGACAATGCAGCTATCGCTTACGGTCTGTTGCCTTTTTAAACCGTGTTGTCGGAAAATGGCTGATGTCACAGCTTCGTCGCTTGCGAAAGGCCGGCGATTGTGGCCATTTTGGCTGCATATTTGATTGTTCGCGAGGACGACGACGATGCGCAAGATTGCCTTGATGTTTGCCGCGCTCACGATCCTGGCAGGTGCCGGCCAGGCCCAGGCCCAGTTCTTCGATTCCCGTGGCTACCAGTCCGAAGCCCCGAGCTTCTTCGGCGGTGGCGGCGCGAGCCCGATCCCGCGCACCACCGTCAACTACGAGACCAACTATGCCCCCGGGACCATCGTGGTGAACACCGCCGAGCGCCGGCTCTATCTGGTGATGGCGAACGGCCAGGCGCTGCGCTACGGCATCGGCGTCGGCCGCGACGGCTTCCGCTGGGGCGGCGTCCACCGCATCTCCGCGAAGAAGGAATGGCCGTCGTGGACGCCGCCCTCGGACATGCTGCGCCGCCGCCCCGATCTGCCGCGCCACATGGCCGGCGGCATCGAGAACCCGCTCGGCGCGCGCGCAATGTATCTCGGCTCGACGCTGTACCGCATCCACGGCTCGAACGAGCCGGAGACGATCGGCCAGGCGGTCTCGTCGGGCTGCTTCCGGATGACCAATGAGGACGTCAAGGACCTCTATGATCGCGTCTCGGTCGGCGCCACAGTGGTGGTGAAGAACTGATCGCGTCGATTTCGACGGAACCAGGCGCTTCCATGCGGCGAGATCACTGATCTTGCCTTGCGCTGCCGGGCGCATTGCGGCAGCGTGGTTCGAATGCGCCAATATTGCTCGCCGATCCTGCTGCTGCTCGCCGCGGCGCTCGCCACTTCGCTCACCGACGCCATCGTACCGGCGACGGGCGCAGAGATTCCGGCCATCACCTCGCGCCAGCGCAACGAGAAGAAGGTCTTCACCGACGCCGAGATCGTCGAGGGCTTTCTGAAAACCGCATTCGGCGCGGAATATCATCTCGCCGGTCGGGTCGACCGCATCCGCAAATACGACAGACCGGTGCGCGTGTTTGCCGACGGCAACCGCGCCGACCGCAAGGTTCAGCTCGCCAAGGTCATCGCCGACATCCGAGCCAAGGTGCAGCATCTCGACATCGCGATGACCGATAACAACGACGCGGCCAATGTCGTGGTCAAACTGGTGCGCGACCGCGAGCTGTACCGCACGATCGCGACCTTCTACGGCCAGGAGCGCGCCAAGGAGATCCGCACCTCGCTCGACCCGCAATGCCTGTCGGGCTTCCGCAAGAACGAGAACTACGAGATCGAGCATTCCGACGTCATCCTCACCGTCGACAATGGCGATTTCGTCTTCCTCGACTGCGCCTATGAGGAGCTGTTGCAGTCGCTCGGCCCGATCAACGACACTGCGACCGTGCCGTGGACCATGTTCAACGACAGCGTCTCGATGGGCTTTTTCGACGTCTACGACCAATACCTGCTCAATCTGCTCTACGACCCCCGCATCAAGCCCGGCATGAACGTGCAGGAGGTCAAGGCCGCGCTGCCCGAAGTGCTCACCGACGTCCGCGCCTGGGTGGCGAAGGTGAACCATCTGGAGTGAGGGCGGGCACATGGTGCTCACCAGACACACCGCTGTCGTCCTGGCGAAAGCCAGGACCCATAACCACCGCATTTGACTGTGAACGGGATCGTGGCTCCAGCGTCGCGCAACGGTTGATGCTTGGGGTAATGGGTCCTGGCTTTCGCCAGGACGACGCCGGGTGTGTTGCGCGAGCTGTGAGTCATACACACGCATTCTCACGACATCTTTTGCCCGAATTAACGGAGGGCTGACGGCGCGCAGATGCGTAGGATGGGTAGAGCGCAGCGAAACCCATCGATTCGTACCCGCGGCGCCAATGATGGGTTTCGCTTCGCTCTACCCATCCTGCGGCTACCCGTCGGGTTTGTCGCACCTCGCACTTGACCTTGCCCCTGCGGCCGCCTCCATAGAAGCGCGGTCAGACGACGCGAGGTGATTCGATGAATGCTCCTGCTGCCCGTTTCCTCAGTCCGTCCGAAGCTGCAAGGCAGCTCGGGATCTCGGCGAAAGCGCTGCGCCTCTACGAGGAGCGCGGCCTGATCGCGCCCGGCCGCACGCCGGCGGGATGGCGCGCCTATGGTGCGGCCGAGATGGCGCGCGGCGCCGAAATCGTGGCGCTGCGCGCGCTCGGCCTCAGCATCAATGAAGTGGCGCGGATCCTGAGCGGCGACGCCGTCATCCTCGGCCGCGTGCTGGCCGCGCACGAGGCCTCGCTCGAAGCCAACATCCGCCAATGCGGCGACAGCATCGCCAGGGTGCGCCGGCTGCGCACCGACCTCGACCGCGGCAAGATGCCCGCGACGTGCGACCTCATCGGCGCGGTCAGGGCGCGGCCGGCGATCGGCGTCGCGTTCGATCTGCCGTGGCCGTGGGGCGGCGAGCGCTTCGAGCTGCGCGACATCAAGCTGCTGAACTACATCGTCGGCCCGCTCGGCAGCGGCAAGACCCGCCTCGCGCAACGGCTCGCCGAAGTGCTGCCCGGCGCCAGATTCGTGGGGCTGGACCGCACCGCCGACGGCGGCGCTTCCGTTCGTGCCCGGCTCGATGCCGACCCGGCGCACAAGGCCAGGGCCGAGGCGAGCCTTGCCGTCCTCCTCGCCGACGGCGCGGTGGACTCAGCCGCGCTGACCGCCCTGCTCGCCGCTCTCGAGGCCGACGGCGACGCGATCCTGGTGATCGACATGCTCGAGCAAGGGCTCGATGCGGCCAGCCAGGAGGCCGTGATCGCGCATCTGCGCCGTCGCGGGCCCGAGGCGCGGCCACTGTTCTTCCTCACGCGCTCCAGCGCGATCCTGGACCTCGACGCGATCGGCGACGATGAAGCGATCATCCTGTGCCCCGCCAATCACAGCGTGCCGATCTGTGTCACGCCCGTGCCCGGTGCGCCCGGCTATGAAGCGGTCGCGACCTGCCTCGCCTCGCCGGAGGTGCGCGCGCGGACCGAAGGCATGGTTGCGTGGCGGCCATCCTGATTTCTCGCATTGGTTGTATTATAATCACGCGACAAGGTCGGATGCACGGCAAGAAAACTGTGCTATAAGCTCACACAATGACCGAGCTTCCCCGTACCCAGGCCTTGCGTTGCTTCATCACGGTTGCCCGTGAGGGCACTGTATCGCGCGCTGCAGCGATGCTGAAACTGACCCAGCCGGCGGTCAGCCTGCAACTCAAGGCGCTCGAGGAAAGCACCGGGCTGCAGCTGTTCAACCGCACACCCGGCGGCTTTACGCTGACCGAGGCCGGCGCCGCGCTGCTGCCGCTGGCGCACCGGGCGGTGGCCGCGGCATCCGACTTCAAGGCGATGGCGGACTCGCTGAACGAGGCGCAGCGCGGCACGCTGCGCGTCGGCACCATCCTCGACCCCGAATTCACCCGGCTCGGACCGTTCGTGCGCAGCCTGGCGATGTCCTCGCAGCGCACCGAAGTGTTTCTGCGCCATGGCGTCAGCGACGACGTGCTGGCGCAGGTCGGCCGGGGCGAGCTCGACGTCGGCTACTATGTCGACGCCACGCCGCCGGAGCAGCTGGTCCATCACAGCTTCGCCGAGCGCACCATCGCCGACGGCCGCTACCAGCTGGCGCCGCTGCTCAGCTACCACTACCGCGTGATCGCGCCGATCGGCTGGCGGGACCGGGTGATCGGCAAGGACTGGGCGGAGCTAGCCGAGCTGCCATGGCTTGCAACACCGCCGCATTCCGGCCACCGGCGGCTGCTCGACGACATCTTCCGTCCGCTCGGCGCCTTGCCGAAGCGGGTCGGCTACACCGATCAGGAAGAGGCGATGATCGACTTTGTCGAATCCGGCCTCTGCCTCAGCCTCGCGCGCGACAGCGTGCTGGCGCCACGGATGGCGCGCCCGCATCAATTCGTGGTCTCCGACCGGGTGAAGCTCACCTGCGACCTCTCTTTCGCCTGCCTTGCCGCCCGCCGCCAGGAGCCGGTGATCGCGCACGCCTTCGCGGCCGTGCGCGCGGTGTGGAATATCAAGCCTGCGATCGCCGGCGCCGGACCGACACGAACGCGGAAGGTCGCGAAAAACGTGTAGTGTGGGGCGCGGTCGCTCGCTCTCCAGGACTTGGCCTTTCTTCTGGCTTCATGTGGTTCTCCCACCTGACCTGCCACGTGATCGCCCTCAGGATACAGTCAGCAACATAGCTTGCGCAGGACCAGTCGGAGATATTGGCCGTTACGGCCCGTCACACTATGGTGCGACACGAGGGTTGTTGGCCCCATGGCGCGGACGGCAGCGGAGCGAGAGACTGTTTCGTGAGAAGATATCAAAGCTCGCGCATCGTCGCGTTCTGCGTCGCATCTGCGATGCTGGCCCTGGATCAGCTGACAAAGCTTTGGGCCCTTCGATCGCTGGAGACCGGCGCCACCGTCAAGCTGCCTGGCCCCTCTGATCTCACCCTCGTGTTCAATCGCAGCAACGCATTCGGTCTCGTTCCCGACTACGGCGAACTCTCGCGGTGGACGCTCGCGTCCATCGGCCTTGCCGCAGCGGCGGCCCTGCTCGGATCCATCCTGCGGCGATCGACATCGACCATCAACGCCTTCGGATTCGCCTTGATCGGCGCTGGAGCCGCCGGAAATGCGATCGACCGTCTTCGATTGGGTGCCGTCGTCGATCTGTTCGATGCCTCGAAACTTCGATTTGTCTGGATTTTCAACGTCGCCGACGTTTCAATCGATTTGGGGATCGCGCTTGTCTTGCTTGCTGTGCTGAAGCGGCAAAGGCAGAGGCAGGCCACGGCGACTAGGCTGATATCCTAGGCTGCGACGACCAGCGGCCGCGTCATCTCCGCCATTGCCGGCACCAGCGACGGCGCCTCGCAATCCTGCAGAGCGATCTCGTTGACAAGTTCGCGCAGCCTTGGCGGCAAATCGGCGTAATCGTCGCGCAGCACGTAGCGCAGTCTCTCGCCAATCTCCTCGCAGATGGCGCGCGCGTGCTCGGGCGCGATCGGATGAGGCTCACTCATCGACGTGGACTGCTTGGACGTAAACTGCTTGCAAAGGCCGCGAGCCGTCAGACGGCATTTCCGCGAACGCGGATCCCGCATGCGAACATGCGATCAAAACCAGGATCCGAACAATGCTGAACATGGTTCGTACTCCCTCTTCTGATCTTTCAATAGCAGGAGGTCGTTGCCGCCCGATTAGGGAAACTGGTTCCCACCGCCTTTAGGGAAGTGGTAAACGCGAAGTTTCAGGGACGCGGATCGTCGCGCAACGTGCCCCCGGCGATTGCCCCCGCCCTGCATCGCGCTGCCTCAACCCGATGCCGGGACCGGGCGAGATCGAAATCCGGCCGCTGGACGAGATAGGCTGATCTTGGCTGAGGCTTCGGCGGCGCGCTGTCTGCCCGGATGTCCCCAATCAGGGGGACAGACGCATCAGGCGGAATCAATATGATGCGAAACCGGACGCCGGTCGGCTATCATCGGCGGCGCATGATAGAAAAAAGACTTGCTGGGAGGAATTGCAATGAAGCTGGCCACGGCCGGACTCTGGGTATTCGCGGGCGCGCTCCTGGTTGCGTCGGACGCGCGTGCCGACATCAAGGTCGGCGTCGTGGTGTCCGCATCCGGGCCGGGCTCGGCGCTCGGCCAGCCGCAGATGCGCACCATCGCCGCGCTGCCGAAGGAGATCGGCGGCGAGAAGGTGGTCTATATCGCCCTCGACGACGAGTCCGACCCGACCAAGGGCACGCAGAATGCCCGCCGCCTCGTGATCCAGGACGGCGTCGACATCCTGATCGGCTCCTCGCTGACCCCCGTGACCATGCCGATGCTCGACGTCGCCTTCGAATCCAAGACGCCGATCATCTCGCTCGCGGCGGCGACCGCGATCGTGCGGCCGATGGACGACCGCCGCCGCTGGGCGTTCAAGGTGGTCCCCAATGACGATCTGATGGCGGCGGCGATCCTGAAACACATCGCGAAATCCGGCATCAAGACGCTCGGCTATATCGGCGTGTCCGACGGCTATGGCGAAGGCTACTACAATGAGGTGTCACGGCTGGCACCGTCGCTCGGCCTCACCGTCACGACGCATGAGGTCTATGCGCGCGCCGACACCAGCGCGATGGGCCAGGCGCTGAAGGTGATCGCGACCAATCCGGAGGCGGTGTTCATCGCGTCCGCGGGCACGCCGGCGGTGCTGCCGCAGGAGGCGCTGCGCAGCCGCGGCTATGCCGGCAAGATCTTCCAGACCCACGGCGTTGCGTCGGAGGAATTCATCAAGCTCGGCGGCGCCAATGTCGAGGGCGCTGTCTTCACCGGCGAGGCCTTCACGATCGCCGACGATCTGCCGGCGAGCGATCCGTTCCGCCAGGCGCGCGACGCGTTTGTGTCGTCCTACGAGAAGGTCAACGGCTCGAGCCCGAACATCTTCGGCGCGCATCTGTGGGACGCCGTCACGCTGTTCAAGCTGGCGGCGGCCAGCGCGCTGAAGACGGCGAAGCCCGGCACGCCGGAATTCCGCGCCGCGCTGCGCGACGAGCTCGAGCGCGGCAAGGACGTCTATCTGAACAACGGCCTCTCGACGATGAGCCCGACCGACCACAATGGCTATGACGAACGGTCGGCGTTCCTGATCAAGGTCGAGGGCGGCAAGTTTAGGCTGGTGAAGTAGCCGCTCAAGATCGGGCTAGTCGCCGCCCCAGCGCCAGCGCGGCGGCTCGCCCTTCCACCAGCACACGCCGGTGAACAGGACGCACAGCACGGCGACATAGGCAATGAAGCCGGGGTGGGAATGCGGAAGGATCGTCGCGGCGCCGACGGCGATCAGAACCGCGAACCCGGCGACAACCGCCCAGCCCTGCCAGTTGTTCGGCGGTCCCCAGCCCCAGCCGTAGCGCTTGGCGGGAAACCAGTATCTGACGTCACGCGGCATGGGACTGCTCCAGTCCGAGATCCCCCTGCTTCACACCTTGCCCTTGCCCGATCCGCAGATGCCCTTCAGCGCCTGCCATTCCGTCGGCGACAGCAGCGGCTGGCCGTTGGCCGGGCCGGCGGCATCGGCCTTGTCCATGCGCGCCAGGCGATCCTCGGTCAGCGGATGGCTGGCGACGAGCGAGAGCCCCTTGCCGCCTTCCTTGCCGGTGACGCGGAGCATCAGTTCGCCCATCGGCTTCGCCGGACGGCCGAGCTTGTGCATGGTCTCGATCGCAAAACTGTCGGCATTGGTCTCGGCGTCGCGCGAATAGGATGACGTCACCAGCGAGCGCGAGGCGAAGATCAGCGCGCCGGACCCGGTGATGTCGCCGAACAGCAGCCCGATCAGGAACGAGGTGCCGCCATTGTGGATCAGCTCGCGCATGCTGTCGCGATGGCGGAGATGGCCGAGCTCATGCGCCAAGACGCCGGCGATCTCGTCGGGATTCTCGGCCTTCTCCAATAGCCCCTCGAACAGATAGACCTTGCCGCCCGGCAGCGCGAAGGCGTTCGGCACCGAGGTCGCCAGCACGCCCGACTGAACCGAATTGTCGAGGCCCGCGGTCTCGCGCAGCTTGCCGACCAGCTTCTCGAATGCCGCCTGGCCGGCCGCGTTGCTGCACGGCTTGCCGTCGAACACCACCTTGACCTGCGCTTCCGCGACGTCGCCGAGACGCCGCTCGAAGGAATCCGGCACCAGCGGCGTCAGCCGCTCGGCGGCGAGCGGCACGCCGAACAGCACCACCAGCACGATCGACACCGCGGCTGCGAGCGACCAGCCGACGATCCCGGCAACGCCCCGGCGGTTGGGCAAATCCGCCTCGAGCGCGTCGCAGCGCGCAACGAGTTCAGCCATCAGCCTGGTGTCGCGGATCTCGAGCCGCGCCAGAGCCGGCGCAGTCAGGCAGCTCAGCCGCAACAGGCCGGACGGGCTGTCGGCGCGGCGGATGTCGGCAAACGCCCAGCGCGCGCGCAGTTCGCCGTCTTCTCTGATCTCCAGCGCATCGGTCAGTTTAAGCGCGACGACGCGCCGGCGGCTCGATGCTCCGTCGAAGAACACCGCGCCCGGTCCAGGCGGCGCCGCGGAATTGGCCTGGCTGACATCGGCTTCCATGGCGCTAGAATCCCGCGACGTCGAGGCCGTCGGCAAAACCTTCGCCGAGCGCATTGGCGAGCTCGCCGCGCGCGGTGACGTTGGCCGCCGCCTCGATGTTGTGCACGATGGTCGACGACAGCACCCGGACCCAGAGATCGCGCATCAGATAGACCCGCATCACCACATTCATCGCGAGCACAAGGGCAAGATAGCCGATGCCGAGCAGGACCATCAGGGGAATGCTCCTGGCGAACGCCTCAGTCCTGAAGAAGTCCGCGATCGAGGAGCCGTCGATGCTCGCGGCCAGGAAGATGCAGAGCACGAGATAGGCCGAGAACACCGTGCCGAGCAGCATGGCCCAGCCGATCACCTTCCAGTACAGCCCGATCAGCGCGCTGCGGCGCATGGTGGATTCCAGCCTGACTTCGCCGAAGCGGATGCCCGACAGCCACCAGCGCCACTCGATCGCCTTGAACGCGGCATAGGCGAACGGGCCGAAGACCGTGACGAGTGCGAACGGCATCAGCAGCCAGAGCCACCAGCCGCGCTTGAAGAAATCCCAGCCGCGGCCCTCGAACGAGCCCTGCAGATCGCCGTAATAGGAATGCCGCATCTTGTAGCGCTCGAGCGCCGCCTCGCGCCAGGGCAGCGCCAGACCGAGCGTGATCACGACCAGCAGGCCCCATAGCGAGGCCTTGAGCGCATAGATCCAGCCCGAGCCGCTCATCCAGAAGCGGACGCCGCGCCAAACCGTGCGGGTCAGCCGGTAGCGCCGCGCGCGATAGATCGCGAACTGGCCGAACAGGTAGAAGAAGGCGACCATCGGCAGCGAGGCGAAGGTCTGGCCGTGCTCGGCTTCGATGGCGAGCAGGGCGTAGCCGAGATAGACCGGCACCAGGATCGCGAGCGCGACCAGGAAGCCGATCAGGAGCTCCTTGCCGCGGCCGGTATATTCCGGCCCGTCGCCGTCGATCAGGGTGTTCGACCATAGGTGACGACGGATGTCGGTGGTGAGCCAGAACCGGTAGAAGCCGACCGTGACGAGCTCAAGCGCGGCGCCGCGCGCGACCAGGCGGAAGAACTCGTTCCGGCTCCCTGAAAACGCCACCGGCATCGGCGGCGGAACCGGTTGCGGTGGCGGCTGCGGCGGCCCCGGCGGGGCCCAGCTCATGTCGTTCACGGGATAGCTCCAGGACGGGACAATCTCTGCGCATCAAAAGCACAGGTTTGTCGCCGCGAGTGTGATCCAGGTTTCACACAAGGTCGAGATCGCCGGCCGATTTTTGGTGGCGTGCGGTTGGCCATGCCTTAACGGCATCGCCGGAAACAGCGCAGTCCTCGATGCCGGTGTCGCCCCCGGTCGGAGCAAAGCGGCCGCCATCCCACCCTCGTCGAGCGCGAGCTTCGAACCCCATGGCGGGAATGAGATACTTACGGATCAGGTGACAAGGGAATACGCCGGACAAGCGAGGAAAGGTAGCGATGAACAGATGGATATTGTCGGCGTGCTTCCTGGCGCTGACGGCGGCTCCCGCTGCTGCCGTCGACATACGGCTGGATTCCTATCGCAATCCGAAGAATGAGAACTTTCGCATCTTCAATCATATGTACCTGGACGGCGTCAGGGGCGGCCTGATGGCTTCCAATGCCTGGCTGAAACGGCATGGCGGACAATTGCTGTTCTGCATGCCGGGCGACCTCGCGCTGACCAGCGAGCAGACCGAAGAGATCATGCTCAAGTCGGCCGACAAGCGGTCCGCGAAAGGCGAGATGGTGATCACTCTCCTGCTGCTGTGGGGCATGCAGGACACCTACCCCTGCGAAAAGCCCGGCACCGAATAGACAGTCCCCGCACCGTTCGCACCCGCCGCCTAACCAAATCAAACGCCGTTTCAAACAGCGTTGGTCGCCGCCGCGCCCCCTGCACCGGCGAAAAGCCCGGATTCGGCCGCTTTGACCTGACATCAATGCGGCCAAATGCGCGCTGAGAGCCCTTGCGCAAACCGCGGAATGAGAATGTAATTCGGTAAAACATGTCGCGCCGGCGATGCCCCGGCAGCGAAAACGGTTGAGGAGCCGCTCATGCACGGGACCATCGATCTGGTCGACGACAGCAATCTGGACGCCGCACGCGAACGCGCCAACACGCTTCCGCTCGCGGATTACGATCCCGGCCATCCCGAGCTGTTCAAGACCGATACCTTCTGGCCGTATTTCGACCGGCTCCGCCGCGAGGATCCGGTGCACTACTGCAAGGATTCGATGTTCGGACCGTACTGGTCGATCACCCGGTACAACGACATCATGGACATCGAGACCAACCACGCGGTGTTCTCCTCGGCCGCCTCGCTCGGCGGCATCACCATCCGCGACGTGCCGCCGGATCTGCGCCGCGAAAGTTTCATCGCGATGGACCAGCCGCGCCATTCGGCGCAGCGCAAGACCGTGGCGCCGATGTTCACGCCGACGCACCTCGACGAGCTCGCGATCAATATCCGAAACCGCTCGACCGAGTGCCTCGACAATCTGCCGCGCGGCGAGGTGTTCGACTGGGTCGACAAGGTCTCGATCGAGCTGACCACGCAGATGCTCGCGGTGCTGTTCGACTTCCCCTGGGAGGATCGCCGCAAGCTGACCCGCTGGTCCGACGTCGCGACCACCCTGCCCGGCGCCGGCGGCCTCGTCGCCACCGAGGACGAGCGGCAGGCCGAACTGATGGAATGCGCGACCTATTTCGCACGGCTGTGGAAGGAACGAGCTGACCAGCCGCCGAAGAGCGATCTGCTCTCGATGATGGCGCACAGCGACGCCACGCGGAACATGGATCCGAAGAATTTCCTCGGCAACCTGATCCTGTTGATCGTCGGCGGCAACGACACCACGCGCAACACGCTGTCCGGCAGCATCTACGCGCTCAGCAAGCATCCGGAGCAATACCGCAAGCTCAAGGAGAACCCGGCACTGATCGACAGTTTCGTGCCCGAAGTGATCCGCTGGCAGACGCCGCTCGCCCATATGCGGCGCACCGCGCTCGCCGACTTCGAGTTCCGCGGCCGCCAGATCAAGAAGGGCGACAAGGTCGTGATGTGGTACGTCTCGGGCAACCGTGACGAAGAGGCGATCGAGAAGCCCTACGAGTTCCTGATCGACCGCGCCCGGCCGCGCACCCATATCTCCTTCGGCTTCGGCATCCACCGCTGCGTCGGGCTGCGTCTCGCCGAGCTGCAGCTCAAGATCATCTGGGAGGAAATCCTCAAGCGCTTCGACACGATCGAGGTGGTGGAGGAGCCGCAGCGGGTGTATTCCAGCTTCATCAAGGGCTACGAGACGCTGCCCGTGCGCATTGCCGCCTGACGCATCGCGAGCCAACCGGGATCAAGAATCATGAACGTCCAGACCGCCATCCGTGCCGACCGGGCCGAGCTGCTGCGCCAGGCGCGCGAGGAAGCGTATTCGACTCCGTTACAGGACTTCCACCCCGGCGCGCCAAAACTATTCCAGAACGACACGCTGTGGCCGTGGTTCGAGCGGCTGCGCAAGGAAGAGCCGGTGCACTACTGCACCAATTCGCCGATCGAACCTTATTGGTCGGTCGTGAAGTACAACGACATCATGCATGTCGACACCAGCCACGGCATTTTCTCCTCGGACTCCACGCTCGGCGGCATCTCGATCCGCGACGTCCCGCCCGGCTACGACTATCCGAGCTTCATCGCGATGGACCAGCCCAAGCACGCCCATCAGCGCAAGACCGTGTCGCCGATGTTCACGCCCAATCATCTCGACGAGCTGGCGAAGCTGATCCGCCAGCGCTCGGCCAGCGTGCTCGACAATCTGCCGCGCAACGAGACCTTCAATTTCGTCGAACGCGTCTCGATCGAATTGACCACCCAGATGCTGGCGACGCTGTTCGACTTCCCCTGGGAGGAGCGGCGCAAGCTGACGCGCTGGTCCGACGTCTCCACCGCGCTGCCGAAGAGCGGCATCGTCGACTCGCCGGAACAGCGCCGGCAGGAGATGGACGAGTGCTACGCCACCTTCTCGAAGCTCTGGAACGAGCGCGTCAACTCGGCCCCGCGCAACGACCTGCTCTCGATGATGGCGCATAGCGACGCCACCCGGCACATGGACCCCGACAATCTGATGGGCAACATCATCCTGCTCATCGTCGGTGGCAACGATACCACGCGCAACACCATGAGCGGCTCGGTGCTGGCGCTGCACGAGCATCCCGACCAGTTCCAGAAGCTGAAGGAAAACCCCGCGCTGATCGACACCATGGTGCCGGAGGTGATCCGCTGGCAGACGCCGCTCGCGCATATGCGGCGCACCGCCCTTCAGGACACCGAGGTCGGCGGCAAGACGATCAGGAAGGGCGACCGCGTCGTGATGTGGTACGTCTCGGGCAACCGCGACGACGAGGTGATCGACCGTCCGGACGAATTCATCATCGATCGCCCCCGGCCGCGCATCCATCTGTCGTTCGGCTTCGGCATCCACCGCTGCGTCGGCATGCGGCTCGCCGAGCTGCAGCTCAAGATCGTCTGGCAGGAGATGCTGAAGCGCTTCGACCGCATCGAGGTGGTTGGCGAGCCGAAGCGGGTCTATTCCAGCTTCGTGCGCGGCATCGAGAACCTGCCGGTGCGGATCCCGGGCTGACGTCTAGATAGTCCTTGGCTGCAAGTACGATCGGCCCTATGTCTTGCCGGGCGTGGTTGGTTGATGCGCCGCTCCAAGCTGCCCTTTTCGGTGCGTTGTCCGGCGGCGCCTGCAGTTTGGGCCAGTTGACGGAACATGAACCGAAAAGAACGGCGTGCGGCCGGTAAGCGACGGAACGAGTCCGGCAGCACCGCACCTGCCTTCGGCTCCGCGGGCGTCAGCATTGCCGGCCTTGCTGCGGAAGCAAGCCGTTTCTACGGAATGCGCCGCTTCAACGAAGCGCAGGAGATTTGCCGGCAAATTCTCGCAGCCGAGCCTGGCCATGTGCAGAGCCTCAACCTTCTTGGCCTGATGGCGCAGGCATCCGGCGATCACCGGGCCGCCGCGAAGATGTTCACGAAGGCGATTGCTTCGGACGAGGTGAACGCCGCCTGCCACTACAATGCCGGCTATTCCTTCCAGGCGCTGGGCAACCGCAGCAAGGCGGCGGAGCATTTCGGCAAGGCGCTGGCGCTTGGCATGGAAGCGAAGGCGGCCAACTTCCTGCTGCAAAGTCCCGTGGTCACCATGTATCTCGGGCGGATTGACGCCAAGTGGCCGCTACCGGTGACCAACGCCGAATTGTTCCGAACCGAAAGCGTTGCCCCAATAGCAAGCGACCTCTTCCTGCGCTCCGCGATGGAAACGACGAAGTTGGCGAGCATGCCGCTTGAGGTGCTGCTGGGATATGCGCGCGCCGAGTTGCTGCGGCTGGCAAGCGGGCAAGGCCAAAGCGAAAGTAAAGCTGAAGGCGACGTCGACGACAATATCGTTGTCTTTGCATGCGCGCTCGCCCGGCAATGCTTCATCAACGAATATGTCTATGGACAGGCCCCGGCGGAAAGCCAACAAGCGGACGCACTTCGCGATCGATTGCTGCAGGACCTGACATCAGAGGCCGCGATCACGCCGCTCACGCTCGCCGTCGTTGCTGCCTATTTCCCGCTTCATGCCCTGCCGGAGGCGGACGCGCTGCTGCGCCGGGAATGGCCTGCGACCGTCACCGACCTATTGCGAGTGCAGCTTCGCGAACCGCGCGGCGAAATGGAACAGCGCGACGCCATTGCGGCGCTCACGGCGATCAAGAACAACGTATCAGTCGAGGTGATGCGCCAGTACGAGGAGAATCCCTATCCACGCTGGACCATCAATCCGCTGACGGCATTTACGGCCGATCGGGCGCGCGGAAAGACCGTCGCAACCGCGGAGCAACAAGCCGAACGGGATATCCTGATCGCGGGTTGCGGCACCGGCTCGCACGCGATCCAGATCGCACAGGTCTATCCGAACGCCCGCCTGCTCGCGGTCGACATCAGCATGACCAGCCTCGCCTATGCGCGCCGCAAAACGCGCGAGCTCGGCTTGCGCAACATCGAATACGCGCAGGCGGATATCCTGGAACTGGGTGCGATCGGCCGTTCCTTCGACAGCATCGAGTCGGTCGGCGTGCTGCATCATCTTGCCGAGCCGATGGCCGGATGGCGCGTGCTGGTCTCGTTGCTGCGGCCGGGCGGCACGATGCGCATCGGCCTGTACAGCGATCTGGCGCGCCGCGTCATCGTCGAAGCCCGCGCCCGCATCGCCGCGCGCGGCTATCGCGCCACCGCCGACGACATCAGACGGTGCCGGCAGGATATCTTCCGCGAGGCGGAGCAGTGGAGACCGCTGATCGGCGCCAAGGATTTCTACAGCACGAGCGGCTGCCGCGATCTGCTGTTCAACGTCATGGAGCACCGCCTCACCATCCCCGAGATCGCGGCCTTCCTGCACGAGCACGGCCTGACGTTCCAGGGCTTCGAGCCGTTTGACGATCCGTCGGTGCTCGACCAGTTCCGCAACCAGTTTGCGGGCGCAGCCGACGAGACCAATTTGGAGCAGTGGCACCGTTTCGAGATCGAGCATCCCGGGACGTTCTGGGACATGTACGTGTTCACGGCGGGCAAATCCCCGCAGTGACGCATCAGGTCTTCGCGCAAATCGAAGACTCGCCAGCTCAGCCGCAGAGGCGCGCCATGCCGGTTCTGGAGCTTGCCGCTTGAACGAACAGCACTTTTGTCGGATGCTATCTGAAGTATTATATCGATAATAGGGATATTTTACATTGCAAAAGAAGCGGACCTATCGGGTTGGCGATTCAACGCTGTCGTTGGTCTTTGGTGATATTACAACGTCTACCGCAGACGTACTTGTCAGCTCAGACGACTCCGATCTGTCAATGGGCGGCGGGGTGTCAGCCGCGATCCGACGTGCGGCTGGCCAAAGCATCATGATTGAGGCCGAGAAGAACGTGCCGGCCAAGCTGGGAGATGTGGTGGTCACAAGTGCCGGCTCGCTCAAGGCCAGGCACGTCTTTCACGCCATCACGATCGGCGAAGGCGAAGTGAGCGACGGCGACATCGTTGCCAATGCCACGCGACGCTGCCTAAAACTGCTGGACGCGCTTGGGCTGTCCTCGATCGCTTTTCCGACGATAGGTGCCGGTGTTGCGAGATTCTCGTATGAGGATGTTGCCACAAACATGGCACAAGTCATCGTGAGCGAGCTCCGCCAGGCTTCGAGGCCGTTCCTCATCACCATTTATCTGTTCGACAGATTTGGCGAGATGGAGCCATTGGACTACATCAAGTTCTTTGAAGAGTTCGCGGCTCGTACTCACGGGCTGACGGAGGAGCCCACAGGACGGAGCCCTGCTCCCAGGCCCGCTGACCGCCGGGCGCGACCCTCAAAGCAGCCCACGCCAAAAGCCGAGAAGCGCACCGGAGCACTGACCGAGCTTGCAGAACTCGACCGCGAACGACAAGCGCTGGAAGATCGACTTGCCCGATTTGGGCGCGCACTGCGAGATCCGAATGTGACGGCGATCGTTGAGCAATTGAACGACATCCAGCAAAGAAGAATCGCCCTTTTGTCGGCCGTCACCCCACGACCATCAAGTGCAGTTTCGGTATTCGTGTCTTATGCGCACGAAGATGAAGCCTTGCAAAAACAACTTCGAAAGCACCTTAGCGTGCTGGAGAAACAGGGACTCATCGCAAGTTGGCATGATCGGATGATCGGCGCGGGTACCGAGTGGGAGGGAGCGATCGATTCACACCTGAACAGTGCACGCGTGATCCTCCTGCTCGTCAGCCCTGATTTCATTGCGTCCCCATACTGCTATGACGTCGAAATGGCGCGAGCTCTCGAGCGTCATGAAAAGCGCGACGCACTCGTGATACCGGCTATCTTGCGAGCGGTGCACCTGAAGGGAACGCCGTTTGCGAAACTGCAGGCGTTACCGAAAGATGCGAAGCCAATTGTCACATGGAACGACCCCGATACGGCGTTCGTCGACGTGACGGACGGCCTCTACAGCGCAATCCAAGACATAGTTGGTCCAGCGTAGCTCGGCTCGCGGCCGGACGAGGCCTCTGGCCTGCCGTCCATTGCGGCCTATAAAATCTTGGCATAGCTGCGCGAGCCAGATGCGAAGGGAGTTAAACCTCCCCGCCCGCTAAGCCTCCCGGTGTGAGGGCGCGCCAATGCGCGCCCCTAGCCGAGGCCATGATGGACCAGATTGCCGCTCACCAGGACAGCGCGACCAGCCGGGACTGGCCGGTTGCGATCTACCGCACGCTGAAGAGCTTTGGCGTCGCGCAGGTGTCCTACGTCCCCGACGCCGGCCATTCCAAGCTGATCAAGCTGTCGCACGCGGATGCCGACATCAAGACCACGGTGCTGACGACCGAGGAAGAGGGCGTGGCGCTTTCCGCCGGCGCCTGGCTCGGCGGCGATCGCGCGGTGCTGTTGATGCAATCGAGCGGCGTCGGCAATTGCGTCAACATGCTGTCGCTGATGGCGAGCTGCCGCTTCCCGCTGCTGACGCTGGTGACGATGCGCGGCGAATGGGCCGAGTTCAATCCCTGGCAGATCCCGATGGGCCGCGCGACGCCGCAGGCGTTCGAGATCATGGGCGCGACCGTGCTGCGGCTCGACGACCCCGATGACGCCGAAGAAGTGATCTCGGCCGCCGCCTCGCTCGCCTATGACGGCGACCAGCAGGTCGCGGTGCTGATCTCGCAGCGGATGATCGGCCGCAAGAAGTGGACCAGGGAGACGCACTGATGTCAGCACCAACAGGCACGCTCGACCGCCGCGCCGCCGTGAAGGCGCTGCTTGCCGACCGCGGCGATCTGCTCGTGATCTCCGGGCTCGGCTCTTCATCCTACGATCTGTTCGACGCCGGCGAGCATCCCGGCAATTTCTATCTCTGGGGCGCGATGGGCGGCGCCGCGATGGTCGGGCTCGGGCTTGCGCTGGCGCAGCCGAAGCGCCCGGTGCTTGTCATCACCGGCGACGGCGAGCAGCTGATGGGGATCGGCAGCCTCTTGACCATCGCCACCAAGCAGCCCGGCAATCTCTCGATCGCGGTGCTCGACAACGGCCATTTCGGCGAGACCGGAATGCAGCTCAGTCATTCCGGCTTAGGAGCCAGGCTCGAGGTGATCGCGAGCGGCGCGGGCATCGGCAATGTCTCCGACATCGCCGACATGGCCGGCATCGAACGCTTCCGCGCGAGTTTGCGCGATCTCGGCGGCGGCCCGCGGCTGGCACGCATCCGGATCGCAGCCGGCGAAGTCGAGCGCGCACTGCCGCCGCGCGACGGCACCTACCTCAAGAACCGCTTCCGCAGCCATCTCGGCTTCGCGGTGAGATGATGCGAAGCCGCGCTCAGGCGAACTGGATATCCCAGAGCCCCTCGGCGCGGCACGCGGCGACCTCGTCGCGCAGCAATTTGGCGATCAGCGTGATGGCGTTGGAGCCGGGATGCTCGACCGGCGAGGCCAGGGTCAGCTCGCGCCGCG
>NZ_JACMYP010000136.1 GCF_020889705.1 Bradyrhizobium altum | reverse complement strand
CTGACGATCCCGGCTGCGACCATCGAGCGGGTCGCAGCCCAGCTCGAGAAGAGCGGCCGCATCGCGCGCGGATATCTCGGCGTCGGGCTGCAGCCGGTCCGCCTCGACGACGGCCTCGGCGCGATGGTGATGAACATCGACAAGGCCGGCCCCTCGGCCGCCGCCGGCATTCGCCAGGGCGACGTGATCGTTGCCGTCAATGGCGAGAAATTGTCCGGCGTGCGGGCGCTCTCGCGCGGCCTTGGGCCGCAGAGCGTCGGCAGCGTGGTCGAGCTCACCGTGCATCGCGGCGGCGAGCCGTTGAACTTCAAGGTGACGGTCGGCGAAAGGCCCGAGACGTGAGCAGCGAGCCTGCCGCCGACATCATCATCGCACTCGAGATCGACGACCCCGCCCTCGCCGACCGGCTGGCGACGCTGCTCGGCAGCGTCGCGGGCCTGCGGCTTGCGGCGCCGGGCCAACAGGCGACGGCGACGATCGTCGCGCGCAACCGGGAGACTGCAGGCGGCGGCGACTTCGAGCTGACGCCGCGCGAGCTCGACGTGCTGGCGCTGCTCGCCGAAGGAGCATCCAACAAGATGATCGCGCAGCGGCTCGGGATTTCCGTCCACACCGCCAAGTTTCACGTCAGCTCCTTGCTCGACAAGCTCGACGCCACCGGCCGCACCGACGCCGTCGCGCACGCGGCGCGGCGCGGGGTGATCAATTTGTGAGGGTGGGACGTACAAGATTGATTCTGGCGGATTGAGACCTATCCCTTCGTCGTCCTGGCGAAAGCCAGGACCCATAACCACCGCATTCGATGCTGAACCGAACTGTGGCCCCAGCGTCGCGCACCAATTGAGATTTGGGGAACGGGTCCTGGCTTTCGCCAGGACGACATCGAGTGGGTTGCGCAAGTTGTGAGGCACACCGCGCGTCTAAAATTTGGCCGTCGTCCCGGCGCAGGCCGGGACCCATACGCCGCAGCGGATATTGTGAACGGGACTCGTCAACGGCAAGATCAAGCAAGGCACCACGCGCGCGCGGCTCGGCCTGCTGGCGCAGCGGCGGGTCTGCACGCTGATCGATCGCGAATTGAAGAGCGCGGAACGCGACAAGCCGAAGAAGCCTGACTAGGCCCCCCCGCGTCCTAGCCCCGCTTCTCAGCCGGGCGGTCGCCCCCGACCTAGCTCAACACCTTGGCTCAAGACTTCGGCTCATGACAATGCGAACACGGCCGCAGTGACGTCGAGCCGTGGTCCGGCATATCGCCTGTCGTCCGGTCCATGCTGTCCGCACCCGACGCTCCAGAGCGCGGGCCACGAGAACCGCTCGAGCCCCGTCGCCGATATCGCCGCGAACGACGTCCAGCTGATGTCACCGCGGCGTCGCCACAGCACGCCGCCCGGTCCCATGTCCGGATAGAAGGCGATGTCGAGGTCGAAATCCCGCTCATCGCCGAGATCGGGACCGACCCAGTAGTGCGGACTGCGCCCGGGCTCGCGCCCGAGGATCAGAGTGAGCGTCTGGTTCGGCCCGCGCAGGCCGAGCCAGAGCGGCGCGATCATGTCAGGCACGGGCGTACATAGCAGCGTTTGCGGCGCGGCGCTTGCCGCGGCGGTGCGGCCCGACAATTTCAGGGCGACCACCGTCGCGGGCGCCGGCATCCCGGACAATGGCGCGGGGCTGGTCCCGTGCGGCAATGGCGACCACCCGGCGTGGTCGAGAGATGGCAGCGGCCATGCGAGTTGCTCGCGCACGACGCCTTCGGTGTCGAGCACCTGATAGCGAAGGCCGTCCTGATCGAGCGCCGCTTGCACGCAATGCAGGTACTCGACGCCCTCGGGCATCCGGTGCGCGGTGCCCGCGCCCGCCGTGCAGATCTGCAGCACGCCGCGATGGACCTGAACGTCGAATGCGAGGATGTGGCTGCACAGATAGGCGGTCACGCCGGCGCCGACCAGTATCTCCCAGAAGCGCGCGCTGTATTCGTGGCCGATCTCGCGCTGATAGCTGCCGCTGAAGCCATTGATGGGGTACACGGGATGATGACCCAGCACCAGCTTGTGGCGGGCATCCTTGTTCTGTTCGAGCACCGCTTGCAGCCAATCGGTCTCGACATGGCCCTCGCCACCCAGCCCGCTCCACAGCGTGTGCACGAACACCATCAGCAAATCGTCGCGGCGGACCCAATAGGACAGGCCCTCCTGGCCCGGCGGACCATTGCGTGGCAGCTTCAGCACCTCGCGAAACACCGCCTCGCTCATCTCGTCATAGGTGGTGTGGTTGCCGGTCGTGTGCCACAGCGGCACCGCGCGCCGGTCGAGCCAGCCCATTTCGGTATCGAGCCAATGCCGCCACTGCGCCCGCAACGCGTCGGCATCGGCGGTGAGGCCGATGATCTCGTCGCCGGGGAAGAGAATGAATTCGGGCGCAGGATGCAGCCGGCGGACCACATTGTTCACCGACGCGAAGGTGCGCTCATGCAGCGCACCGGGAATGCCCGAGCAGGCGTCGGCATAGATCACGAACTGGTGGCCCGAATTTCTCGGCAACAGAGACGGAATTGCATCATGCATGGTCGAACCACGTCCTCGCGAGCCACATCATAGAGGAAGGCAGGCCGATCGCTCAAGGCAGGCGGCCGGTGCCCTTTGCGACCGGGCTATACGCATGGCGTCCAATCAACGAGAACAGCTTTGGTGCGGCAGACATGTTTCTCCACACACCAAGACGTGACGCTGCGGAAAAGCTGCTCTGCCCGCACACGCTAGGCGGCGTCGCGCCAAGCTGCTAGCCTTTTGCGCTTCAGATTGCCTTGCGAAGCTAAGGGACCGAAGCAAATGGACAACCGTAATGATGTTTGGCGCGGCGTCGACACGATCAAGCCGCGTTTCATCGAATTGAGCGACCGGGTCTGGGCGATGCCCGAGGTCTGCTACACCGAGGCGCGCTCATCCGCCGAACATCTGGCCGAGCTGCGCCACCAGGGTTTCCGTATCACCGAGAACCTCGCCGACATTCCGACCGCGGTGATGGGCGAATGGGGCGAGGGCGGCCCGGTCATCGCTTTCCTCGGCGAATATGACGCCCTGCCCGGCCTCAGCCAGGAGGCCGGCGTCGCCGAACCTCGTCCAGTCGAGACCGGCGGCCACGGCCATGGCTGCGGCCATAATTTGCTCGGCTCTTCCGCGCTGCTCGCGGCGACCGCGGTGAAGGACTGGCTTGCTGCCAACAAGGTGCCGGGCCGGGTGCGCTACTACGGCTGTCCGGCCGAGGAAGGCGGCGCGGCAAAGGCCTTCATGGTGCGCTGTGGCGCGTTCGAGGACGCCGACATCGCCATCACCTGGCATCCGCACAGTTTCTGGGAGGTGGCGGTGACGCCGTCGCTCGCCAACACCCGTGCCGATTTCATCTTCACCGGGCGGACCTCGCATGCGGCAGCCTCGCCGCATCTCGGCCGCAGCGCGCTCGATGCGGTGGAATTGATGAATGTCGGCGTCAATTACATGCGCGAGCACATGCCGAGCGATGCCCGGGTGCATTACGCGCTGCTCGACACCGGCGGCATTGCGCCCAATGTGGTGCAGGCCCATGCCCGCGTGCGCTACTCGATCCGCGCCCGCGACCTGCCCGGCATGAACGAGCTGGTCGAACGCGTGCACAAGATCGCGCAGGGCGCAGCCCTGATGACCGAGACCAAGATGGAGATGAAGATCATCTCGGCGGTCTCCAACATCCTGCCCAACACCCCGCTGGAGCAGACGCTGCACCGGATCATGGAAGATCTCGGCCCGCCGCATTTCGACGATGCCGACAAGGATTTCGCCGGCAAGATCCGCGCGACCCTGACCGACAAGGACATCGCCTCGGTCTACTACGCGATCGGCATGGATCCGACCGACCGGCCGCTGGCCGATTTCCTGGTGCCGATCGACGCCAAGCGCAATCCGCTGGTCGGCTCGACCGATGTCGGTGACGTCAGCTGGGTGGTGCCAACGGTGCAGGTCCATGCACCGACGGTTGCAATCGGCACGCCGTTCCACACCTGGCAGGTTGTGGCGCAGGGCAAGACGCCGGCCGCGCACAAGGCGATGGTGCAGGCCGCCAAGGCGATGGCCGGCCTCGGCGTCAAGGCGCTGATGGAGCCGGAGCTGATCGCGGCCGCCAAGGCCGACCTCAAGAAGCGGACCACCCGAACGCCTTATATCAGTCCGCTGCCGGCGAATGTTGCACCGCCGTTGGACATGTCGGTCTCCTGAGCGCCGCATTTAACGGGCCGGGCCTGCGCGTCGATGCGCGGCGCGGCCAGCGCCCATCCCCGTTCCGATTGGATCGGAACGAGACTCTGGTTTTCTGCCTTGATGCGTTTTCTTCACGCGAACCGGCATCCGCTTCGCTCGAAAACGCGCGCGCGTGACAAAAAAGCATCTCGGAACAAAGGATAACGAACAAATTTTCCGCACTGCGAGGCGCGCGCAGGCGCGCTTTGGCACCGAAGTGCCGAACCGATGTGCGGCGCGGAGCGGTTCTGCACAAGCGATAGCCAAAAGACCTAGTCGCTGAACCTCGGGAGGCGTTGACCTTCGCGGTCATTCGGTGTGCCATCTGCCGCCAGCACGGCGGCCGGTTCCAAGGCCCGCCGCAATCACACGTGAGCCGGACCGAGGGGACAATGTTCGACAACAATCTGCGCGGGATGATCGACGACGTAAGGGACGGACGGATGGACCGCCGCGCCTTCGTCAAGCGAATGATTGCCGTCGGCCTCACCGCGCCGTTGGCGAACCAGATTCTGGCGATCGGCGGCGTCGCGATGGCGCAGAGCCCCAACCCCTACAAGCCGACCAAGCGCGGCGGCGGCGGTCCGCTGAAGCTGTTGTGGTGGCAGGGCCCGACCCTGCTCAATCCGCATTTCGCCACCGGCACCAAGGACCAGGACGGCTCGCGCATCTTCTACGAGCCGCTGGCCAGCTGGGACGTCGACGGCCATCTCAACCCGATCCTCGCCGCCGAGATCCCCTCGATCCAGAATGGCGGACTCGCCGCCGACGCCAAATCGGTGGTCTGGAAACTCAAACCCGGCGTCAAATGGCATGACGGGAAGCCGTTCAGCGCCGACGACGTCGTCTTCACCTGGGAATATGCCAGCGACCCCGCGACGGCCGCGGTATCGAGCGCGACTTACGCCGGCATGACCGTGGAGAAGGTCGACGACCTCGCGGTCCGCATCAAGTTCAAGGATCCGACGCCGTTCTGGGCCAACGCGTTCGTGGGCGCCTATGGCTGCATCATTCCGAAACACCTATTCGCGGAATTCAAGGGCGGCAAGTCGCGCGAGGCGTCGACCAATCTGAAGCCGGTCGGCACCGGACCCTACAAGTTCATCGAGTTCAAGCCGGGCGACCTGATCCGCGGCGAGATCAATCAGGACTACCACATGGCGAACCGGCCCTATTTCGACACGATCGAAATGAAGGGCGGCGGTGACGCGGTGTCGGCGGCCCGCGCGGTGATCCAGACCGGCGAATATGATTTCGCCTGGAATATCCAGGTCGAGGACGAGGTGCTGCTGCGGCTGGAGAAGGGCGGCAAGGGCAAGACGCTATATGCCGTCGGCGGCGACATCGAGTTCATCGCCATCAACTTCACCGACCCCAACACCGAGGTCGACGGCGAACGCTCGTCGATGAAGACCAAGCATCCGATCCTGTCCGACCCGCGCGTGCGCCAGGCGCTGGCGCTGCTGGTCGACCGCGAGTCGATCAAGAAGGTGATCTACGGCCGCGCCGGCCGCGCCACCGCCAACTATCTCAACGGCCCCGAGGAGTTCGTCTCCAAGAACACCAAATGGGAGTTCTCGGTCGAGAAGGCGAGCGCGCTGCTCGAGGAGGCCGGCTGGAAGGCGGGCTCCGACGGCATCCGCGAGAAGGACGGCAAGAAGCTGAAGTTGCTCTACCAGACCTCGATCAACGGGCCGCGGCAGAAGACCCAGGCGATCGTCAAGCAGGCCTGCCAGAAGGCCGGCATCGACGTCGAGCTGAAATCGGTGGTGGCCTCGGTGTTCTTCTCCTCCGACGTCGCCAACCCCGACACCTACTCCCATTTCTATGCCGACATCGAGATGTTCCAGATCCCGATGACGCAACCCGATCCGGCCCTGCACATGCGCCGCTATCATTCGCGCAACGTCGCCACCAAGGAGAACAAGTGGCAGGGACCGAACTTCCCGCGCTGGGTCAACAAGGATTTCGACGCCGCAGTCGATGCCGCCGATACCGAGACCGATCCGATCAAGCGCGCGGATCTCTACATCAAGTGCAACGATCTGATGTGGCAGGACACGGTGATGATCCCCGTGATGCATCGGCTTGCGGTGGAAGCCTGCTCCAACACGGTGCGGCCCGCGCTCTCCGGCTGGGCCAACCAAACCGACAATCTGCAAGACTGGTATCGTGAAACCTGAGACACGGGGACGGGTTCGGAGTTGAATGGGTGCGTCTTCTCCCTCCCCCCGTTCTTGCGGAGAGAGGGGCTCCAACCGCAAATACCGTGAGAGATGAGTTCTTGGAGAGTCCCCTCGCCCGGAATTCAAGCTGTGCTTGAATTTCGACCTCTCCCCGCACGCGGGGCGAGGTGAAGCTCGCCTTTCGACTGGAAGCAAGATCAACGTGCTCGAGGTGCGAGCGTTAGCTAGATGATCTCTCGATGAGCCAATATATCCTGCGCCGTCTGATGATCGCGATCCCGAGCCTGCTCGGGATTTCGGTCGTGCTGTTCGTCGTGCTGGCGCTCGCGCCGGGCGATCCGTTCAGCGAGCTCGCGACCAATCCGAACGTGCCGCCCGAGGTACAGGCCGCGCTGCGCACCAAGTTCGGGCTCGACGATCCGATCTACCTCCGCTATCTGCACTGGCTTGCGGCGATGGCGCAGGGCGACTGGGGCTTCTCCTTTGTCAGCCGGATCAACGTCGACACGCTGATCCTGCAGCGGCTACCGACCACGCTCTACGTGATCGGTTCAGCGCAGCTGCTGGCATTGCTGATAGCGATCCCGGTCGGCGTCTATGCCGCCACCCGGCCCTATTCGCTGTTCGACCAGCTCGCCAACACCTTCGCCTTTATCGGCTTCTCGCTGCCGACCTTCTTCACCGGCATCCTGTTCATCCTGGTTTTCTCGGTGAAGCTGGACTGGCTGCCCTTCGTCTACACCGACGTGCCCGGCAGCGGCATCCCCTGGCTGCTGGAGATGATCCGGCAGGCCATCATGCCGGTGATGGTGCTCGGCCTGTTCCAGGCGGCGTCGATGACCCGCTTCGTGCGCTCGGCGATGCTGGACGTGATCCGGCTCGACTATGTCACCGCCGCGCGCGCCAAGGGGCTCGGGCAGGCCAAGGTGATCGTCAAGCATGTGATGCGCAATGCGATGATCCCGGTCGTCACGCTGATCGCGCTTCAAATGCCCGCCGTGTTCGGCGGCGCCATCGTCACCGAGCAGATCTTCCGGATTCCCGGCATCGGCTCGCTGCTGATTTCGTCCATCCTCGCCAACGATACGCCGGTCGTGATGGCCGTGACCTTCGTGTTCGCGTGTCTCGTGGTGCTCTTCAACCTGATTGCAGATGTCCTCTATGGCTGGCTTGACCCTCGCATCTCCTTCCGCTGAGCGGCGCGGCTACTCGCCCTGGCGCGAAACCTGGCGGCGCTACCGCCGGCACAGGCCCGCCGTGGTCAGCGCCGTGCTGCTGCTGCTGCTGATCGCGGCCGTCGTGATCGGCCCGTTCATCTGGCGGGTCTCGATCAGCGACATCGACGTGGTGGCAGGCATGCAGGGCCCCTCAGTGGCGCATCCGTTCGGCACCGACGATCTCGGCCAGGACCTGCTCGCCCGCATGATCTATGGCGGCCGCATCTCGCTCGCGGTCGGCCTCGCCGCGATGCTCGTCTCGGTGTTCGTCGGCACGCTGATCGGCGCGCTCGCTGGCATGTCGCGCGGCCCGCTCGGCTACGCGCTGATGTGGCTGACCGACCTGTTCCTGTCGTTGCCGCAACTGCCGCTGCTCTTGATGCTGATCTATCTGTTCCGCGACGGGCTCAAGGCCATGTTCGGCCCCGAGGGCGGCATCTTCATCCTGATCGTGCTGGTCATCGGGGGGTTACGCTGGATGCCGGTCGCACGCCTGGTGCGCGCCCAGTTCCTGTCGCTGCGCGAAAAGGAATTCGTCGAGGCGGCGCGCGCGCTCGGCGCGAGCCCGGTGCGGCAGGTGGTGCGCCACATCCTGCCCAATGCGCTGGGACCCGTGATCATCGCCGGCACGATCGACGTCGCCGCCGCGATCATCGCCGAATCGACGCTCTCGTTCCTCGGCCTCGGCTTTCCGCCGGATACGCCGACCTGGGGCCGCATCCTCTATGACGCCAAGGACTTTCTCGATATCGGCCCGCACTGGGCGCTGTTTCCGGGCGGCGCGATCTTCATCGCGGTCGTCGCCATCAACTTCATCGGCGACGGGCTGCGCGACGCGCTCGATGCGCGCAAGGTGATCTGATGGCGCTGCTCGACATCAAGGGTCTGAAAACCCATTTCACCACCGACGACGGCATCGTCCAGGCGGTCGACGGCGTCGACATCAGCATCAACCGCGGCGAGACGCTGTGCGTGGTCGGCGAATCCGGCTGCGGCAAGACCGTCACGGCGATGTCGATCCTGAAGCTGATCGCGATGCCGCCGGGCAAGATCGTCGCGGGCGAAATCATATTCGAGGGCCGCGATCTGGCGCCGCTGACCAGCCATCAGCTCGACGAGATCAGGGCCAAGGAGATCGGCTTCATCTTCCAGGAGCCGATGACCTCGCTCAATCCGGTACTGACCATCGGCGAGCAGATCGCTGAGAGCCTGCGCCGCCACGAGGCGGTAACCAGGAAGCAGGCGCTCGAGCGCACCATCGAGATGCTGCAGCTGGTGCAGATCCCCAATGCCGCGGGCCGCGTGCATCACTATCCGCACCAGTTCTCCGGCGGCATGCGCCAGCGCGTGATGATCGCGATGGCGCTGGCCTGCCGGCCCAAGCTCGTGATCGCGGACGAGCCGACCACCGCGCTCGACGTCACCATCCAGGCGCAGATCCTCGACCTGCTGCAGGACATGAAGGAGCGCCTCGGCATGGCGGTGATGCTGATCACCCACGCGATGGGCGTGGTCGCGGAGACCGCGCAGCGCGTCGTCGTGATGTATGCCGGCAAGGTGGTGGAGGAGGCACCGGTCGACGAATTGTTCGGTAACCCGAGCCATCCCTACACCCAGGGCCTGATCCGCTCGATCCCGCGCATCGATCTCGACGCCGAGCACAAGACCCGGCTGGAAGCGATCGGCGGCTCGGTGCCAATCCTGATCAACCCGCCGCCCGGCTGCCGGTTTGCTTCCCGCTGCAAACACGCCATGAGCATCTGCACCAAGCAGGAGCCGCAGCTGCGCGAGATCGCGCCCGGCCATCGCATGGCCTGCCACCTCGGAGACGCGTCATGAGCGAACCGCTGCTGCGCGTCAGCAATCTGAAAAAGCACTTTCCGGTGCTCGGCGGCCTGTTGTCGCGCGAGGTCGGCCAGGTCTATGCGGTCGATGGCGTGTCGTTTGCGGTCAACCGTGGCGAGACGCTGGGGCTGGTCGGCGAATCCGGCTGCGGCAAGTCGACCACCGGGCGCTGCGTGCTGCGGCTGATCGAGCCGACCTCCGGCGAAGTCGTGTTCGACGGCCAAAACGTGATCGGGCTTGGCGGCGGCGACCTGCGCGCCATGCGGCGCAACATGCAGCTCGTCTTCCAGGACCCGTTCGCCTCGCTCAATCCGCGCATGACGGTCGGCGCGATCCTCGCCGAGCCCTTCATCATCCATAATCTCGTGACCTCGGCCAGCGAGCGCGAGGACCGCGTCGCGCGCCTGCTGGTCAAGGTCGGGCTGAAGGCCGAGCACATGCGGCGCTATCCGCATGAATTCTCCGGCGGCCAGCGCCAGCGCATCGCGATCGCCCGCGCGCTGACCCTGGAGCCGAAGCTGATCGTGTGCGACGAGCCGGTCTCGGCACTCGACGTCTCGATCCAGGCCCAGGTCATCAACCTGCTCGAGGATCTGCAGGCCGAGCTGAACCTGACCTATCTGTTCGTGGCCCACGATCTCTCTGTCGTCGAACACATCTCCGACCGCGTCGCGGTGATGTATCTCGGCCGCATCGTCGAGCTCGCCAAGGCCAGCGATCTCTACCGGAATCCGCAGCATCCCTACACCAAGGCGCTGCTCTCGGCCGTGCCGGTGGCGGATCCCAAGGCGAAAAAACTGCGCATCCGCCTCAAGGGCGACGTGCCGAGCCCGATGAATCCGCCGAAGGGCTGCCACTTCCACACCCGCTGCCCGATCGCCGAAGAGCGCTGCCGGCAGGAGGCGCCCGAGCTGCGGCAAGGCAGCAACGGGCATTCTGTGGCGTGCCATCTGGCGTAGGTGGCGCGCCAGATGCGACAGCTACCCGTCGCGGGGGCGCACCGCCAAAAAATATCGAAAACAACCCCATGCAAAGTAGCCGGCGGCCGCGGGCGTTCGACACGGCACTTGACATGTCGGGCAAATCAGCGGCATTATTCGATAATTCAGAAATCATGGCGACGATAGTCACGTCGTCAGAAGTCAACGCCGCTTGGTCTTGGTCCGTGGCTTCGGCCTGGCCTTTGCCTTGATATTTCGCCGCGGTGCAGGCGCTACGGCGTCCTCCACCTCACTCGCCTCCGCCCGCAGCGTGTCGAGCAGCCAGTCACGGAAGGCGCGCATGCCGGACGTCACTTCCCGCGACTTCAGCCAGGTCAGCCAATACGACCCCGCCGGCACTTCGGCCGCGAACGGCCGCACCAGCCGGCCGGAGGCCAGCTCATTGCCAAACATCGCAGTCGGCACCAGCCCGACGCCGACGCCGCGCGCGGCGGCCTCGGCCATCGCAACCGAACTGTCGAAGATCGGCCCCTGAATTTTCGGGCACGGCGCGCCGGCCACCGCAAACCACAGCGGCCATTCCTCGGCGCGGTAGGAGCGCAGCAGAAACTCCTGCGCGAGGTCGGACGGCTTGCGCAGCCGGCCTGCCATATCGGGACAGCACACCGGCGAGAGCGGCGCGGACAACAGATGGATCGCCTCGGTGCCGTGCCAAGAGCCGTCGCCGAAGCGCAGCGCAAGATCGAGCCCGTCGCCCGCGATGTCGACGCGGTTGTTGTTGGTGAGCAGACGCAGGTCGATATAGGGATGCGCGCGCTTGAAGCGATCGACCCGTTGCAGCAGCCACCCGGTCGCAAACGTCGTGACACAGCCGACGGTGACGACCTCGCGCGTGCCTTTGGCCTCGATGCGATCGATCGCGGCACCGATCCGGTCGAGCGCGTCGGTCAGCACCGGCAGCAGCGCCAGCCCCTCGTCAGTGAGCACCAGCCCGCGCGGCAGGCGGCGGAACAGGCTCGCGCCCAGCAGTTCCTCGAGCTGCTTGACCTGGTGGCTGATCGCGGTCTGCGTCACGCGCAGCTCCATCCCCGCGCGGGTGAAGCTCAACAGCCGCGCGGAGGCCTCGAAGGCGCGCAGTGCGTTCAGCGGGAGATGCCGGCGCACGGTGTTATGACCAAGTTTTCCTCATGCCTCGTTGTATAAATGATTGTTTGTGCGCCGTCACGCCGCCCGGCAGTTTCGCGCCGCCAACGGAGACGAGACATGCTGACGAGACGGACATTCGGATTGCGCGCGCTCGGCCTTGCGATGTCCTGCACCCTGCCGCGGCAAGGTGCAGCAGCGGGACCAGGCGAACCGGCGCGGCGGCTGCAAGAGGAGTTTGCCCGCATTGAGCTGGCGACCAGTGGCCGGCTCGGCGTCGCCGCGCTCGACATGGAGACCGGATTGCGCGCGAGCCAGCGCGGCGACGAGCGGTTCCCGATGTGCAGCACCTTCAAGGCGCTGGCCTCGGCCGCGGTGCTGCACCGGGTCGACCGCGGCGAATCCAGCCTCGACCAGCGCGTGCAGGTTGAGGCCAAGGATATCTTGGCCTATGCGCCGGTGGCCAAGCAGCACGTCGGATCGAGCATGACGCTGTCCGAACTCTGCGAGGCCGCCATTACCCTAAGCGACAATACCGCTGCCAACCTGCTGCTGCGCGAGATCGGCGGGCCTGCCGGCTTCACCAGCTTCTTCCGCACCATCGGCGACAATGTCAGCCGGCTCGATCGCTGGGAGGTGGCGCTGAATGAAGCCGCGCCGGGCGATCCGCGCGACACGACGAGCCCTGTCGCGATGCTGAAGAGTCTGCAGCGCGTGGTGATCGGCGACGTCCTGCAGGCCGCCTCGCGCCAGAAGCTGGTGGACTGGATGGTCGCCAACAAGACCGGCGACACGAGGCTGCGCGCCGGCGTGCCGCGCGACTGGCGGGTTGGCGACAAGACCGGCACCGGCGAGCGCGGCACCTATAACGATATCGGCGTGTTCTGGCCGCCCGGCCGCAAGCCGATCGTGGTGACGGTCTACCTGACCGGGGCAAGTGCTCCGATGGAGAAGTGCAACGAGGTGATCGCCAACGTCGCGCGCGCCGTTGCGAATGCGACCACCGGACAGGCCGGCTAGAGCCGCAACACGACGCCGCGCGGCACGACTTCGCTGCGCGGCTTGAAAATCGCTGCGCGGCTTGGCAGCAACCAAGGATCATGCGACGCTCAATCCGAATGGCGGTGCCGTCAGCAGGCCATACGGAGGACACGTCTTGTATCGCCGCATCGTCCTCACTGCGCTCTTGGTTGCCGGCAGCGTTCACAGCAGCTTCGCGGCGGCCGACCCGGCACGGTGCCGCGAACTGATCCGCAAATACGAAACGGACAAGGCGCAGCTCAGCGCGGTCGAGATCTCGCTGACCTTGTTCGCGGCGGCCAACGCCGATTGCATCAATCTCGCCAGCGAGCTGCTCGATGGCGGTGCCTCGGTCGACGCGCGGGACCGGCTCGGCGCAAGGCCGCTGAGCCACGCCGCCCGCTCCGGCCATCTCGACATGGTCGACCTGATGCTGGCCCGTGGCGCGCCGGTCGATGCCCGCAACCTCGCGGGATCAACCGCGCTGTATCTTGCCGCCGAGCGCGGCCATGTCGCGATCGTGCAGCGCCTGATCGACCGCAACGCCGACGTCAATCTCACCGGACGCAGCGGTGCTTCCCCAGTCGCGGCCGCCGCCTATGCCGGCCGGGACATGGTGGTGCGCATGCTGCTGGCGCACGGCGCCGACGGCCGCAAGGCTGACGACACCGGCAAGCCGCCGGTCGTGTATGCGGCGGCCGGTGGCCAGCTCGGCATCGTCAAGCAGCTGCTTGCGCTCGATATCGACATCAATGCGCGCTACGCCAACGACCTCACGCTGCTGATGTGGGCGGCCGGGCCGGATGAGACCGTGCCGGAGGCGCAGGCGCTCGAGGTCGTCGCGTATCTCCTCGACGCAGGCGCCAGGGTCGACGAACGCGACGCCCGCGGTCGCACGGCGCTGATGATCGCCGCCGAGGGCAACCATCCGGCGATTGCCAAGGCGCTGCTCGCCCATGGCGCCGATGCGGCGCTGGCCGACAAGGCCGGCAAGCACGCCGCCGATCTCACCATCCTGTCGGCGCTGCGCGAGGAGCTGACGCCGCGCTGAAGCATGACGCGATGGACTCATTAGTTGCGGAGGGTCCGCAGGTCGGCTAAATTCTCCTCTACGAAGAGTCTCCGTGCTCATTCGTCCTATCGCGCGACTGGCGAGCTAACGTGGAATCGACCACGGGGAAGCGCGAAGGGTTCCAACGCCGATCGCCTGGGCAACCAATCTGCTGGAAAAACAGCGTGTTGAGGAGCCCGAGCATGCCGTCATTTTACAACGAACTGTTCATCAACGATCAAGAGATCGCTGCCGCCCTTACAGGGGAAGAGCGCCGTCAACAGGACGGCGTCGAACTGATTCCGTCCGAGAATTACACCTACCCGGAGGTGCTTGAACTGCTCGGATCGGTCTTCACCAACAAATACTCCGAGGGATATCCGGGACGCAGATACTACGGCGGCCAGCAGTATACCGACAGCATCGAGAACCTCGCACGCCAGCGGGCCTGCTCGCTTTTTCGTGCCGAGCACGCCAACGTTCAGCCGCTTTCCGGATCACCGATGAATCAGGCCGTCTATCTCGGCCTATTGAACCCCGGCGACACTATTCTCGCCATGGACCTGTCCCACGGCGGTCATCTTACCCACGGCGCGCCGGTGTCCCACATGGGGCGCTTGTTCAACTTCGTTCGCTACAAGACGGCACCGTCAAACGGCGCGATCGATTTCGATCAATTGCGCGCGATTGCACGTGAGGCGCGTCCGAAGATGGTGTTGTGCGGCTACAGCTCCTATCCGCGCGACCTGGACTATGCGGCATTCAAGAGTATCGCCGACGAAGTTGGCGCGCTCACGATGGCTGACGTGAGCCACTATGGCGGATTGGTTGCCGCGAATGTCATGGGCAATCCGCTTGATGCCGGCTTCGACATCATGACGACGACATCCCACAAGACACTGCGCGGCCCCCGCGGCGGGATCATCCTGTGCCGGAAGGAGAATGCCGGTCGGATCGATGCTTCCGTCTTTCCAGGTTTGCAGGGCGGACCTCACATGAACGTCGTGGCCGGGATTGCCGTGACGCTCAAGAAGGCGGCGACCTCGGATTTCCAGGTTTACGCGCGGCAGGTTCTGCACAACGCGAAGGTTCTTGCCGGCGCGTTGATGGAACGCGGGATGAAACTGGTCACGGACGGGACGGATAATCACATGATGGTCGTCGATACAGTAGCGTCCGTCGGATCGGACGGGCGAGCAGCCGAGGACGTGCTCGATGCCATCGCCATCGCCACAAACAAGCAGGTTATTCCAGACGATCCGCGCCCGCCGCTCAGGCCAAGCGGCATTCGCCTTGGGACACCGGCGGCGACCACGCGTGGCATGGGAGACCCCGAAATGCGCCGTATCGCCGAGTTCATTGCGGGGGCTCTGCAGGCGAACGGAGACGATGCGGTCGTCGCGCGTATCAGGTCGGAGTGCATCGAGATGTGCCGAGCCTTTCCTGTTCCAGGCGTGGTGTCCAGGTCTCGACCGAACTGATCGGTTGTACGGCAACCGGAACTTGACGCGCAGATATGCAGAACGGGGCCGGGCGCCGGCGCCCACCCTCGATCACCAAAGACGCATATGCGATAGCCCTGCCCCCTAAAGCCCCGCCAGATAGTCCACCAGCGCGGCGAGGTCGTCGGGCGAGGTCGCCAGCATCAGGTCGGACATGCCGGGATTGTTGCCGCGCGCGCGGGTGCGGAAATCGGCGATGGTCTTGGCGAGGTAGTCCCGTCCCATCCCGGCAAGCCGCGGCACCGTGCCGTCGCCCTGGAAGCGATCGAGGTGGCAGGCCGGGCAGCCGACCGAGCGGCTGGCGCTGACCGCCTTCTCCGCGACGTCCTTGGGCGCGCGCGGCTGGCCGAGATCGGGCCATGGCTTCTTCGAAAAATATTCCGCGATCGCCAGCATGTCGTCGCGCTCGAACTGGGTCGCGATCGGCTGCATGATCTCGCTCTTGCGATCGCCGCGCTTGAAATCGCGGAGCTGGATATAGAGATAGCCGGCCTGCTGGCCCCAGATCGTCGGAATGGTCTTGTCGACGGGCTTGCCGTCCTCGCCGTGGCAACCGGTGCAGGCCTGCACCTTCTCCTCGATCGTCTCCGCGCGCGCCTCGGCCACCATCAGCAGCAGCGCGGCGCCGCACATCATCAATTTGCCGAACATTGGTCCATCCGAAGAAAACAGAGGCGGGACCGAACCGGTCCCGCCTCGCCGTCAATACTTGCACGCGCGATTATCCACCCCGCCTCGGCTCAGTCGAGCGTGAAAGCGATGATGTTGTTGCCACGCTTGTAGTCGATCTGGGTGTTACCGCCCGCGCCGACCACGACATATTGCTTGCCGCCGATCATGTAGCTCGACGGCGGCGCGTTGACGCCGGCGCCGGCGCGGAAGCTCCACAGCTCCTTGCCGTTCGACGAATTATAGGCCGCGAACTTGCCGTTGCCTTCGCCGGTGAACACCAGGCCGCCGGCGGTGGCGAGGATGCCGCCGATCATCGGTTCAGGTGTCTTGACCTGCCATTTGATCTTGCCGGTGTTGTAGTTGACCGCGGTGATGTTGCCCGACTGCTTCTCGCTCGGGATCACCTTGAAGGCGCCGCCCAGCCACAGCTTGCCGTTCGGATAGGCCGAGCTCTCGACGTGGTAGGTCATCGGCTGGTGAAGGTTGATGGCGTAGGCCAGCTCCTGTCCCGGGTCGGTCGCGATCGGCGACCATTCGACGCCGCCATTGGCGCCGGGCAGCATGCGCGCGCCTTCCTTGGTCGGCAGCACCCACATGTTCTCCTGCGGCACCATCGCCTCGGAGAAGCGGATCAGGCTGCAGTCCTTGCGATCGTGCACATAGATGTGCCCGGTCTTGCCGGCGTGAATGACGCCGGGAATCGTCTTGCCGTCCTTGTCCTTGACGTTGACCAGCACTGTCGGGCTGACCGCGTCGAGATCCCAGACGTCATGGGCGATGTACTGGAAGTGGCAGACATACTTGCCGGTATCGAGATCGAGCGAGACCAGCGAGTTGGTGTAGAGGTTGTCGCCGGGCCGGTTCGAGCCGTCGAGGTCGGGCGACGGATTGCCTACGACGAAGTAGATGCGGTTGGTCGCGAGATCGACCGATGGGTTCTGCCACACGCCACCGCCGAGCTTGGCATAGGGATCGCCGATCTTGGCGAGCATGTCCTTCTCGGCCTGGATGTTGCGATGCATGTCGCGGCCGGTGGCGTCCTTGGTCGCCCAGACGCCGACGGAGTTCTCCGGAATCGTGTCGAAATTCCACAGCTGCTTGCCGGTCTTGGCGTCATAGGCGCGAACGAAGCCGCGGATGCCGTATTCGCCGCCATTGGTACCGATCAGCACCTTGTCCTTGACCACGGTCGGCGCCATCGTCTCGCTGTAGCCGAGCTCGGGATCGGCGATGTTGGTGGTCCAGACCACCTCGCCGGTCTTGGCATTCAGCGCCATCAGCTTGGAATCCAGCGTCGCCAGATAAACCCGGTCGCCGAGCACCTGGACACCGCGATTGTTGGGACCGCAGCAATAGACCGTGATCGGGCCCATCTTGTGGGCATAGTGCCAGAGCTGCTGGCCGGTCTTGGCGTCGAGCGCATAGACATGGCTGAACGACGTCGTGACATACATCACGCCGTCGACGACGATCGGCGATGTCTCGAGCGACTCCCTGACGTCGGTCTGGAAAATCCAGGCGACGTGCAGGTTCTTCACATTGTCCCGGCTGATCTGCTTGCCCGGATAAAACCGCGTCTGGGCGTAGTTTCCGTTGGTGAGCAGGAAGTCCTTGGCGTTCTTGTCGGCAGCGTTGAGCTGCTCCTGGGTCACCGGAGGGACATTGGCGTTCCCCAGGACCGACTGCTTCTCCTGTTTGACCTCTTGTGCGATGGCGGCACCGGACAACAGGCCAACGCCGACCGCTGCGGCGAATGCCGCAAGCCCTTTCACGTACATAGTCTCCCCCGTTATTTCTTGGTTGCAGTATCAGGGATGATGTTTGCTACTTCCCCTTCGAGGCCTGGCCGCCGTAGCGAGCGCACACCGTGGGTGGCTTTGGTTGCGCTGCAATAGATGATCAAAATGACAACGACAGGTATCGATGGACGGGTTCCATGTTAGCGCTGTCCTTCACAAAGACAACCGATGCGCTCAATGCGAAGCCGGAACAGCATGCGTTCGCGCGCCCGAAGTGCTGCGACCGCGGGCTTGCATCAATCCAAGCAATATCGGTGGCTTCCGGCGCCTTCGCGCATCGCCGGACACATTCGCCTTCGCAGGCGCAGCACGCAAAATGAGACTAAGCGTCAAGCGACGGCGGCGCGCGAGGTGCGGCGCCGGCTGAGGCCATTGGTCTCGCCGGCGCGATCGCCTTCTCCCAGAATTACTCCCAAGCCCAGGTCGAGAAATCATTCTCGAACTGCGGCACGTCCTTCCACACGCCCTTCAGCTTCTTGCTGGCGATCGTGATCAATTGCGGCTGGAACAGGAAGCCGGCGACCGCATCGGTTGCCAACATCCGCTGCGCGTCGCCGAGCAGTTTTGCCCGGCCGGCTTCGCCAGGCGTCGCCATGATCTGCTGATAGAGCGCGTTGAACGCCTCGGACTTGTAGCCGAGATAGTAATCCGGCTCGGTCAGCTTCACGAGGTCGAACGGCTCGACATGCGCGACGATGGTGAGGTCGTAATTGTGCGGGCCGGTGAAGACCTGCGACAGCCACTGCGCCCATTCCACGTTCTCGATCTTGGCAACGATGCCGACCTTGGCGAGCTGCGCCGCGAGCACTTCGCCGCCCTGCCGCGCGTAGGACGGCGGCGGCAGCTTGAGGCTGAGCTCAAGCGGCGTCTTGACGCCGGCCTCGGCCAGCAGCTTCTTGGCCAGCTCGGGATCGTAGGGGTTGATGCCGGTGGTATCGACATAGCCGAGCGATCCCGGCGTGTAGAAGCTGCCGATCGGCGTGCCGAAGCCGTCGACCGCGCCGTCGATCATCGCCTTGCGGTCGATCGCCGCCAGGATGGCGCGGCGAACGCGGACGTCATCGAGCGGCTTCTTGCGCTCGTTGATGCCGACGATGGTTTTTGTCCGCGAGCCGCCGATCAGCACATTGAAGCGCGGATCGGCCTTGAACTGCGCGAGGCTGCGCGCCGCCGCAACCCGCGGAAAGGCGTCGACGTCACCCGACAGCAGCGCCGCGACCTGCGCGGCTGGATCGCCGATGAAGCGGATCGTCACCTTGGCGAGCTTGATCGCGGCGGCGTTGCGGTACTCCGGCCATTTCACCAGCGTGATCGACGAACCCTTGGCCCAGCTGCCGAGCGTGTAGGGTCCGGTGCCGACCGGCTGCGTCACATCGGTCGGCGCACTCTTCGGCTCGACGATCGAGCCCGACGCCTGACCGAGCAGGAACGGCAGGTTCGGCTCGGAATACTTCAGCGCGACGACAATCGTCTCCGGGTCCGGCGCCGTCACCGATGCGAACGCCTGGTACAGGCTCCTGTCCTTGTTGGTCGAGGTCGGCGCCGCGGCGCGGTCGAACGAGAACTTGACCGCCGCGGAATCGAACGGCTCGCCATTGTGGAATTTGACGCCCTTGCGGAGCTTGAAGGTGTAGGTCTTGAGATCCGGCGAGGCTTGCCAGCTCTCGGCGAGCAGCGGCGACACCGAGCCGTCCTCGTTGATCTTGGTCAGTGTCTCGTAGACGTTGTAGAGCGTGACTTCGGCAATCGCCGCGGCCGCCGCGTTGGTCGGATCGAGTCCCGGCGGCTCCAGCGTCATGCCCATCACGACGCTGTCCTTCTTGCCCTGCGCGAGGCTCGGCAGCGGCGCTGCGGCGAGTGCGGCAGCGGCCGCGATGACGCACAATTTCCTCAACATTGGTCTGCTCCCCGGACGTGCTCTTTCATCAGCCTGGGCTGGTCCTGCACAATAGACTAACCGGCCTCCGCGACCACTGGCGGCAGCGCCATCACGGCTTCGGCGTAATGGCAGGCCGCCAGATGGGCGTCTCCCACGCTGCGTAGCCCAGGCGCGGCCTCGCGACAATGCTGGTCGGCCAGGGGACAGCGCGGCGCGTAAGGACAGCCGGCCGCAGCCGACGCTTGCGAGCCGATTGCCTGCGCGCCGCGGCGGCGCCGGACACCACCTGCCCGGGCGCGCGGAACCGCATCCAGCAGTGCGCGCGTATAGGGATGGGCGCTGTGGGCGAACAGTTCGGCGGGCCGCCCCTGCTCGACGATCCGCCCGAGATACATCACCGCGATCTCGTCGCAGAGCAGATCGACCACGGCGAGGTCATGGCTGATCAGGATATAGCTCAGACCGAACTCATCCTGCAGATCCTGCATCAGGTTGAGCACCTGCGCCTGCACCGAGACGTCGAGCGCCGAGACCGGTTCGTCGGCGACGATCAGCTTCGGCTGGGTGATCAGCGCGCGCGCAATCGCGATGCGCTGGCGCTGGCCGCCGGAGAATTCGTGCGGGAACTTGTCCATGTCGGCATCGCGCAACCCGACCTGCCGCAGCACCGTGGCGACACGCTCGCGCAGGCTGCCGCGATCGATCCGCCCGAGCGCAGTCAGCGGCTCGGCCACAATGCGCGCGACGGTCTGCCGCGGATCGAGCGAGCCGTAGGGATCCTGGAACACCATCTGGAAATCGCGGCGCGCGTGGCGCAGCTCGTCCGGTGGCATCCGGTTGAGGTCGCGGCCCAGCAAACACACCGTGCCCGATGTCGGCCGCTCCAGCGCCATCACCAGCCGCGCAAAGGTCGATTTACCCGACCCGGACTCGCCGACCACGCCGAGGCTCTTGCCCGGAATGACCCGAGCCGTGACGCCATTGAGCGCGTGCACCTGCGCCGCCGGCTTGAACAGGCTTTCACGCGGCAGGGTGTAGCGTTGCGCGAGATCCTTCACCTCGAGCAGCGGCGTCGCGGGCGCGGGCTGGGATTGAGCAAGTACCGTCATGCGCCAACGCCTCCGACCGCCATCGAAACGTCGGTCCTGATGCAACGCACGCCATGCGCCGCGCCGACATCGACGACAGCCGGCAGCGCCGCGCGGCAACGTCCTTCCACGATCGCGCAGCGATCGGCGAAGGTGCAGCCCGCGGGCAGGTCAGCCAGCTCCGGCACAGTGCCGGCGATGGTCGTGAGCCGCGTCCCCTTGCGTGCGCCGAGCCGTGGGCGGGCGCGGAACAGGCCCTGCGTATAGGGATGACCCATCCGCGTGAACACGGCATCGGTCGTGCCGCTTTCGACGACGGTGCCGCCATACATCACCATCATGCGCTCGACATTCTCGGCGATCACGCCGAGGTCGTGCGAGATCAGGATCATCGACATGCCGCGCTCCGCGACGAGATCGGCGATCAGATCGAGGATCTGGCCCTGAATCGTGACGTCGAGGGCCGTGGTCGGCTCATCGGCGATCAGCACATCGGGCTGGCAGGCCAGCGCCATCGCTATCGTGATGCGCTGGCGCTGGCCGCCAGAAAACTGGTGCGGATAGGCATCGACCCGCTTCGCCGCATCGGGTAGCCCAACGCGATCGAGCAAGGCGATGGCTTCCTGCCGCGCTTCGGTTGCCGAGACGCCGGTGTGACGCCGCAGCGGCTCGGCGACCTGGTGGCCGATCGTGTGCATCGGATTGAGCGCAGTCATCGGCTCCTGGAAGATCATGCTGATGCGGTTGCCGCGCAGCTTGCAATAAGCCGCGTCGGGCAGTCCGACGAGCTCGGCGCCTTCGAGCCGGATGCTGCCGCTGATCACGGCGCTGTCGGGCAGCAGCCCTATCAGGGCAAGCGCCGTGACCGACTTGCCGCAACCGGACTCGCCGACCAGCCCGAGCGTCTCGCCGCGGCGAAGCGCAAAGCTGACGCCGCGGACGGCCTGCGCCGGGCCGCGGCTGGTGTTGAGCCGGACTCCCAGGTTCTTCACCTCGATCAGCGGCGCGCCTGTGTCAGCCATTGCTCAACGCTCCCGCGCCAGACGGGGATCAAGCAGATCGCGCAACCCGTCACCGAGCAGGTTGAGCCCGAGTACCGCGATCGCGATCGCAACACCGGGATAGACCGCGAGCATCGGCGACTGGAACAGCAGGGTCTGCGCATCGTTGAGCATGCGGCCCCAGGATGGCTGCGGCGGCTGGGTGCCGAGCCCGAGATAGGACAGCGCGGCCTCGGCGAGGATCGCGAGCGCGAACTGGATCGTCGCCTGCACGACCAGGATCGACAGGATGTTCGGCAGCACGTGCTCGATCGTGATGCGGAAGGAGCCCTTGCCCGCGGCGCGCGCGGCCAGCACGAATTCGCGGGCCCAGATCGCATTCGCCGAGCCGCGGGTGACGCGGACGAAGGTCGGGATCTGGAAGATGCCGATCGCGGTGATCGACGTCACCATGCCGGGGCCCGCGACCGCGGCCAGCATGATGGCCGATAGCACCGCAGGGAAAGCGAAGGTGAAGTCGCTCATCCGCATGATGAGCTCCTCGGTCCAGCCCTTGCGGGCAGCCGCGATCAGGCCGAGGCCGACGCCGAAGGTCAGGCCGATGCCGACCGCGATGACGCCGACCATGATAGTGGAGCGCGCGCCGACCAGCAGCAGCGAGACGATGTCGCGGCCGAGCACGTCGGTGCCGAGCCAATGCGCCGCCGACGGCGCGTGCAGCTTCGAGGCGACGTCGATGTCGTAAGCAGACCACGGCGTCCAGACCAGCGACAGCAGCGCCGCGCCGAGCACGAGCAGGCTGAGCACCGCACCAAGCACGAAGCTGCGATGGCGCAGGGCGCGCCGCCAGAAGCCGGTCGCCGGCCTCGCCCCCGGTGCGATCGCCGCCGTGCCGGCAGATGCGGTCAGCGGCGCGCTCACAGGTTGGCGACCTTGATCCGCGGATCGATGAAGGCATAGAGCACATCGACCACGAAGTTGACTGTCACGACCATCGCGGCGAGCAGCATCACGCAGTTGCGCACCACGATCAGGTCGCGGTTGGCGATCGACTGGAAGATCAGCCGGCCGAGGCCGGGCAGATAGAACACGTTCTCGATCACGATGGTGCCGGCCAGGAGATTGGCGAATTGCAGGCCCATGACAGTCATGACCGGGATCATGGCGTTGCGCAGCACATGGTGCCACAAGACCTCGCGCTTGCCGAGCCCCTTGGCGCGCGCGGTGCGGACGAAATCCTCGCGCAGCACCTCCAGCACCGCCGAGCGGGTGACCCGGGCCAGGATCGCGGCCTGCACCACGGCAAGCGAGATCGCGGGCAGCAGCAGCGAGCGAATCCCCGCCCAGACGCCGTCATCCCAGCCGGCAAATCCGCCGGCCGACAGCAATTGCAGCTTTACCGAGAACAACAGGATCAAGAGGATCGCGAACCAGAAATTCGGCAGCGCGATGCCAATCTGGGTCAGCGACATCACGCCGACATCGCCGAGCTTGTTGTGGTTGGCCGCGGTGTAGATGCCGGCGGACAGCGCCAGCACCACCGTGATCAGCATCGACATGATCGCGAGCGGGATCGTCAGCACGAGCCGCTCCGCGATCAGGCCGGCCACCGGCGTGCCATAGACATAGCTGTTGCCGAGATCGCCGACCGCCATGCCTTTGATCCAGAGCAAATAGCGAACCGTGAGCGGCTGGTCGAGGCCGAGCTTGACGGTGAGCGCGCGCACCGCATCGGGCGAGGCGTCGGCGCCCATCAGCATCTGGGCGGCATTGCCCGGCAGCGCGTCGAGCACCAGGAAAATGATCAGCGAGGCCGCGAACAGTGTCGCCACCAGGGTCAGGATCCGCCGCAGGAAGAATACGCTCATGCCCGCCCGAAGGGTAAAGAACAGGCCGCAGGTTTCAACATGTTCGCGAACGAATGCAAGCCCTCCGCCGCGTCATTCATGATTTCAGCGCCGGCCAGCGGCCGAGCAGATCGCTCGCCTCTTCGAACAGCGCCGCGACCCTCAGCAATTCCGCATCGGCCCGGAAGCGGCCGACCAGATGCAGGCCGATCGGCAGGCCGTCGCGGCCGAAGCCGGAGGGAATGCTGACCGCGGGATGCCCGGTCATGTTGAACAGCATGGTCCAGGGAAACCAGTGCGGCCGCACGCTGTCGAAGCTCTGGCCGTCAATGTCGATGGTACCGAACAGATCCTGATCGATCGGCAGCGCAGTGCGGGTCAGCGTCGGCATCGCCAGCAGATCGCCGCGCACGAACAGCGCCTGCACGCGGCGGAACAGCGCGGTGCGGTCGAACATCGCCTGCTGGTAGGCGACGCCGCTGACCTTTGCAGCAAGTGCGAGCTGCTTCAGGAAGGTCGGGCTGAGGTCATCGGGATGATCGGCCGCGAGCTTCTCGAAGCGGGTGCGCCAGACCGTGTGATTGATGGCGCGCCAGATCGGCTCGATGTCGAAGCCGTCGCCGGGAAATTCCTCGAGTTCGGCGCCGAGGCTGGCCAGCCGGTCGAGGCCCGCCTTGAAGTCAGCGGCGACGTCCGCG
>NZ_JACMYP010000135.1 GCF_020889705.1 Bradyrhizobium altum | reverse complement strand
CCGCTGCGGCCGGTTTCGCCGGTTCGGGCGTCATGATGCTGACCGGCGGCGTCGACGATGCACTCGGAAACTCCGCATTGGTCGGCTTGCCGGTGGGCAACGACTGCGGCAGCGCGGCCACCAGGCCGCTGGCAGCCGAGGCCTGCGCGCCGCCCGGAGCGTTCCAGGACGCCGCGTAGCGCGTGACCAGATTCTCGTAGGTCCGCTCGTTCATGTTGTTGATGATCTGATGGTTGTCGCCCAGCGAGCGGAACGCCGGGCACGCGGTCGGCGTGCAGTGGTCTCGCGCCATCAGCGCGTAGGCCACCAGACCGTAGCGGTCGTGCTCGATGGCGCGGCGCAGCGCCTGCAACTCGGTGGTGGAATTGCGCTCCGCGGTTGCGAGGTCGCCGAGCGCGGTCAGGCGCGAGATCTGCGCCGCCGCATAGCTGACCGCCGCCGCGGCAGTATCGGACGAACCGAACAGCACCTTCTCGCAGGCATTGAGAACGGCATCTCCGGCGAGGTCGTCGACGCAGGCCAGCGCCGGCGCGGTCTGGCTGGTGAATTGCGCCGTCCGTGTGTCGGCGGGCGCCGCCTGCCCGCCCGGCCCGAAGCCGCGGATCGTGGCGGCGACCGCAACCGCGATCGACAGCAGCGTAATGACGGTCAGCGCGCCATTGGCGACGGACTTTTCCGCGCGAAGCAGCGTAACCAGAACGACGATCCCAAAGAAGCCCGCCGCGGCCAGCGTCAGCCACATCGGGAAGGTCGGTGAGCGCCAGATCTGATCCAGCGAGGAAGCCCAATTCATGCGCGATGTCCCTCAACACAGCGTAAGCACAGCCGGCTACGGCGAACGCCGCCATCCCGACGTCCAACCTTCAGCACAATGGGTCTGCGAACAGGGCCTTTTGACGGCGACGGCGCGGAACCCGCTCCAGCCACCGGCTTGCGCACAACGCGTTCAGGACAGCGCGAGCTGACTCTCCTTGGCCACCCGTTCGAAAGCTTCAGTCGAGCTCTTGATGCGATACTGGCAATCGTCACCGTCGGTCGGCAACAGGCGGATCACCTCATAGGTGCCGCTCGCAGCGGGGCGCGCCACGTTGCTGGCCGTGAAATAGACGATCTCGCCAATCGAGTACTTATGCTTCAACGCCCTCTCCATTTTCTTAGAGATTGCTGGCTGAGCTGACAGTCCCGATAGCTCAAGCCGGCATTTTGAGAACCCTGCGGCAACCTAGCACATCGCACCGCCCCAAATCCAGCAAGATTGGGGCATGGCGAAGGTGCGATTTTGCAGGTTTTTCAGGGCGATAGGCAGCAATTTACGTGCCAGCCGGAAATTGCCCGCCGACCTCGGCCGGAACCCGGTTCCACACCCTCAGGCGGTATGCGGCAACTTTCCGTTGGGGCTCGCGCCGTCGACCGCAGCCGGAAGTTGCTGGGCCAGCACCTTGGACAGCTGGTCGACCGGAATGTTGAACTTGGCGGCGAGTTGCTTGACGGTGTCGCTGCCCAGCACCTCCTGGAGCTGCTCGGCGGTGATCGGCAGGTTCTGGCCGGTGCCGATCCAGGATTTGACCTGTTCGCCGAGGCCGGCCTGCTCGAGCTTGGCCACGATCGCCGACAAGCCGCCCTGCCCGCCATTGCCCATCACCTGACCGAGCACGACGGGGATGACGGCCGCCCCGAGCTGGCCAAGCATGCCTTTCAGCTCCGGTGAATTCTCCAGGGAATCGAGAATGCCCATGGTCTAAGTCCTTTCACGACTTGCAAAACCGGTTTTTCGGATTCGACGCCTTCGGCCCTGCGGCGTCAAGCCGCGATCTTTGCCACAGCCTGTCACAATTCGGCAGCGCAGGACCGGTCAGGCATCCTCGAATCGCTCGATCCGCAGCGTCTCGGCCAGCCCGTCGCGAGTCCATTGCTGGAAGGCCGGAAGCTGCATCATGGCATCGACATAATGCTGCGCCTCGGCCTTCACCGGAATCGCGTAGGTGCGGAAGCGATGCACCACGGGCGCGTACATCGCGTCCGCCCCGGAGAATGCCCCGAACAGGAACGGGCCCTGCTTGCCGTAGCGCGCGTGGCAATCGGCCCAGATCTCCTCGATCCGCGCCACATTGGCCCGCGCATCGTCCGACAGCGCGACGGCGCGGATCGGCCGGTGCAGGTTCATGCCACATTCGCTGCGCAGCGGCACGAAGCCGGAGTGCATCTCCGCCGAGATCGCGCGGGCATGCGCGCGCGCGGCGCGATCCGACGGCCAGAGCTTCGCCTCGGGAAACCTCTCGGCGAGATATTCGATGATCGCCAGCGAATCCCACACCGTGACGTCGCCGTCGATCAGCGTCGGCACCTTGCCGGCCTTGCTGAAGCTGAGGATGCGGTCCTTGTCAGCCTGGTCGGTGTAGAGCGGAACGAAGATTTCCTCGAACGGGATGTCGTTGGCGCGCAGCGCCAGCCAGGGCCGCATCGACCATGACGAATAGTTCTTGTTGCCGATGACGAGCTTGAGCATGCCTGTGAATCCTGTTGCCACGTCAGTTTGCCATAGTGCATTGCACGCGTTCAACCTGTACATGACGCGGGATGCAGCGCTGCGCGGACCCGCCACCGCGCATTGACGAAGGAAGGCACCATGACCGGCTATTGGGTCGACATCCTGGCCGTCGGCTTCTTCGCGCTGGAATGGCTGGTCTACGCCATCACGCTGGAGCACACCGCCTACGGACGCGACAGCCTGTCGGCGCGGATGCATGTCTATCGCGAGATCTGGGTACGCAATCTGCTCAACCGGGATGCGCGGATGGTCGACATGCAGATCATGGCCAGCTTGCAGAACGGCACCGCGTTCTTTGCCTCCACCAGCCTGATCGCGATCGGCGGCGCGCTGGCGCTGCTGCGCGCGACCAGTGACGCGCTCGCGGTGCTCGGTGCGCTGCCGGTCAACCTGACGCCCTCGCCCGCGCTGTGGGAGATCAAGTGCATCGGGTTGATCCTGATCTTCATCTACACCTTCTTCAAGTTCGCCTGGGCCTATCGCCTGTTCAACTATGTTGCGATCCTGTTCGGTGCGATGCCGCCGGCCGGCCAGCGCGATACGCCGGAGGCCGAGGCCCATGTGATCCGCACCACGCGGCTGTTCGAAACCGCGGGCCGGCACTTCAACCGTGGCCAGCGCGCGTTCTTCTTCGCGCTCGCCTATCTCGGCTGGTTCGTCAGCCCCTGGGTGCTGTTCGCCACGACCGCCGCGGTCGTCATCGTGATCTGGCGCCGGCAGTTCGCCTCGAACGCCTGGCAGGCGATGGGAAGCTGAGACTTGCCTCCGCTTACGACGCGAAATCGCGCGGGGTGAAATCGAGGTCGAGCACCTTCCATTCGCCGTAGCGATCCCGCGGCAGCATCGCGTAAGGCTGGCAGGCCTGCAGCGCCTCGGTCGCGCTCTTGAGCAGCAGCGGCCCCTTTTCCGATGCGGTGGCTTCGATCAGCAACGGCGCCGCGCCGAGCTTGCCGTCGGGCTTCATGAACACCCTGAGCTTGATCCTGACGTCATCGCCGGTGCTCAGCGTCGCCGGGAGTTTCATGCAGCTCTTCAGATGACGGCGGAACTCGGCGACCACGCTGGAGCCGACGTCGGCCTGCTCCGTGGCCGCGGCGTCAAAATTGTCCTTGCCGGGACCGGGGCCGTGCGGCGCTTCCGCCGGCGGCTTGATCGGGATGTCGGGCGGCAAACCGAGCATGACATTGTATTTGACGGACAGGTCCGGCTCGGGCTGCACATAGGCGGGTGGCGACGGGGTCGCTGCTTGCTGCGCCATTGGCTGGGGCATCGGCGGCGTCTGCGGTGCCGGCGTCTGCGGTGCCGGCGGCTCGACCGCAGCATGCTGCGGAGCCGGGCTGGGCTTGGGCTCGGGCGGAGTCGCCTGCTTCTGCGGCGGTTGCTGCTGGGCCTGTTGCGGCTGAGGTGCCGGGGCTTGCGCCGGTGGTTCGGACTTGGCGGTGTCGACCGGCTTGTCGAGCGACGGCAACTGCAGCTCGGGCGTCGGCGACGGGCTCGGCACCGGATCGGGCTTGGTCTCGGTCTGGACCTCGCTCCTGGCAACCTCCTGCGGCGTCACGATCTCGACCGGCACCGTGTCAGCGGCGACCGGATCGAACTGATGCACCTCCGAATACAGGAAAATCAGCGCGAGCAGCATCAGGTGCACGAACACCGATGCCATCAGATCCGCGTTTGGCCGAAACTTCATCCCACTCGATCACATCAGTGTCGTCTCCCCGCCGGTCACAATACCGGGTGGAACCCGCCTGCCTCAATCCCCATTCGGCGCAAAACCGCAAGTCCGCCAGCGCGCAATAGCATGATCCGGACCGCTGCCCAGCCATTTTCCGCGCGGCGATTCACAGGCAAGGACCCAACGCGCCACGGGCGTTCAGATGGGCCGTCAGCGCGCGGCCGCGCTCCCGATGGCCGAAATCTCGCGCATGTCCTCATCCGACAACTCGAAGTCGAAGATGTCCAGATTTTCCTGGAGCCGCTCGAGCTTCGAGGTGCGCGGGATCGCGGAGACATTCTGCTGCACCAGCCAGCGCAGGCAGACCTGGGCAGCCGTCTTGCGATAACGGTCGCCGATCCGCGCCAGCGCGCGGTCGCCCTTGACGCGTCCCTTCGCGATCGGGCTGTAGGCGACGAACGCCATGCCCTGGCGCGTGCACGCCTCGATCACGTCGGCCTGGCCGAGATAAGGATGGTACTCGACCTGATCGCAGGCGAGCGGCTCGGGGCACGCCGCCACCGCCTCCTCGATCAGCGCCACGTTGAAGTTCGAGACCCCGATATGCCGCGCCAGTCCCGCCTGCTTGACCCGCGCCAGCGCGCCGACCGTCTCGGCAAGCGGCACGTGCGGATGCGGCCAGTGCAGCAGCAACAGATCGACCTCGGTCAGACGCAACCGTGCCAGGCTCTCTTTGGCCGAACGTTCGAGATCCTTCGCCATGAAATGTGTGGTCCAGATCTTGGTGGTCAGGAACACATCGTCGCGCTTGATGCCGGAGGCGCGCAGCCCCTCGCCGACCTCGCGCTCATTGTCATAAATCTGGGCGGTGTCGATGTGCCGGTAACCGAGCCGCAGCGCCTGCTCGACGATGCGGGCGCAGGTCCGCCCACGCAGCTCCCACGTGCCGAGCCCGATCGCGGGAATTCTGGCGCCGTTGCCTTCGACCACATTCATGCGCCCATTATGCGCGCATGACGAGGACCTGCCAACTCACGCATGGGTTCCGCGATGAGCCGTCGCGACCGCTCACCGCTCCGGCTGGTAACCGTCGGTCAACGTCTTCAGGAAGGCGATGATGTCGGCTTCGTCCTGCGCGGTCATCGCAGGCGTGTCGCCGAGATGACGCTCGAACGGCGGATCGGCGACGTCGACATTGCCGTGATGCTTTTCCGGCAGATCGTCGTATTTCCGCACCGTACCGTCGGCCGCACGCGGGTAGACCTTCTCCGGATTGGTATCGCGGAAGTTATAGAAATCGAGCACCTGCTCGAGGCTCGTGAAGACGCCGTTGTGAAAGAACACGCGGCGGGTTGCGGTGTTGCGCAAGGTCGGTGTCAGAAACATCCCGCAATATTGCGTCTGCTCGGCAATGTCGGTGCGATACGGGCCGCAGACCCCGAGATCGAAATAGTTGGGATCGCGGTTGCTGGCGAGCGCGGCGTTGCGTGGCGCGCCGAGCGCCTCATACTGGTGATCGGTGAACAGCGGCGGCAGGCCGTCGCGGGTCGGCGACGACGTATGGCAGCCGGCGCAATTGGCCTTGTCCGGATCGTTGAACAATTGCAGGCCGCGCAACTCGCTCTCGCTTAGCCGCGCCCTGCCTTCCAGCCAGTAGTCGAATTTGCTGCTGTAGGGATGGAAGCTCGGCTCCTCGACCTGATAGCGCGCGACCGCGAACATCGCTTCCGCGACCAGCAGCCGCGTGTTGTCGAAGACCTGAGCGCCGAACAGCTCGGCAAGGCGCGGCGCATAGCTTGCCTGGCGCAGCTTCTGCGCCACCACCTCGATGCTGCCGCCGTCCATCTCATTGGGATCGAGCAGCGGGAAGATCGCCTGGTCCTGCAGCGTATCGGCGCGGCCGTCCCAGAACAGCCCACCCTGCGGCACGATGTTGACCGCCGACGCCGCGGTCCCGGTCGCGACCTTTTTCGCACGCGCAGCCTGCTGACCTGCCGCAGCCAGTTGCGCGAAGTCGACGAGATTGTCGTCCTCGTCCTTCTCGGGTCCGATGCTGAAATTCGGCTGGCGTTCCAGATAGGTCAGGCCGGGAACGGCGCGCGTTCCCTGCCGCGATTGTGCGGGGCCGCCGAACATGACCGCCGCATCGTTGGGCGGTCCGTAGGCGTGGTCCGGACTGTGACAGGAGGCGCACGACAATGCGCCCGACGACGACAGCGACGCGTCGAAGAAGATCTTCTGGCCGAGCTGCGCCATGCCGGACAGCGGGGCGACCGGCGGACGCCTGAGCTGCACCGGGTTCGGATTTGTCCCCGGAAGTCCTTGGGTCTCGACTGCCGCAACGGCGCCGGCCATGCAGAGCAGGCCGGCGCCGAGAAGCCACAACATGCGGCCGTTCATATGACGTCCAGTGATCCCAGAGCGTTAGTGATGGTGATGATCGTCAGACGGGCTGACGATGACCGTGCCGGCCGTCGGATCGAGGAACAGCTTGTTCTGCCGATCGTCGCCGTCGTGATCGTGATCGTGTCCATGATCGAAGTCGAACATGTCCGTGATCGATTCGACGCTGGCGTCGAACGAGCCGCCGCCGAGACGCTGGCCGTGCAGCCAGTTGTCTTCGATGAAGCGCACGACCGACGCCTGCGAGATGCGGGTGTGGCTGACGAAGTTCTTCTTGGCGTAAGGCGAGATCACAATGAACGGGGTCCGCGTGCCGGGACCGCAGCGGCCGTTCACCGGCTGACCGTTCAGGCCATTCGGCTGCGTCTGCTTGCCGATGCCGCGGCCGCACTGGCCGGGACCGTTGACCTGGTCTGCGGTCGGATCATACGAGGCGCTGATCGGCGCCGTGTACTGGTGGTCGTACCAGCCGTCGGAGTCGTCATAGGTGATGATGACCGCGGTGTCGCGCCACTCCGGCTGCTTCTGCAGGAAGTTGATCAGCTCGACATTGCCGGCCTGCTCATCGAGCGGATCGGAGTTGCCGGGATGACCGTCCTGATAGGCCGGCATCTTGATGTAGGAGACCGCCGGGAGGTTGCCGGCCTTCACCGAAGCGTAGAAGTCCTCGAGATCGTAGGCATGATTGGCCGGATCGAGCGTCTTGCCGCCGGGAACGTAGCTGTGGCCCACAGCGTTCACCGAGCTCGGCCGCGCATGGGTCGGGTTGGCGGTCGACTTGTAGTACTGGAACCAGGCGTGGTGCGGGATGTAGTCGACGATGGTGCCGTTGACGTTGCTCGAGAAGGTGCTGCGGGCGCAGTTGGTGGTGCCGTTGCTGTTCTTGAGCGTCAGGTCGAAGCCGCCCATGAAGCTGCCCCAGCTGATGTGCTCGGCGTTGAGCAGGTCGCCGATGTTCTTGCTGGTCATCAGGACCTGGCTGGTCGTGCTCGAGCACGCGTCGTAGGCAGGGTCGGTATCACCGATCAGCGTCAGGCCGCCCTGGCCGTCGGCGATCGACGATGACGTGCCGACGATGTTCTGCGCACCATTGGTCTGGCCGGAGACCACCTCGAGCGCGCCGGGCGTCGACGGACCGAAGGTGTCGGTCCAGTTGTTGTCGCTCATCGCGAAGTTCTGTGCGTAGTTCCAGAACGCGGTGACGGTGTTGCCGTCGAAATAACCCATCACCTGCCCGTTGGTGCCGAAGGCGCCGACGCCGCCGGCAGTGCCGCGACCGGTGAACTTCGGAAACAGGTCTTCCTTGCCGTTGTCGACCGCCTGCTGCTCGGGCGTATAGGCGTGATTCTGCGAGCGCGTGTTGGCCTGGGTGCGATCGAGCCGGAACGGATTGGTCGCGCCCGTGCCGTTGGCCGCATTGGTGTTCGGGTTGTTGGTCAGCAGATTGGCGTTGGCGAGGTTGTTGACCTTCGGCGTATGCGGCTTGGCCGTGAACGGAATCGAGCCGGTCGGATTGGCCGCATTCGGGTAGGTTGCGAAATAGTGATCGAACGAGCGGTTCTCGTTGAAGATCACGACGAGATGCTTGATCGGCGTTGCCGTGTGAATGTCGTGCGGATGACGATGATCGTGATCTCTATCATCGTCGTGAGCGGCGGCGCTGCACACAACTGCAGCAGCAGCGACCAGACAGACTCCGACCGTTGAAAGGAATTTCGCCTTCACTTCTTGCCCCACTTTTTAAGGATTTATGACGTCGACATGCGACAAGTTATCCATCGCCGATGACAGCCCTGTGTAAGTTTCATCACAGCGATTCATCATCGCGCGTCCGATTCACGCGTCGGTTGCAGCGCTTGCGAAGGATGTTGGATTGATCTCTATCTCGATGACGCCGGCACGCGCGTCACGGCGCAATCTGCTCCCGCGCATATTGCGTCGGCGACAATCCGACATGGCGGGTGAACGCGACGCTGAACGCGCTTGCTGAGCCGTAGCCGACGCGTTCGGCGATTTCGGCGATGCCGCTTTCATTCTGCCGGAGCATGTTCTTGGCCATCGCCATGCGCCAGGCCAGCAGATACTCCATCGGCGCGACGCCGACAGCGCGGCTGAACCGGTCGAAGAATGCCGAACGCGACAGCGCCGCCTCCTTCGCCAGTTGCGCGACCGTCCACGCCCGCGTCGGGCTCTCATGCATCCGGCGGATCGCAACAGCGAGACGCTCGTCGGCGAGCCCGCGCACGAGACCCGGCGACGCCGCGGTACCCGCCGTCGAGCGCAACGCTTCGATCAGGAGAACCTCGAGCAGACGGGCCAGGATCACATCGCGCGCCGGGCGTCGTTCACGGAATTCGTCACGGACGAACTGCATCAGGGTGGCGAGCCGCGGTTCGCCGCGCACATGCACCAGTTGGGGAAGCAGCGACACCAGCAGGCTCGCGTCCGCCGAGCCGAAGCTGCAATGGCCGATCAGCATCCGCAGATCGGTTGGACCGTCCTGGTCTCCGATCCTGAACTCTCCGGTGGCGAGCGCGACGGGACGTGTTTCGGCGGTCGGCTCGGAAAACCGCGCGAGGCTCGACATCGCGACGTCATACGCCGCGGGGACCAGAATGAAGTCGCCCGCCCCCAGCTCGATCGCCTCGCGATCGTCGACCTCAAGCCAGCACCCGCCCTCGAGGACCACACAATAAAACGGCTGTCCGGCATCGGAGCGGCGGACATGCCACGCTCCGGCGCCGACCACGGCCTTCGAGAACCGGGCGCTTGGCTGCAGCAGCGTGACGACCTCCGCAAGCGGGTCGATCATGTCCGGACTCCTGCAAATGACTCTTGGACTTTCAAACATAGAGAGTCCGACCACTGATACCTATCGTCTGTGCCAGTCAAATCACTTCCAAGAGCCCCCATGAACACCATCTTGATCACCGGATGCCCGTCCGGCTTCGGACTTGAAACCGCGAAATACTTTCTCGACCGCGACTGGAAGGTCATCGCGACGATGCGCACGCCGCGCGAGGATGTGCTGCCGCGTTCGGCGCATCTGCGCGTGCTCGCGCTCGACGTCACCGATCCCGACAGTATCCATCGCGCTGTCGAGGCCGCGGGACCGATCGATGCCCTCGTCAACAATGCGGGCTTCGGCGCAGCGTCGCCATTCGAAGCCACGCCGATGGCGACGATCCGCGAGCTGTTCGAGACCAACACATTCGGCACGATGGCTCTCACGCAGGCAGTGCTGCCGCAGTTCAGGCAACGCAGGGCCGGCGTTGTTGTCAACGTCACCTCGAGCGTGACGTTGAGATCGATCCCTTTGATCGCGTCCTACGCCGCGACCAAGGCGGCGGTGAACGCATTCACCGAATCGATGGCACTGGAGCTCGCGCAGTTCGGCGTGCGCGCGCGCCTGGTGCTGCCCGGCCGTTCGCCGGAGACCCGCTTCGGCGATACTGCGCGCGCCCACGCGCAGGGCCTCGACCACGCGGCCTATGCCGAGCTCGTGCAGAGCGTCTTCGCTGGGTTCGGCGAACCGGGGCCGGTCACCACGGCCGAGGACGTCGCCGAAGCGGTGTGGCGCGCGGTGACCGATCCGTCGAGCCCGATGCGGATCCCCGCCGGTGCCGACGCCGTGATTTGGGCCGAGTCGAGCCGAAGCTAGGACAAGAGGTCAACATGCAAGACAAGCGCATCGCCCTGGTCACCGGGGCCAATCAGGGAATCGGCCTTCAGATCGCAAAGGACCTCGCTTCACACGGGCTCACGGTGCTGGTCGGGTCGCGCGACCTCGCGCGCGGCGTGGCCGCGGCCGGCGAGATCGGCGCGGACGCCCACCCGCTCCAGCTTGACGTCACCGATCAGGCCTCGATCGCCGCCGCCGCCGAGCGCATCGGCAAGGAATTTGGCCGCCTCGACATCCTGATCCAGAACGCCGCGATCTCGAATACGCGAAAGCGGCCGGACCAGTCCGTCGAGGATTACGCGGCGACCACCCGTCCGAGCAACGTATCGCTCGATGAAATGCGCGCGGTCTGGGAGACCAACGTGTTCGGCGTCCTTGCCGTCTATCAGGCGATGCTGCCGCTGCTGCGCAAGGCACCGGGCGGGCGCATCGTCAACGTGTCGAGCGGCGCCGGCTCGCTGACCCGCAACGCGGACCCTGCCAATCCGCACCGTCCGATCTTCGGCCCGGTCTACCCCGCGTCCAAGACCGCGCTCAACGCAATCACGCTCGCGATGGCGATCGAGCTTGAGGCAGAGGGGATCAAGGTCAATGCCGTGTCCCCCGGCTTCACCCGAACGAACCTGAACGGCTATGCAGGCACCGAGACCGTCGCGGAAGGCGCCCGCGAGGCGGTGCGCGTTGCCCTGCTCGGCCCGGAGAGCCCCACAGGCACATTCACACACGCAACGCTCGGGACGATTCCCTGGTAGCCGCGTGGCGGCAGTCGAGGATGCCGTCTAACCCTTCATCCCGGTGATCGAGGCGCTCACTGCCCTGGCATCGCGCTGTGGCCAGCGACCGCTTTCGACCTGCGCCAGGAAATCGCCGACGATCCGGTTGTATTCGTCGGGCTCCTCGATGTTGATGGCATGGCCGCAGTTGGGCATGACGGCGAGCGCGGCCGACGGGATGCTCTGCTTCATCAAAATGCCCGGCAGCAGGCACGGCCAATCCTCGTCACCGGTGATGATCAGCGTCGGCACCGTGATGCGCTTCATCTCGTCGACCAGTGTGTAGAGCGAGGGACGCTCCTTCTGCACGCCCTGCTGGGTGTTGGCCGATCCCACCGCCGAGTGCTCGGCGAGCATGGCCTTGAACTCGGCGTGGCCGCGCGGATCCTTGTTCTCGTACTGCACGCGCGTCGGGCCATAGGCGTAACGCTCGGCGAAGGCCGGCATGCCCTCCTTGCGGATCATGCCGGCGATCACGTCGGCCTCGGCGCGAAACGTCTCGCGCTTGTCGAGCTCGGCGCCATAGCCGCAGCCGCCGATGCACAGCGACAGCGCGCGCGCGGGATGACGCAATCCGAAATGCAAGGTCGCGAAGCCGCCCATCGAGAGGCCGATGATATGCGCCTTCGGCGCGCCGATGTGATCGAGCACCGCCAGGATATCGTCGGCGGCGCGCGCCTGCGAATAGGACGCGACCTGCTCGGGCACGTCAGACGGCGGAAAGCCGCGCGCATTGTAGGCGACGGTGCGGAAACGCTTGCCGAAATGCCGCATCTGCGGCTCGTAGCTGCGCAGGTCGCCGGCGAATTCATGGACCAGGATCACCGGATGGCCGGATCCGGTCTCCTCGAAATAGAGCCGCACGCCGTCATCTGTCGTCGCGTAGGGCATGGTGGTCTCCTGCCTTCTTGTTTCGCGGGTTACTTCCGTCGCGTGTTACGGGATGGTCGCTCCCGCCGGAGGTTTGGCGCGCGGCAAATATGTGCCGTGGTCCTTGCTGCCGACAAGGGTGCCGTCGTCGACGACCACTTTGCCGCGCACCATGGTCAGCACCGGCCAGCCGGTGACCTCGAGCCCCTCATAGGGCGTGTAGTCCGAGCCGTCATGGATCAGTTGGTGGCGGATCGTCACCTTGCGCTTGGGATCCCACAGCGCGATGTCGGCATCCGAGCCGACGGCGATCGTGCCCTTGCGCGGATAGAGGCCGTAGATCTTGGCGTGATTGGTGGCGCTGAAGGCGACGAAGCTGTTGAGGTCGATGCGCCCCTTCACCACGCCCTCGGAGAACAGGATCGGCAGCCGCGTCGCCACCCCCGGGATGCCGTTCGGCACCCAGCGGAAGCTGGTACGCCCCTTGGGCGCGAGCTTTCCTTGCGGGTCGTCGTAGCGGAACGGACAATGGTCCGACGAGAACACCGAGAATACCTTCTGCTGCAAGCCCTCCCAGCACGCCTGCTGGCTGGCGACGTCGCGCGGTGGCGGCGAGCAGACGTATTTCGCGCCTTCCATGTTGAGCTGATCGAGGTCGTTCTCGGTCAGCATCAGATATTGCGGGCAGGTTTCGCCCATCACCCGCAAGCCCCGCTGCTGCGCGCGCCGGATCTCGTCCATCGCTTCGCGATTCGAGACATGCACGATCATGATCGGCACGTCGACGAGCTCGGACAGCGAGATCGCGCGGTGCGTCGCCTCGCGCTCGACCGGGATCGGCCGGGAGGTCGCGTGGAAGCGCGGCGCGGTGTTGCCGGCGCGTTCCAGCCGATCGGTCAGGAAGCGGATGGCGTCGAAGTTTTCCGCATGCACCATCAGCATCGCGCCAGTCTCACGCGCGACCGACATGGTCTCGAGCAATTCGCGATCCGACAGCGCCAGCCCTTCATAGGTCATGAAGACCTTGAGCGAGGTGTAGCCGTCCTCGACCAGCGCCGGCAGCTCCTGGCCCAGCACGTGCTCGGTCGGATCGGTGACGATCAGATGGAAGGCGACGTCGACATGGCATTCGCCGTCGGCCAGCGAATGGTAGTGCTTGAGCGCCTCGCGCAACGTCTGGCCCTTCTCCTGCAGGCAGAACGGCAGCACGGTGGTGTTGCCGCCGAACGCCGCCGAGCGGGTGCCGCTGGCAAAGCCGTCGGCCATCACGATGCCGTCGCCCGATGGCTGGGCGAAATGGACATGGCTGTCGATGCCGCCGGGCAGCACGAGCCGGTCGGTGGCGTCGATGATCGTGGCCGCATCGCCGAGATCGCGGCCGAGCGCCGTGATCTTGCCGTCACGGATTCCGACATCGCAGGCGAAGGTGTCGGCAGCGGTGACGACGGTGCCGCCGCGGATGATGGTGTCGAAGGACATCAGTCTGTCCCCTCTTTTGGTGAGCGATGTTCGATGAAGGCAGCAAGCGGCTCGGCCAGCCCGAGCGTCGGTTTCGGATCGGGCCGCCGGAAGGTGCCGGCGACCGCCTTGCGCGGCTTGAGCACGGCAAGCGTCTCCGCCTGGCGCACGGCGGCCGCGACCGGATCGACCACCGGCACCGGAATGCGGTCGCGGACCTTTGCGGCAAGGCCTGCGAGCGGCGCGCCTGACAGAATGACGACGTCGGCGCCGTCCTGTTCGACCGCCCGGTTGGCGAGCGCGACCAGCAGCTCTTCCTTCTCGGCCTGCACGTCGGAGATCGACTGGAAGCTACCGTCGAGCGTGCGGATGCCGGCGCAGCGCGCGGCGAGCCCGTGCATGGCGACGCATTCCTCGTACCAGGGCGCCAGCGCGCCGGCGAAGGTCACGATGGAGAACCGCCGGCCGAGCATGCAGGCGGTGAGCATCGCGGCCTCGGCCAATCCCACCACCGGAAACGCGAACAGCTCGCGCGCGCCGAACAGTCCGGGATCGCCGAACGCGGCGATGATGGCGGCATCGATGCCCGGGCCGGCCTCGGCCAGCATCTCCAGCGCGATCGCACCGCCGATCTGCGCCTCGGCGCGGGTCGCGATATAAGGCACGCCGCGCGCGGCGGTCGCGGGCACGAGCTCGGTGCCGGCTGAAGCCACCTTGCTGCCGGCGGCATGGAGCAGATCGGTCACTGCCGCCGTCGTGTTGGGATTGAGCAGCAGGATCTTCATGGCGCAACGTTCCTCGTCTTGCGGCCGCGCGGCTTTGCGGGAGTGTCCGGCGCCGCGGCGTCATCCGCCTCGTTGTTCAGTGCCTTGCCATCCAGCGTCTCGGCGACGATCTCGCCGGTGCGGCGCACGTGGTGGGCCAGCATTTGCCCGGCACGGGCCGCATCGCGGCGCCTGAGCGCGGCCAGGATATCCTGGTGCTCGCGCACCGATTCATCCCAGCGCCCGAGCACCGAGAGCGCGAAGAAACGCGCCCGCTCGGCCCGCGCCAGCAGCGCCTCGTGCGTCGCCTTTAACACCGCGTTGCGCGCGAAGCCGACGATCGCCGAATGGATCTGCTGGTTGGCCTGGAAATAGTCGCGCAACTCGCCGCGGCCGTGATGCCACTCGATCTTGTCCTGCAGCGCATCGAGCCGCTCGAAGTCGGCATCCTCCATGCGCAGCGCGGCGAGTTCGGCGGCGCAGCGCTCGATGCCGCTGACCGCCTCGAACAATTCGGTCAGCTCGGCGCGGCGGAACGGCGCGACCACGGCACTGTGGTTGAGCCGCAGCTCGACCAGGCCTTCGTTTGCCAATTGCTTCAGCGCCTCGCGCAGCGGGGTGCGCGAAATGCCGAGCGCGTCGGACAGGTCCGCCTCCCCCAACGACTGTCCCGGTGCCAGCTCGCCGCGCACGATCATCGTGCGTAGCCGCGCCGCCGCCTGCTCGTGCAGTCCGACCCGCGGCACGCGCAGCCGGCGCCGTTGCAGCGCCGTGATCGCGCGCTTCGGTTCCTTGCCACGTCTGGTCGGCTTGGCTTCAGTCACCGCACGCCTTCGTCGTCATGATTGGGGATCGCGGTCGCTGCGCGCAGGTCGGGGTTGGTGAACAGGCTGCCCCAGCCGTGCACGCGCGACGGATCGCAGCCCACAGCTGTGAGACACGCCCACAGCGTCACCGCAATCGAGTCCAGCACCGGCACACCAAAACCGCGCTCCAGCCGTTCGGCGGCGCCCGCGCCGCGCATGTTGGTGCAGAGCACGACGGCAACATCGCAGCCCTCGCGCACCACCTCCTCGATCAGGTCCGCGACCTTGGCCTCGCTGACCTCGGCAAAAGAAAAATTGTCCTGCAGCGACAGATGCCGCTCGGCAAAACAATGCAGCCCCGCCGAATTCCAGTTGGCGATGATCCTGTCCTGCACATCCCTGCGATACGGCGTCACCAGCCCGATGCGCCTGGCGCCGATCCGCCGCAGCAGGTCGCGATAGGCCAGCACCGTGGTGCAGGCCTTGATCCCGGTCGCCGCGGTGATCTGCTCGCACAGGCTCTCGTCGCGATCGAAGCCGAGCCAGCTTGCCGAGGTGCCGTTCCAGGCGATCACGTCGACCTTGGCATGCGCCAGCAACTCTGCCGCGCGAAGAATCTCGCTGGCGTCGAACTGGCGCAGCGCCTGCTCCGACAGCGCGATCTCCGTCACCTTGAAGCGCGAGAAATGCGCCGAGACGTCGTCGACGCCTGATAGCATCGCGCAGGTGATCGGCTCGAGTGCGGTATTCGACGACGGCGTCAGCATGCCGAGCCGGACGGGAGGTGTCATTCGCTTGCCTCATCAACCGGCCGAACCCCTGGCAGGATTCGGCCGTCTTCGTTTCAGACCGGGAGCTTGCGGCTGTAATCGATCAGGGTCGAGCAGATCAACAGCGCAATGCCCGCGGCGGCGAAATACATCAGGGCGAGGAAGTAAGAGCCGGTGGCCTGCACGATGAAGCCGACGATCAGGGGTGTCGTGATGCCGGCGATGTTGCCGCCGAGATTCATGCAGCCGCCGAGGAAGCCGGACTTGCCGCGGCCCGCCAGCGCCGACGGGATCGCCCAGTACATGCCGCACCATCGCAGGAAGAACAGCGTCGTCGACAGCAGCACCACGACCACGACCGCGTTGGTGACATAGGCGACGAGGAAGATCGACACGGTCGCCATGATCGCCGCGATGCCGAACAGGGTACGGAACACCGTGTTGGGCGCCCCGCCCCGCGCGCGCCAGCCATCGCCGATCCAGCCGCCGACCAGTTCGCCGACGAAGCCCGCGAAGAAGATGATGAAGGATGCGCCGCCGAGCGCCTTGATGTCGAAGCCGTGCACCTTGAACAGATAGGTCGGCATCCAGGTCAACAGGCCATAGAACGTGGTGTTGAAGAACATCCAGCCCAGGCACATGCACCAGACCGAACGGAAGCGGAAATAGGCCATCCCGCTTGCGCCCGACGACGGCGGCGTCGCCGCGTCCTCGATCGCATGCGCCTCCTCGAGATAGCGCGCCTCGGCTTCATTGACCGACGGATGCTCGCGCGGCGCGTTGCGGATGTAGTACCAGGCCCACAGTCCGCACAGCATGGTGCCGACGCCCGCGAGGACGAATGCGACGCGCCAGGAGCTGAACGCCGCCATCAGCCAGGCGATCACGATCGAGCCCAGCGCAGCGCCGAGCGGCGCGCCGCCGTCCAGCAAGGTGGCGCCGCGGCCGCGTTCGGTCTGCGTCATCCAGATCGCGTTGAGCTTGCCGCCGGCCGGATAGATCGGCGCTTCCGACGCGCCGAGCCCGAGCCGGGTCAGAAGCAGCAGCATCCAGCTGGTGGACAGCGCCGCCAGCGCCTGGAAGAACCCCCAGAACAGCGTCGCGAGCGCGATCACGATGCGCGGCTTGAAGCGATCGGCGAGCATGCCGCCCGGCACCTGCATCAGCGCGTAGGTCCAGAAGAACGAACTCAGGATCAGGCCCTGCATCGCCGGATCGATGTCGAACTCCTTGGCGATGACGGGCATCGCGACCGACAGCGAGGCGCGATCGATATAGTTGATCGAGATCAGGAACAGCATCAGCAGGAAGATCTTCCAGCGCACGCCGGAAGGCTTCGCCGTATCTGCCATTGCGATGGTGGACACCTGATCGCTCATTGCTCGCTCCTCTGCCGGCAGATTGTTTTTTGCCCCGCGCGACCTTCGTCATTGAAGGTCATCGGCCCCTGCTGCCCCACGCAAAGTCTGCTTTAACCGGCGCGAGGCGACAAGCACATTTTGCATTCTGCATGCAACTTTCTATAATACATTGATATAACTATATATTTACATTCAAATGCATTGCGATTGAGCAGTTGTGATCGGAGATTGGGCGTCAGTTCGCCGGCTCGGCCAGACGATTTCAGCGAATTGGCGCCGCGTTTGGGCTCCAGCGCTCGCGCGCGGCGGCGTTCCGCCGACTGCGGGAACGCACGTAGCCCGCATGAGCGAAGCGACATGCGGGGACCACAGCAGCCCCGGATATCGCTTCGCTCATCCGGGCTACAAGATGCCCTGACGGCGGCGTCCCGGGCGGATGCCCAGGACGCATGTGGGTGAACTAGCGGCGGATGAAGGCTGCCACCACCGCGCTGGACGTCGCGCAGACCGCGACGACGAGGAACACCAGTGAGGTCTGGTTATGCTTGTCCATGAAGTGGCCGATGATCGGCTCACCGAGACCGGCGAACAGATAAGCGAAGGAATTCATCACCCCGGTTGCGGTCCCTGCCCGCTTGTGGCCGACCAGATCCGGGCACAGCGCCCAGAACGAGGATTGCGGGCCATAGGTGAAGAAGCCGCACAGGAACAGCACGGTCATGCCGAGATAGATCTCGGTGGTCGGGATCGCGTACATGCACAGCGCGGTGACCGCGGCGAGCACCATATAGAGCACGATGGCGAGGTAGCGGCGCGAGCCGAACACCTTGTCCGACACCCAACCGTTGCTGAATGCGCCGACCGCCATGCCGACCGGCAGCGCGATGCTGATCCAGCGTGGATCGATCGCCGAGGTGGCGCCGGCCTTGGCCCAGTTGCTGCCGAGGAAGTGAACGGGCACCCACACCAAAAGGCCGTAGCGCGCCGCGTTCTGGAAGCCGATCGAGACGCCGGCGACGAGCAGGCGCCAGTTCGACAGCACCGCTCTGTAGCGCGCGAGCGAGCCCTCATTGGCGTCGACCGCGGCTTCGCTTGCGGTGACGTCGTCGGCCTCGTCATGCGGCGAAGCAAAGCCCATGTCCTCGGGCTTCTCGCGCGCGATCAGATAGAACGCGATGCCGCCGAGCAGCAGCAGCACCACCGGAATGCGGAAGATCCAGCGCCAGTCGAGCTGGAAATAGCCGACCACGACCAGCGACGTGACGAACGACAGCACCGAGGCGAGACCGGCCGCAAAGGTGTAGAGCCCGTAGACCGTGCCGCGCTCGTGCCGGCCCCACCAGTTCGACAGCAGGCGGCTGCCCGGCGCCCAGCCCATCGACTGGAAATAACCGTTGATGCCCCAGAACGCGGTGAGGCTGACGATCCCTGTCGAAAGGCTGGTCGCCCAGTTCATGATGAAGGAGAGGATCGCACCCGCGCTCATCACGCGGCGGCCGCCGAACTTGTCGCCGAGATTGCCGTTGATGGCCTGCCCGACCGCGTAGCACCACAATAGCGCCGCGCTGGCCCAGCCCAGCGCCTCCTTGCTGACGCCGAACTCGGCCTGGATGCCGGGAATGGCGAAGCCGAAGGTTTGCCGCCCGGTGTAGAAGAACAGATAGCAGAACATCGCCGCGAACAGCATCCGCCACTGCGCGCGGCGGAACGATGTCGCAAGCTCCGGATTCTGGACTCCGACCGAGCCGATGCTCGACGGACTGAACGTGATCGACATTGCAGCCTCCCTGATGATTGTTTTGTTGTTCAGCCTCGGCCGCCGCGCTGTTGTTGTTGCGCGCGTGCGGCCCTCCCTTCGGATCGACGCGCGTCCCTAGACCGGCCAGGGCAGCGAATAGGTCTTGACGTTGGTGAAGCTCTTGATCGCCTCCTGCACGCCTTCCTTGTAGCCAAGGCCGGAGTCCTTGATGCCGCCGAACGGCGACATCTCGATCCGGTAGCCCGGCACTTCCCAGACGTTGACGGTGCCGACGTCGAGTTCGTTGACGAATCGCGTGATGTAGTCGAGCCGGTTGGTGCAGACGCCGGACGACAGGCCGAATGCGGTCGCGTTCGAAATCCGGATCACGCTCTCGATGTCGTTGGGCACGCGGATGATCGGGATGACAGGACCGAAGGTCTCCTGCATCACCAGCTCGCTGGTATAGGGAATCCGGTCGACCACCGTCGGCGGATACAGCGCGCCCTTGCGGTCGTTGCCGTGCAAGAGCTCGGCGCCGTCGGTAACCGCAGCGTTGACCCGGCGCTCGAATTCCTTCGCTGCGCCCTCATGGATCACGGTGCCGACATCGACCGTCGGGTCCATCGGATCGCCGCACTTCAGGGTGCGTGCCTTCTTCAACACAAGGGCCGCGAAGTCGTCGGCAACCGCCTCGACGCAGAGGATGCGCTTGACGGCCGAGCAGCGCTGGCCGGAATTCTTGGTCGCGCCGGTGACCGCGAGCTCGGCTGCCTTCTCGAGGTCGGCGTCCTCCATCACGATCAAGGGATCGTTGCCGCCGAGCTCGAGCACCAGGCGCTTGTAGCCGGCTCTGTCGGCGATGTGCTTGCCGACCCTGACCGAGCCGGTGAAGGTCACGAGATCGGCGTCGGGATCGGTGATCATCGCATCGCCCATCGAATGCGGATTGCCCGTGACCACCGACAGCATCTCCGGCGGCAGCCCCGCCTCGTACAGCACGTCGGCGAGCGCGAGCGCGGTCAGCGGCGTCATCTCGGTCGGCTTCAGCACCACGCGGTTGTTGGTGGCTATCGCCGGCGCGATCTTGTGGCTCACCATGTTGAGCGGATGGTTGAACGGCGTGATCGCCGAGATCGCGCCGAGCAACGGCGTCCGCGTCGTGAAGATCTTGCGCGCCTTGCCCTGCGGGCTGATGTCGCAGGAAAACGTCTCGCCGTCGTCCTTGATCGCGAGCTGCCCGGCAAAGGAATAGACGTCGTAGGCGCGGCCGGCCTCGTAGAGCGAGTCCTTCCAGCACAGCCCGGATTCGGCGGTGATCAGCCGCGCGAATTCCTCCTTGCGACCCGCCAGGATCTCCGCGGTGCGCAGCAGGATGCGCTGGCGCTCGTAACGCGTCAGCTTCGGCTTGAACGCCGCCGCTTTGGCAAAGGCGTTGCGCACATGCTCCGGGCGCGCCGCCGGCACGGTGCCGACCACCTTGTTGGTGTAGGGGTTGAAGACCTCGACGTGCTCGTCGGTGTCGACGAGGCTGCCTGCGATGCGCATCTGCTCATGGCGAACGGCCGGGCTCTGGATGTTCATGGTGGTATCCTTAAGGTCCGGATGTCACTGGATACGGTTGAGCGCGACGTCGAAGGCGTCGAAGTTGCGCAAGACGTGACCGGCCGGCAGCGCGATCTTGCGGTTGGCGATCAGCGGCACCCGCTCCTCGGTCAGCCCGCCATGCGAGCGCAGCGGCTCGGTCAGGCCGGACAGATCGTGACGAGATTCGCTGGTGCCGAGCACCTTGTGCCTGGTCGAGATCACGACGATGTCGCCGATCCGATCGGGCGGCAACTCGAACCGGGCGCAGGCATCCTTGCGCGGCAGCGCCACTTCGATGCCCTTGATGTCGCGTAGCCGCATCAGCAGCGTGTCGACGTCGGCGCCATCGGGCGTGTAGATCGTCGCGAACGAGCCGAGCGAGCCGTGATGGGCGACATAGGGATCGGTGATCGGCAGGATGACCCGCGCGGCGCCGGTACCCGTCCAGTCGTCCATGACGTCCTGGAGGTAGATCACGTCGGGCTTGCCGTCGGGCAGGAACTTGTCGTTCATGCCGTGATCTGCGGTCGCCACGATGTTGCAGCCGAGCGCATCGAGCTTGGCGAGATAGCCGTCGATCATCGCGTAGAAGTCGTTGGCGACCTTGGTGCCGAGCCCGACCTTGTGCTGGATGTAGTCGGTGGTCGACAGATACATCAGGTCCGGACGATAGCGCTCGACCAGCTTGACGCCGGCCGCGAACACGAAGCGCGACAGGTCCGCCGAATAGACCTCGGGCAGCGGCAGGCCGACGAAATCGAGCACATTGTCGATGCCGTTGGCGGCCCTGGTGGCCTGGTCGGCCTTCTCCGACGAGAACGCGATGGCGCGGCCGCTCGCATAGTCGAGCCCGTAGGCCAGCAAGGTGCGCAGCTTGTCCTTGGCGGTGACGGCGGCGACCTTGTAGCCGGCGTCATGGACGGCGGCCAGGATGGTCGGCGCGCGCAAAAACTTCGGATCGTTCATCATGACTTCGGCGTTGCTCGCCGTGTCATAGAAGTAATTGCCGGCAATGCCGTGCACCGCGGGCGGCCGTCCGGTGATGATCGAGAGGTTGTTCGGATTGGTGAAGCTCGGGATCACGCTCGCGGCATGCACATGCGCGCCCTCCTTCATGAAGCGCGCGAAGGTCGGCGCCACGCCGGCCTCGATCGCCTGCTCGATATAGCCGGGCTCCGAACCGTCGAGGCAGATCACGACTGTTGGCCGCGTCGGCGCGTCGTAATGGCGTCCGTTGACGGTGATGGTCTTGCGATTGTCTTGCATGATATCTCTCCGTGTCACTGCGCCGTCGTCACGCGCTCGCCGCGCTCGGCATCCGCAGCGTCTGCGATGCCTCGATCAGCCGTTCTTTCGACCCCAGGAAGTTGCGACCGCGCTCGCCCTCGAGCGAATCCGCGATCAGCGTGTGCCACTCGCTGCGCTCGATCCTGTAGGCGGCCGGATTGCAGGAGATGCCGAGCCGCGCCATGAAGTCCTCGAGATCGTCGGCGGCGCGCGCCAGGTCGGCGCCGAAGATCTGCCGGAGGCTGTCCTCGCAGAGCCCGCCCGCCCCTTTCACGCTGCGCAACACCATCGGCAGCGAGAACGAGCAGGCGATGCCGTGCTGCACGCCGTGCCGCAGCGTGATCGGATAGGACAGCGAATGCGCGATCGCGGTCTTGGTGTTGGAGAACGCAAGGCCAGCGAACAGCGCCGCCTGCGCCATCCGGCTGCGCAGCTCGAGATTGCCCAGATCATTGGCGAGCCTCGGCAGCACGTCGAGAACGCCACGCGCCGCCGCCACGGCATGGTTGGCCGATACCGGGTTGTTGTTGACGTTCCAGATGCTCTCCAGCGCGTGCGACAGCGCATCGAGCCCGGTGCTGATGGTCAGAAGCTGCGGCTTGCCGAGCATCAGGCGCGGATCGATCACGGCATGGGTCGGATAAAGCGACGGCCGTGCCAGCGAATATTTCTTGCCGTTGGCCTCGTCCCACACCGTGCCCCAGCACGTCACCTCGCTGCCGGTGCCTGCGGTGGTCGGCACCGCGATGATCGGAATGGCGGACAAGCGATCGGTGCCCTGCTGCGTTTCCAGATAGGTCTTGACGGTCGCGAAATCGCCGCCGGCAGCCGCGAACACCTTTGCGGAATCGATCACCGAGCCGCCACCGAGCGCGACGATCACTTCGGGCTGTTTGGCGAGCCCGGCAAAGCGCGCGGTCTGTTCGGTGAGCAGGCGGTAGTCCGGATTGGGGGCGACGTCGCGAATGGTCAGGACCGAAGGCCCCGCCGCATCGCGCAGCCGCCGCTCGAACTCGGCGAAGACCGGCTCGCCATAGGTCACGAGCGCATAGGCGCGCTTGCCGATCAGCGCCGGCAGCTTGTCGAAGCTGTCGGCCCCGAATTCGATCCTCACCGGGTTGGAATAACTCCAGTCCATTCGCGCGTCCTCCATTTGGCGCGAACGTACGGCGCCGCCTGCTATTGACAAATTCATTCTTCGGATGCGTTCTATTGATTATGTCAATAGTATTCAGCCAGCTTCGCGCCTTCCATGCAGTCGCCGCGCATGGCGGCTTCACCGCGGCGTCGCGCGTGCTCAACGTCGGGCAACCGACGCTGACCATTCAGGTCAAGGAGCTGGAGGAGACCTACGGCGTCGAGCTTCTGATCCGGAAGCCGCGGCACACCGAGCTCACCGAAGCCGGCGCCGCGCTGTTCGAGATCACCCGCGGCATCATGACATTCTGCGACGAGGCGCACGAATTGTTGGCCGCGCACGGCAAGGCGACCAAGGGCCATCTGCGGGTCGCGACCGTCGGGCCGTTTCACGCCACCGAGATCATTGCCGCGTTCAAGCGCGATCACCCCGAGGTGCAGATCTCGACCCTGCTCGGTAATTCCGAACGCACCCTCCGCCACATCGTCGACTTCGAAGCCGACGTCGCGATCCTGGCGGAGGTGCCGGAGGATCCGCGCGTCACCATGATCCCCTATCGCACGCACCGCGTGATCGTGTTCGTCAACCGCGACCATCCCTGGTTCAAGCGGAAATCGGTCAGGCTGCGCGAGCTCGCCGACCAGCCCATCGTGCTGCGCGAACGCGGCTCGACCACGCGGCGCGCCTTCGAGGCGACGATGCAGGCCGAGGGCATCAGGATCGAGCCGGTGTTCGAGATCGAAAGCCGCGAAGGCGTGTGGAAGGCGGTCGAGCGCGGGCTCGGCATCAGCGTCGTGGCCGACTTCGAATTCGTGCCGCACCCGAACCTGCGCGCACTCGAGATCAGCGACCGCACCATCAAGACCCAGTACAGCATCGCCCATCACAGCGGCCGCGGCCACTCCCCGATCATCAAGGCGTTCATCGATACGGTTCGGCGGATGAAGGGGCGTGACGCTACTGGGAGGGGGTCTTCGGTTCGGCCTTGAGTGCGAACAACGCCAGCAGCGCGGCCAGGCTGAGAGCCGACGTGACCGCGAACGTATAGCCGCCGAGCGGTGAGATCAGAAATCCGAATACCAGGGGCGCAATGGCTTGAGACAGCCGCGATGGCGTGCCGAGTAGCCCCAGCCGGTAGCCGTAATGCTTCGGGCCGAATATCGCCAGCGGCAGCGTGCCACGTGCGATCGTCAGGATGCCGTTTCCCGCGCCGTGCAGCAGCGCGAAGATCCCGGCAAAGCCACCGCCAAACAGGCCGATGACGCAGGCGCCCAAGGGGTGCGCGATGCAGGCCAATCGCGCCGACCAGAGTGGATGGAAGCGCTTCAGCAAGCTCGCTTCGACAATCCGCGCCGCCACCTGCGCCGGGCCGATCAATGCACCTGCCGCAATCGCCTGCGTTTGCGTCGCGCCCAACG
>NZ_JACMYP010000134.1 GCF_020889705.1 Bradyrhizobium altum | reverse complement strand
CACAGACTGCGCCGCCGGCGCCGCAACGCGCCGCCGCGAATTGCGCGCCGCAGCAGCCTTCGCATCCGGGTGTTGCGGTTCCGGAAGGAACCACCACCGGGCAGGCTTTGGGCGACAAGCTCGCCAGATCCGATGGCGTGCTGTGTCCGCCGGCCGGCGTCGACCCCGAAATGCGTGCGCCGACCCCGCAAGGCGGCAACACGCCGGTGATTCCGCCGCCCGGCAGCCCCGGCGGCGACCCATCGATCAGGCCGAAATAGCCTCTATCTGTAATAGTTTGCGCTCCCGTCCGGGTTTGCTTGACAGGCGTGCGTGCCACTCTTTATATGCCGCGCGTTCGCACCCGCGGCTCTACGCCGTCGATCGCGAGCCCATGGCGGGGTAGCTCAGCTGGTTAGAGCACGGGAATCATAATCCTGGGGTCGGGGGTTCGAGTCCCTCTCCCGCTACCAGAAAATCAAGCAAGATCAATGAACTATGCGTCCATTGGGTTTCGCTGCTGGTTCCGTAGCAAATTGGTAGCATCGTGCCATTGTGGTTGGACGTAATCTAGTCCTTGGGTCTCGTCCGTATTCGAATCCTTCGGCGACTTGAACGCTCTTCAAGGATAGCGCAATGCAGCGCTTCCATTTCGATCGACTAGCGCGCCTAGCTCCTGGCCTGAAGGATTCGGTTCGAGGAACCCTCGAGAGCAAAACTGAAAGGATGCGGCCGCGTCACTTCGGCGACTGCAGCCCGGCGCAGCTGTCTTGATAATTGGCTAGATGTGCTGCGCCGAAAGCCATGCATGACGTCGTCAGCCCTCTCAAGGCTGAAACAGGGGTTCGATTCCCCTAGGGAGCGCCAATAAATTCAATAACTTAGAACTGCGATGGAGAAGTCGTCGAATATCCTTTGAATAAGCGCCAGCGGACGTTGGCGGACTCCGATTCAGTGATCCGACTACGCAGGTTCGCGCGTCGATCCGACAGCTCCTTTCGCAATTCGAGGGGTAGTGACAGCCACAACGACATGCAATCCGCCTCCAAGCACGCGAAGTATTTGCATCTCGTTGGCCGAGCTCCATGCGTTGAATGCGCGAAGTTTTCCTAGCCGCAATGAAGGCTTCCGCATTTCCGGCGGTGCAACCGAGTTCGGACTCGGTTAAGCAGAATGCCGCGTTCACGACAGCGATCGGGATTATCATTTTGTTCGGCGACGAAACGCCTCGCGAGCGCTCTCTAATATAACGCACGCATGGTCTCGCGTTGCGACGTGGTCGATTGCACTCCGGCTTCGCGATCTCATGTTGGATCGAAGCGGGCCTTCCGCCGAAGGCGGTTCAGACCTTTGCCGGTCATTCCAGTTTGCAGGTGACCATGGATCGGTATAGCCATCTGTTCAAATCGGGTCGCTTGCGCTCAACAAGATCCTTACGTCAGAGACCGTTGACGCTTTCAAGCAAAGCCTCGCAAGCGCTCCTGCGCTTGTGCCTGCGATCTTCAATGTCGCAGAGACATTCAAGAACGAAATGGGCTTCGGCAGCAACACGCCATTCATCGCCGCGTGGTGAACGGTGTTTTGGTTTCTCAGGAACGAACCCGACGCCGAGCAGCGTGGTAAACTTTTCCTGGATGCCATTGCGGCAGCCAAAGGACTTTCGGCAGCAGCCCTTCTGATGTCGCTCGACGAAGAAAGCCGCGAAAAGCCGCGGCAAGATGGATATTTGCTGCTGTCGGATGCTCCGCTGGAGCAAGCAAAGATCATATGGACGCAGAAGGCCGGTGAAATGTTTCGGCAAGATCCCGATAGCGTTCTCGGGAACGAGCACTTTGGATCCCTGCTGCACGATTGGCAGCGTTGGCAGGGCAATAACGTCGGAGGACAATGGCTTTCTGAAGTGATTGTGCAGGACAGAGCCCTGGTAAGGGTGCTGCAGGCCTTTACTTCCGAGGGCCAGGTCACGCGTTCGGCGATTATGTCACCAGTCGCCACCTCGTCTTTCAGTTGAAGCAGATTCAGGAGTACGTGGACACGGCACCGCTGGTCCCCAGAGTCGAAACGCTGACCATCGACCTGGACAGAGCCGAAAGAGAGGCCTGCGACCGCTTCCTCGAGGCGATGCAGCGACAGCGGAAGGAGACACCGGCAGCGGACGATCTGCCGATCGACGCCGATTCTGGAGATTGAGGGCTGTCGCTTTCAAGCGCCGGTGGAGCGTCGTGCCGTCCGCCGGCGGTTGGATTCAGCGTGCGTGCGCAATCGCCCAACGGCGATCATGCCGTTAGAAGTCCGCTACAGCTGATATCGCTCAGGTCGGAGACGTGGGCGCAAGCGCTGATCATGAAGCAGGATCACTATCGCGCGGCGGTCGAGCAGCGCTTAGTCGATCGAACCAGTATCTGAACTGCTCGAAGTCGTGGATTTGTTCGAAGCCGACCAGCTCTTCGTAGGCCAGCTCGGGATGGATCCGCCGCTTCAGCACGGGTATCTCGGGCGCGTGACGGGCTGCAGCTTCGCGGATTGTGCGCTCGTTCTCGGGGCTGATCCTGGGCCCCAATATTACCCGAGCAATCGCCTTCCGTTCGAATGCTACGATCCGAGCTTCCGTCGATTGCTCGGTATCCGCGAGGAGAAGCAGGCGCCATTCATGCTCGTCACGCCAATCGATACTTTTCACGCAGAACGCGGCCGCCATCATGAGTGGGTCGACCTCCAGCTGCTCGTTGACGAGATGCGAGGGGCAGAAGGGCAGCTTGGTGGCCGTATAAATAACAGGCGACAGGTGTGACGCGAACTGAGAGCGTGTCTTGTCGGCGCTGAACTGAACCAGCGCGCCGGCGTGATTGTCTCCGTAGGTGCCCCACATCCGTTGATTGTTCGAGTGGGTACTGAAGCAGGTGAGGCCGGAATGAGCCTTGGCTCGCGCAAGCTCGTCGTTGACTTGCCTCATAACGAACTCGGCGCTGGCACGGACGTCCTGCGCATCGAGCATTTTGACCATCTGGAAGGCTTCGTCGAAGTTGCGCACGCTGCCTTCCGCGACAAGGCCCTTGGCCGTCACGCGGAATGGCGTGTCTTCATCTTCGGTAAAAAGGGAGCGGGCGCGGAATTCATAAAGATCATTCTGCCCGGCGGCCGGCGCGAAGAAAAACGTCAAGTCGCGAATGATTTGCGCGACCCTTGCGGCGCTACCGTACTTGTAGACAAAGGTGGGTCGTGATTTCGGGAGCTGCATGTGGGGATCGGTCAGGATGTCTCGCCATCGTAGTCGATCGTGCCGTCCCGTGTCCACGTCGCAATCGGCGGGCAATCGCGGAATCATCAGGTCGCGGTCGGGCGGCACCGAATTTGGAGGCGATGCAGGATGTCACACAATCGGGGAGTGATCCTCGTTCTCGCCGCTTGCTTCGATCTTCAAGCCGCCGTCTGGCATTCGATCTGCAGCCAGCTCTCGTGATCATCAGGACCCGTAACCTCTAGGTCGAGGCACTGGTCTGCCTTGCGTGCTCCACAGCCAGCAGTTCGCCGACTCGCAACTGTGGCAGGTATTTTTGGATCGGAATTGCGCCGTCAGAAGAGGCAGGCAAAGTCGAGTAGCTCGGTCAGCCAGGGCAGAGACGGCACCGAGATCGCATGGGATAGCGCTCAGAGTGCCGCGGTGATCAAGGTGCTCCCGAGCGCGGTGAAAGTGCTCTTGATCTCGCAAACGCCTGCCGGCCACGGTCTGACCCGAGGTGTGACCGGCTTTCTTCGCGGCCCGCAGCACCTGATTGATGAAGCTCTTCTGCTTCGGCGCGCGGATACCGCGGATGCGGCGAGGCGATACCACTTGCCTTCACTGGCTCATTGCGGTCCGATCAGGAAAGCGCGATCACAGCCCTATTGCCGCACGATACCGGCGTGCTCGCGGCAACGACGGCGTTCGGCAAGACGATCCTAGCCATCCGGATGATGGCCGAGCGTGGACGGAATGCATTGATCCTCGTTCACCGCCGTCAGCTGATGGATCAATGGATCGAGAGGCTCACAGCGTTCTCGACTATGCCGCGTGACGCGATCGGCATGATCGGCGGCGGTCGTCGCAAGCCGAAAGGTCAGGTTGACGTCGCGCTGATCCAGAGTCTGGTTCGCAAGGGAGAGGTCGATGATATCGTCGGCAATTATGGGCATCTCGTAGTCGATGAATGTCATCATTTGTCGGCGGTTAGCTTTGAACTGGTCGCGCGCCGCAGCAAGGCGCGCTACATCCTCGGTCTGTCAGCAACGGTTACGCGAAAAGACGGACATCACCCGATCATCGTTATGCAATGTGGTCCCGTTCGCCATCGCGTGGATGCACGAGCCGAGGCGGCCAAGCGGCCATTCAATCACGTGGTGCGGATCAGGGATACCAACTTCCAACTTCAAACCACATTGGGCACTCCTGCTCCTTCCATTCAGGATGTTCTCAAGGAGTTGGTTGATGATGAAGCGCGCAACGATCTGATATTCGATGATGTCTTGTGTGCTTTGGAGGAGGGCCGCTCACCCGTCGTGATAACTGAGCGCACCACCCATTTGGAGACCATCGCAAAGCGTCTTGAGCATTTCGCTAGGCATGTGGTCGTATTGCGCGGTGGGCAAAGCGAGAAGCAACGCCGCGACATCGCCGCGCGGCTCGCGGCAATTCCCCACGCAGAGGAACGTGTCATCGTCGCGACCGGACGTTACCTCGGCGAGGGTTTCGATGATTCGCGCCTCGATACCCTTTTTCTTACCATGCCAATTGCTTGGAAAGGCACCCTCGCTCAGTATGCCGGCCGGTTGCATCGTCTCAACGACGCCAAGCATGAGGTGATTATTTATGATTATGCCGACATGAAGGTGCCGGTCCTCGCCCGCATGGCCGCGAAACGCCGCGTTGGCTATCAGGCAATAGGCTATAAGGTATTGGGTGCGCGCGATTTGTTTTCCGGCCAGGTGGTCACTTCGAACGCACTCGCTACGCGATAGTCAAGCGATCAAATAGCTAGAAGAGTGCAGGCGGAATTACAAAGAGGCCGCCAAGCCGGATAATCCCTTTTTCAACCTGTCCGACGCCAAGGGCGCGGATTTTGTGAGTGGATATCGCCAGCTTTGAAAGGAACGAGACCAACTTCCAGTTATCATTGCCAATGATTCGCGGAGGGGCCTCGATGAGCCGAACCCAGCCAAAATCCTCGCCGACGGATGAGCATGCGAGACGGATTGCGCAGGCGATCGCCAAGGGTCGACCGCCCCCGTTCAATGATGCCTTCGATCGGTACTGCGAAAGCTCCCCACGCGAAATCTTTGCCGCCTTCACAGGTGCGGCCCGCCACATGCCTCCTGCTGGCCGGGATGAGCCGCTTGCGATCGGTTATCTGTTTCTGCTGCAGCGGCTGCTCGAACATCTGCGTTATCGCACCGATCGGGGCTACGTGGACGCGGCCAAACTGATCGCGGATTTTCAGGCCGACGTTGTCGCGCAGGTCGAGGCCGGAAACGTCGACGTCCGCATGCTTGCCTTTGTGGGAGGAGCCCTGCACCAGTCGAAAATCCCGGCATCGCCTGAGCTTGCCGCGGCGTCGGCAAGGCAGCCCATCGACCCGGACGAGGACAGACCGCTTCCGACCGACGTCCACGCCGCTCTCGCCGGCATCCTCGAAGCCTGCGACGGCGATCCGTTCCTGGCCGTGAGCTCGCTGATCGAGAGCGGTCATGCCATGCCGGCGGAAACCAGCAGCGCCTTGGCCGTGGGCCTGGCGCTTGCTGGAAGCCCCGAAGCGCGTGGCGCCGCGGTTCTGTTCCTGCTCGACCCAAATTCGACTGTGCGCCGGGCGGTTGCCGGCGCGCTTGTGCAGGTCGCCGCCTCGCTGACGCCGACAGATGTCCGGCGGTTGATCGCAATGCGCAATTGGCGACCCGAGAACGAGCGAGCCGAGGTCGACGTGGTCATACGCAAGGCGCGGGCGGCTGGGATCGATTGCGCGCCATGGGAGGCTGGCAGCATCGAGGCAATCGTCGCCACCGCCGTCGACGGTGCCACGGCGCAGGGATTCCTGCTGATATCCCCGGCCGGACGGAAAAAGCGGATATCGTCGGTCCTGACCAAAGGCGGGATAGCGGATGCCTGGAGCGGCGAGCCGGAATCGCGCCGCCAAATCGAGACGAGTCTCGCCGCCGCCGGGATGGATACCCCTACGCTTGCCGTATCCCGATCATATCTCGATCGCATCGTGGCGCACGAACTGGCGCTCAGTATCGAGAAACGGGAAGCGGCGCCGTTCGGCCTGCTCCAGGTCGCCGAAACTATCGGCGGTGCCGATTGGCAACCCGCGCGCATGGCCTTTGGTGAGACGCTCGCCGGGCTAATCGCCGAGGTCCCCAAGCCGATGTGTGAGCCAGCCACGCTCGCATCGGTGCTGCGGAAGAGCAGCGAACTTGCCGAGCTGGAGGCCGTCGCACAATCCTGGTTCGAGGACGACCCGCAGGTCGCTCAAGTGGTGGAGCGCGCCCGCGGCCGTGATCGTGCTAAACTTGTTACGTATCTATTGCAGAGCCTCATTGCGCGACATCGTGACAAATGGGCTGACATTGTCTTGCGCACGGCCCTATGGATGCGCGAGGCTCCACCGGAGGCCGACCTATGCTGGCGCGAGCTCGCGCTCGTTGCAAAAGCGCTCGTCGACGGACAGGATGTGACGGAGATCGGACTGATGCGCGATATCGCATTGCGGACGATCGCGGTCCTCAGGGACGCTGGGCGGATGTGAGAGATCCGCAGACGCGTTTTGCGCCGCCTATTCGCCGAAGCGGGCGTGGCAGATCAGATAGCGCTCCCAATAGAATCGATTGCAATAAATTATATAGCAATTTCAATTACATATGAGTTCGCTGTTTTATTCTGAATGGCGCGCCAAATGTTCGCTTTTCCGCGACATTGCACGACGCGCCTCCGTTCGCGAGCGTTTGGCGCTTGTGCTCATTGGCGGTCCCGGCGACGGAGCTTTGAGCATCCGGGTCGCCCGCCTTGGCGGGCAGTTCGGCCCGTAAATCAAGCGGCGGGCGTCCCTCATTTCCGCTATGATCAAGCCATGACGATCGGGATTACCGGACCCGGCCGGAAGGTACCACGGCAAAGTGGCGTGGTCAGGCTGATCGTTGCGGCCGTCGTCATCACGATTTGCCTGATCCTGCTCTCGTTCGCGAGCGACTTCCTGGTCGATTGGCTTTGGTTTTCCTCGATCGGTTATCTCGAGGTCTTCCTGACGGCGATCGGCGCCAAGGCGACCGTCTTTTTCGCGGTCTTGGCGGTGACCACCGTCGTCCTCTGGCTGAACGGAGTGCTGGCGGCGCGGTTTGCCATGCAGCAGCCGCGACAGATTCCGGCCGCCCCGTGGAAGGTGGCCGGTGTTACGCCGCCGCCGGATCCGTCCGCAATGCTGCGCGATCGACTAACACGGCCGTGGTTTATCGCGCTCGGTGCGGGTTTGCTCGCGGTGTTGGTTGCCGCAGGCGAAGCCGGCAACTGGGGCATCTTCCTGCAGTTTCTCTACCATGTGCCCTATGGCGCGGAGGATCCGCTCTACAACAGGGACATCGGCTTCTATCTCTTTGCGCTACCCGCCTATCTCGCGATCAAGAACTGGATGCTGCTCGCAATCGTCCTGAGTGCGCTGTTTGCCGGAGCGATCTACTGGGCGCGCGGCGACATCGAGTACGATGTTCACAACCGATCAATATCGCCGACGGTCATCGCACATGGCTCGGCGCTGGTTGGCCTTCTGTTCGCGGTGAAGGCCTGGTCCTATGGGCTCGACCGCTATCTGCTGCTCTACGGCGACAATGGTGTCGTGGTCGGGGCAAGCTACACCGATGTCCATCTGGGGCTGCCGGCTCTGTGCTGATGATCGGGCTTTCGATTATCGCGGCGTTCATCGCATGGGCCAATTTGCGCGCCCGCACCTACCGGCTTCTTGCCGCCGGGTTCATCCTCGTCGGCGCCGGCTCTGTCGTGCTGTCGAGCCTCGTCCCCTCGCTGTTCCGGCACTTCGTCGTCAAACCGACGGAGTTGCAGCTGGAGAAGCCGTACATTGAACGCAACATCGCGCTCACCAGGCAGGCCTACAATCTCGACCGGATCGCAGCCAAGCCGTTTGCCGCCGAACAGCGGCTGACCTTCAAGACGCTGGAAGCGAACAAGGCCACCATCGACAATATACGGCTCTGGGACTGGCTGCCGCTGTCGAATACCTATGCGCAACTGCAGGAGATCCGTACCTACTACAAATTCCACGATCTTGACGTCGATCGCTATTGGCTCGACGGCTCCTACCAGAGCGTGATGCTCTCGGCCCGCGAACTGCGGGCCTCCCTGCTGCCGGCAAACGCCCAGACGTGGGTCAATCGCCACGTGCTGTTTACGCACGGCAACGGCGCGGTGATGAGCCCGGTCACCCGCAAGAGCGCGGAAGGACTGCCGTTCTTCTATTTGCGCGATATTCCGCCGGTTGCGGACGGCGGCCCCAAGATCGACGAACCGCGCATCTACTACGGCGAAGAGAGCGACGACTACGTCATCGTCAAGGCCAGCATCCCGGAGTTCGATTATCCGAAGGGGAAAGACAACGTCTATGCGGCCTATGACGGCAGTGGCGGTGTTCCGATCGGAGCATTGGGATGGAGAACGCTGTTCGCCTACTACTTCAATGACGCGAATCTGGTCCTCTCAAGCTACATCACGGCCGACAGCCGGATCATGATCCGGCGCAATATCACGGAACGGGTGCGCACGATCGCTCCATTCCTCAGGCTCGATCATGATCCCTATCTGGTCATCAGCAACGGGCGGCTGTTCTGGATACAGGACGCCTACACCACGAGCTCCTATTTCCCCTCCGCGCAGCCCGTGCCGGAGCTCGATCTCAACTACATCAGGAATTCGGTGAAAATTGTTGTCGATGCCTATAACGGGACGGTCGATTTCTATCTGATCGACCCACGCGACCCCATTGCAGCGACCTACCAGCGTATCTTTCCGAGCCTGTTCAAGCCGTTCGCGGCCATGCCGGCGGATTTGCAGAAGCACATTCGCTATCCGGAAGATCTGTTCCTGATTCAGGCGCGGCTCTATCAAACCTATCACATGGAGCAAGCCGAAACTTTCTATAACCGAGAGGACTTCTGGCAGTTTCCGCGACAGCCGGGCGGCGATGGCACCTCGGTGATGACCCCCTATTACATCATCATGCGGCTGCCCGGCGAGCCGCAGGCCGAGTTCTTTCTGATGCTTCCCATGGTGCCGAGTCGTCGCGACAATATGATCGCATGGCTCGCCGCGCGTTGCGACGCCCCCGACTATGGCAAACTGATCGTCTATGAATTCCCAAAGGACAAGCTTGTCTACGGGCCGTTTCAGATCGAGGCGCGGATCAACCAGAACACCGAGATCTCGCAACAACTCACGCTGTGGAATCAGATGGGCTCGCGGGTGATACGCGGTGCGAACCTGCTGGTGATCCCGATCGAGAACTCGATCCTTTATGTCTCGCCGCTCTATATGCGCGCCGAGCTTGGACACCTGCCGGAGCTGAAACGCGTGATCGCAGCCTACGGTGAGCATGTCGTGATGAAGGAGACGCTCGCTGATGCCCTGGCCGCGTTGTTCGCAGAGCCCGGTGCGGTGCCGGCCGTTTCAAACGCAACGGAAGCGGTGTCCCCTGCGGGCGGGGCGGCGAGCCCGGCGCAGCAGGCGCTCGATCGCTACAATCAGGCGGTGGAGCGATTGAAGGCCGGAGACTTGAAAGGTTTCGGCACGCAGTTCGATGCCCTGCGCGAGCCCCTGGAGGAAATGAACCGGCGCTCCGTCGGTCACTAACGGCGCAGGGGAATCGTGAGCGCGGACGCGCGCCTCAATTGGGTGCTGTCAAAGGTTACATTTCAATTTCAATGACATAAGAGTTCGCAGTTTTGTTCTGGACGGCGCGCCATTTCCGCTTCGCCTGCGGTGCCGTCGATCAATCGTCGCAATTGCTGGCGCATCCGGTGACGTTCCGGATCCTTGCCACCACCTCCGGCCGGTTGCTCTCGAGCCAGGCCACGGCGTCGGGTCCATCGACAACGCACGCGAAGGTTTCCCAGGTTGGGTCCTCCAGGGATTCCGGTTGCAGTCGCTTCGCCGCATACTCAACGAGGTCGTGCAAGCGTTCATAGCCTCGTCGGCGCTCGAGGGAATCTGCAATCGCTGTGCTGGCCCATCCTCGCTGCGCCAGATCGATAATGCTCGGAGCGTCGGCCTCGCTGAACCAGGGTGTGGCATCGAACTCGATGCAGCGGACATTATCGGCGGTATGGCAAGTCGCGTGGATCATTGGATTCCTCCGTTCGCCGGCTAACAACCTGCGCCGGCATTGCTCCTGGAGTTTCACATCGCCGCCTCGCACGCCTCAGGCTTTGACCAGGTCCCCCAGCAGGTTCGCCGCCACCGTCAGCTTGGCGAGCGTCAGGCCGCTGGCCGCGATCTCCTCGACCGAGCGGCGGATGCGGGTCGCTTCGGGGTGGGCCGCGAGCCAGGTCTCGACAGCCTGCTGGCCGGACTGCCCGGTTGACAGCATATCCGCGGCCAGTCTTCTTTCGGCGCCAGCGATCTGCTCAACGGCGCGATCGATCGCCATGCGTTCGAAATAATCGTTTGCCGGCACGCTGCGCGCGGCGGCGACGATGCGGTCGAGGCGGAAATTCGCTTCGGCGGCGAAGAAGGTCGCGGCGGCGTCGCCGATGGGGCGGCCGGTGCGCTCGGCAACCGTCACGATATCGGGTGCCGAGACCAGAGCGTCGAGATCGGCGAGTTCGCCGGCGAGGCCGGCCGGGACACCGGCATCGGTCAGGTCCTGCCGACGCTTGGCACGTGCTGCCTGCAAGTCCGGCGGCAGCGCGGTGTCGAGCCCGGCGACGATCTGGCGGATAGCCGGGCCGAAGCGCGCGACGACGGCCTCCAGCCCGTCCTTGAAATCGACATTGCGCACGTACCAGACCATGCGGGAGAGCAGGAGGTCCTGGACAGAAGCGTAGAGGGACAGCTGCACCCGCCCGTCGATGCAGGTATCGAGTGCATCGATCGCGTCACTGAGCCACTTGAGCCCGTAGCATTCATCGACTGCCACATAGGCCATGACGATGGTCGGGATATCGGCGTCCGTCTCGTCGATCAGACGCACGACACAGGCCGGGCCGCCGCGGTTGATCACCGCATTGGCGAGGCTGGTCGCGATGATCTCCCGCCGCAGGCGATGGGATTCGACCGCTCTCGGGTATTTGTCCTGAACCTCGCGCGGAAAATACTGAGATAGTTCCCGGGCAAGATAGGGATCATCCGGCACGCTGGTGACGAGCAGGTCATCGTAAAGCGTCAGCTTGGCGTAGGCGAGCAGCACGGCAAGCTCGGGCCGTGCGAGGGACTGGCCGCGCCGTGTGCGCTCGGTGAGCGCTGCGTCGTCGGGCAGGAACTCCACCGCGCGGCTGAGCAAATCGCGCTGCTCGAGCGACTGCATCAGGCGCGTGAGGAAGCCGGTCTCGGCCACGCCCTTGCGTTCGGCGAGCGAGAGCGCCAGCGACTGCAGATAGTTGTTGCGCAGCACCAGCGTGCCGACCTCGTTGGTCATCGCGGCCAGCAGGCTGTTGCGGTCGGCGGGGCTGAGCCGTCCCTCGCGCTCGAGCCGCGCCAGCGCGATCTTGATATTGACCTCGACGTCGGACGTGTTCACGCCGGCCGAATTGTCGATGGCGTCGGTGTTGAGCTTGACGCCCTTCTGCGCCGCCTCGATGCGGCCGCGTTGGGTGACGCCGAGATTGGCGCCTTCGCCGATCACCCGAGCCCGCACGTCGCTGCCCGTGATGCGGATTGGATCGTTGGCGCGGTCGCCGGCCTGATCGTCGCTTTCGGCGGCGGAGCGGACATAGGTGCCGATTCCGCCAAACCACAGGAGATCCGCGCGCGCCTTCAGGATTGCCGTCATCACCTCGAAAGGCGTCGCTTGCGGCTTGTCGAGATCGAGCAGGGCGCGTACCTCCGGAGCGAGCGGGATCGCCTTGAGCTGCCGCGAGAACACGCCGCCGCCCGCCGAGATCAGCGACTTGTTGTAGTCCTGCCAGCTCGATCGCGGCAGGTCGAACAGGCGCTTGCGCTCAGCGAGGCTGATCGCAGGATCAGGCGAGGGATCGATGAAGATGTCGCGGTGATCGAAAGCCGCCACAAGCTTTGTCGCTGGCGACAGCAGCATGCCATTGCCGAAAACGTCGCCGGACATGTCACCCACGCCGACCGCGGTGAACGGCGTGGTCTGAATGTCGGTGCCGAGCTCGCGGAAGTGGCGCTTGACCGCTTCCCAGGCGCCGCGCGCCGTGATCCCCATCTTCTTGTGGTCGTAGCCCTGGCTGCCGCCGGAAGCGAAGGCGTCGCCGAGCCAATGGTTTTTCTCGGCCGAGATCGCGTTCGCGACGTCGGAGAAGGTGGCGGTGCCCTTGTCGGCGGCGACAACGAGGTAGGGGTCGTCGCCGTCATGGCGCACGGTGGATTCGGGCGGCACGACGATGTCGCCGTCGAGATTGTCGGTGAGCTCCAGCAGTGAGCGAACGAATATGCGATAGGCTTCGGTGCCTTCCGCGAGCCAGGCGTCGCGATTGGAAGGCGGCGGCAGGCGCTTGGGCACGAAGCCACCCTTGGCGCCGACCGGCACGATCACGGCGTTCTTGACCTGCTGCGCTTTCACGAGGCCGAGGATCTCGGTGCGGAAATCCTGCGGCCGGTCGGACCAGCGCAAGCCACCGCGCGCAACCTTGCCGAAGCGCAGGTGAATGCCTTCGACACGAGGCGAATAGACGAAGATCTCGTAGAGAGGTCGTGGAGCCGGCAGGTCGTCGATCCGGCGCGCGTCGAACTTGAAGGAGATCACGGGACGCGGATGTCCGTCCTCGCCGATCTGCCACAGATTGGTGCGAATCGTCGCCTGCACCAGGTTGGTGAAGCGGCGCAGGATGCGGTCCTCGTCCAGCGAGGCGACGGATTTGAGTTGCTCCTCGACCTCGGCAAGCAGGGCCGTCTCGCGTGCCGAGCGCTCGGCATCCGTGGAGGCGAGGCGTGGATCGAGGCGGGTCTGGAACAGCGCGACGAGGCTGGCCGTGATCGCGGCGTTCTTGCGCAAGGTCTCCCACATGTAATCCTGGGTGAACGGCGCGCGGATCTGGTGCAGGTAGCGGGACAGTGCCCGGATGGTCGAGACTTCCCGCCAGCCCAGGGCGGTGCGCAGGATCAGGCCGTTGTATCCATCGGATTCGGCGTGATCGCGGACCACGGCCATGATCGAGGCTTCAAGGCGATGGCTGAATTCGGGGCTGATCGTGATCGGCTGGCCGTCGCTGGTCTCGATCGTCATCTCGTGGAGCCAAACCGGCGGAGGCGCCGGCGTGGCGCGCGGCGCGATCTGATAGGTGCGTTCGTTGACCACGCGCAGGCCGTGATTTTCGATCACGGGCACGCGGTAGGACAGCGACAGGGGCGCGTCGTGCGAGAACACCCTCAGTCCGAAGCGCTTGGGATCGGCCTCGCTTGCGTCGCGATGAACCGAAATCGCCACGGGGCGGGCTGGCGTGAGCTTTTCGATGGTGGCGATATCGGTGATCGCCTGTTCCGCGCCGAACACCTCGGTATAGCCACCGCTAAACGCCTGGGCATATCGGTTGGTGAGCATGCGTGCCCGCATGCCATCGGTGGAGGCAGTGAGCGCGGCCTTCAGCTTGTCGGCCCACGTCGCGGCAATGGCGCTGATCCCGGCTTCGAGCGTGGCGCGTTCGACGACGGGAGTTTTGCCGTCATAGCGCCCGATGATGTAGTGGACGCGCACAAGCGCCCCTTCAGGGAATGAAACGTAGGAGGCCGACAGCGTCCCCTTGTAAACCTGCGACAGGAAGGCACCGACGCGGGTGCGGACGTCCGTGTCGTATTTGTCGCGCGGAATGAAAGTGAGAATGGAGACGAAGCGATCGAACTTGTCCACCCGCGCCAGCGCGCGGACGCGCGGACGCTCGTAGAGGATCAGGATCTCCATGATGAAATTGTAGAGCGTGTCGACGTCGACCTGGAACAGTTCGTCGCGCGGATATTCTTCGAGAATATGCATGAGCGCCTTGCCCGAATGGCTGTTCGGGTCGAAGCCGGCGCGTTGCAGCGCGCGCGTCACCTTGTGGCGGACATAAGGGATCTGGCGTGCGGAGCGGGTATAGGCGCCCGAGGTGAACAGGCCGACGACCCGCAATTCGCCCTCCAGCCGGCCGTCGGGCGTATAGAGCTTGATGCCGACATAATCCATGCGAATGCGACGATGAACGCGGCTGGAGACGTTGGCCTTGATGACGATGAGCAGGGTGGGGTCGTGCATGAACTCGCGTATTTCCGACGTCATCACCACCATTTCGCTACCGCGGCGCAGCACCTTCGCATCCGGATCGCGGAGAACGCCGAGGCCTTTGCCCGTCGTGATGTCGTCGGATGCATCGCTGTCGGGCGAGAAGCGATATTCGCGCACGCCGAGGAAGGTGAAATTGTCCGCGCACAGCCATTGCAGGAACTGGTTGGCCTCGGCGACCTCGTCGATCGGCAGCGGCGGCGGATTGGAAGAAAAGGTCTTGATCGCGTCCTCGACCCGGTCGCGCATGGCACGCCAGTCGGTGACGCAGGCGCGGACGTCGTTCAACGTCCTGGTGAGGCCGTCGATCAGCTTCTGGCGATCGGCATCGGCGTCCAGGCGGGTGATGTGGAGGTGAATCAAGCTTTCCCGCGTGCCGTTTACTCCCGCCGGCAACGCTTCGCCGTGGAAGCGCAGGAGCTTGCCTTGGCTGTCGCGCTCCACCGCGAGGATCGGGTGAGCGACGAGGGTGACTTCGATGCCTTGCTCGGCCAGCTCCGCCGTCGTGGAATCGAACAGGAAGGGCATGTTGTCGTTGAGAATCTCGAGCACGGAAATCTCGCGCCCGTCCGGCATCATCGGATTGACGACACGGATATCGGCGCTGCCGGCCGTACGCTGCTGCACGTGCTCCCAGGCTTGTTCCGCCAGGAAGGCCAGCGACAGGGCATCGTGATTGGCGAGGTCCTCGACATTGGTGTAGCCGAACAGAAGTTCGGCAAAGCTCCGGGGCGCCTTGCCCGGTTGCACGCTTCCCGCTGCATCGCGGATCAGGGTTGAACGGGCCTTATCGTCACGCCAAGCCATCATGTCCTCCATTTGCCGCGCCGTCCGATCGCAGCCGCGATCATCAGCTTGATTCTGGAGTGCATCGCTTCGAGCGCCACAGCCTTGACCGCGATCGAGCGCGTCCGCGAAATCCCCGGTCTCAAAGTTGCGACAACTCCCGACGACAATACTCCGATCCCAAAGCTATCCAAGGCGCATGCTGTCGGGAGAAGTGTTGAGATGCCCTGCTGCAGCGCGTGAGGCCGAAGCCGGCGCTGGCGGCTGCCGAACCATTGGGTTGGGCAAAATCACAAGCAATTTCAATCGAGTATGAGTTCGCAGCGCCGCGGCGCAGCTTTTCAACGCCGCGCCGCTGCGCGAATTTCCGAAGGCGTTGCGCCGTAACGGCGGCGGAAGATGCGGTTGAAGTAGGACAAGTCTCCGAATCCGGCTTCGAACGCGATGCTGGAGATGTTGCGTTCGTCCCAGAGCCGATCGGTCAGCAGCCGATGCGCGCTGGTCAGGCGGGCATCCAGCACGAATTCCGAGAAGCTTGTGTCCTGGTCCGCAAACAGCCGCTGCACGCTGCGCGGCGGAAGACGCTGGCGCGCTGCGACCGCGTTCAGCGACAGGTCGGGATCGCAGAGATGCGCGCTGATGTCGGCCTTGATCGCGGCGAGCCGCGCGGCCCGCAGCCCGCGGCTTTCGGCCAGCGCCGCTCCATCGTTCGTGGCGCCGATCGCGAGCGCTGCAAGATCGTACACATGGGTGACGGCGGCGCGCTGCAGCTCGTACGTCGTCGGTCGCGCCCCGGTCTGCAACTGCCTGACATAGTTCACGAGTAGACGCAGCGCGTCCGTGCCGGGCAGCAGACGCATCAGCGCATCCTCGGGCCTGGACACGAGCGATGCGACGGCCTTGCGCTGCAGCGGAATCGTGATGAAGCATGACGGTGACGACGTGGCGGACATGCTGGTCTCCGCGGCCGACATCAACAGCGCGTCGCCCGCACGGAGCGTGACTTCTCGACCGCCTTGCGCTGCGACCCCGGTCCCGCTCGTAAAGACCTTCAGAACGAGGTCGTCACGGTCGTCGAGCAGATCGCGCGTCCTTGCCGCGCGTATATTGACGCTCGCGCCCGACACGATCGCGAGGCCAGGGAGCGCCTGCACCACCAGGTCAGCGCGGAACGGGTCGTCGGAAAGCGGCCCGAGATCGAACTTCACGGTCGCGCGTCCGATGACCTCCCGCAGAATCATCAACCGGTCCCGCTCCGGCCAATCGGCGCTCGAGAATCGAAACGTGCTGGAGTCCGGCAATTTCGGGAACGCGGAGTCTGGATCACCTGCTCGCATGATGCTCTCGACCGTGTTTCCAACCGGTCAACCGCTCGCCGCCTTCAGAGGGAACTCATACCCGTTCTACGGCGGGGCAGGGCGGGGAAGCTAGGACAGTCGCGTCAAGGGCCCGGTTTGAGGCGCCATCGATCCGACGCGTCATCAACGCCTTGGCGTTGCGCGAATCTCCGACGGCGTCGCGCCGTAGCGGCGGCGAATGGCGCGGTTGAAGTAGGACAGGTCGCCGAACCCGGCTTCGAACGCGATGCTGGAGATGTTGCGGTCGCGCCAGCGTGGATCGGTCAGCAGGCGATAGGCGTGAGCGAGGCGCGCGCCGAGCACGTATTCCGAGAAACTCGTGTCCTGTTCGGCGAACAGCCTTTGAAGGCTGCGCGGCGACAGATGCTGGCGCGCGGCAACCGCGGTCAATGTGAGGGCGGGATCGCCAAGATGGGAATTGATATCGGCCTTGACGGCGGCGCGCCGCGCCGTGCGCAGCCCGCGGCTCTCAGCGACGGCCGCGCCATCGCGCGTGGCACCGATCACCAACGCCGCGAGGTCGTACAGATGGGTGACGACGACATGCTGCAGCTCGCCTGTGGCCATCCGATCCATGCGGTTCAGCTCGTCGGCATAAAAGGTAAGCAGCCGCAACGCCTCGATGTCGCGTGGGACCGGACGCATCAGCGCATCCTCGGGGTTGGGCACGAACGGCGTAAGCGCCTTGCGCGGCAGCCGCAGACTGAGGAAGCGCACAAGCGACGGGTAGACGCTCACCCGCGGTTCTGCGGTCGACATCAGAATGGCATCGCCGGTGTCGCCGGTGGCCTCGCGTTTCCGGTGCGTGATGATGGGCGCGCCGCTCAGCGCGATCCCGAGCACGAGATCGTCGCTGCCATCGAGCAACTCGCGGGTCACGGCGGCGCGCAAATTGGCCAATGCCCAGGAACCGAGCCAAAGCCCGGGCAGCGCCAGTACCGTCGCCTCGGCATGGAACGCTCCGCCGGACAACGGCTCGGTGTCGAGCTGGATGACCGTGCGCCCGATCGACTCGCGCCAGATTGCCAGTCGGTCCCGTGCCGGCCAATCGGCGGTCGAGAACCGGAAAGTCATAGGCGCCTGCTGCTCTGACATCGTCGGCTCGTTCCCGTGCCGTGGCATCCGCTGTTGCGGCATTGCGTCACCCGACCCGAAAAGTCAACGGTGGCGTCTGTGTCCTAGCTCACGGTGCGCCAGCCCAAGAACACCGGTCCGATCACCTCCTACACGTCGTGCCACGGGAACCGATCAACGGGAGTTCTTGAATGCGTGTCTCGGAACAGGACAGGGCGCAGGACGGGATATCGGCCGGCGACCTTCGGCTCGACCACCCAGGATCTGATCAGCACTTGCTGCCAAGGCCGAGATCGAATGCAAACTTTGACAACGATTTTGCCGCTTGAGGACCGGTTCGCGGCGAGGAACGGTGAGACGCATGACGAAAACGGCGTTGATGATCGGAGCGACGGGAGGCGTAGGGCGCGAAGTCGCAAGGGCCTTGGTGCGCCGCGGCTGGCACCTTCGGTGCTTGAGCCGCACGCCAAATCCGGTCTCCGCCTCTCTGCCGGGGAACGGCGTCGCCTGGATCAACGGAGACGCGATGAAGGCGGATGACGTGGTCAACGCAGCCAGAGATGTCGCCCTCATCGTTCACGCAGCCAATCCACCGCGGTACAAGAACTGGCGTGGCCTCGCGATGCCGATGCTTCGTAACTCGATCGAAGCGGCGAGAGCCTCAAGCGCGCGACTGATCTTCCCTGGCAATCTGTATAACTTCGGAGCGGACGCCGGTCCGCTGTTGTCCGAGACAACGCTGCAGCAGCCGAACACGCGCAAGGGCCGCGTTCGCAGCGAGATGGAAGACATGCTGAGGGCGGCGGCGGCGACCGGGACCCGATCGCTTGTCGTGCGCGCCGGCGACGTGTTTGGTGGACACGGGCCATCCTCAAATTTTTCGAATGTTCTGATCAAGCCGAGGCAGTCGCTGCGTGCCATCTTATATCCTGGTCCTCCTGCGACGGGTCATGCCTGGGCCTATCTGCCGGATTACGCCGAGGCGATTGCGCGACTTGCAGAGATCGAAGCCGATCTGCCGTCGTTCGACGTGTTTCACTTTGGCGGACACTGGATCGAGCCCGGGATCGAGCTCGCTCAATCCATTCGTCGCGCGGCCGGAAGGCTCGACCTCCCCATTCGCCGCTTTCCATGGCTCGCCGTCCGGCTGCTCGCGCCCTTCGTTCCGCTCCTGCGTGAGGTGGAAGAAGTTCGCTATCTCTGGGATGTCCCTCTTCGGCTCGATAATTCCAAGCTGATTGCGTTGATCGGCGACGAGCCTCACACGCCTCTCGACCAGGCAGTTCGCGCCAGCCTGTTAGAGCTCGGGTGCTTGTCGAGTTGAAGGTGCAGTTGAAAAATGGAGGCCAAAATGCCAGTCCTGATGGTTCGCGGCGATGTCGAGGACTTCGACAGATGGAAACAGGTTTTCGACAAGAATGCCGAGGCGCGAACCGCGCATGATTGTCGCCGCGTCCGCCGCTTTCGCTCGACGGCAAACCCCAACCACCTGCTGATCCTGTTCGACTGGGACACCGAGGAAAATGCGAAGACCTTCAGCTCAAGTCCGCAGCTCGAAAGAACTCAGGCCAAAGCCGGCATTTTGCCGGGGCGAGAGACCGCCTTTTTCGAGGAATTCTGACATGCTCACGCAGAGGCCGCCAATGTCGAAACGACTTCACTCCAGCGCGATTGCGCGATGGTACATCATCGTGGCCGCCATCTATCTTTGCATCGGACTTGCCATCGGCATCGGCATGGGTATTGCCGAGAACTTCAAATACGTGGTCGTGCACGCCCACCTGAATCTGCTCGGCTGGGCGACGATGTGTCTCTACGGGCTCGTCCTGCAAGCCTTCCCGGAACTTGGCGCATCCCGGCTCGTACGCTGGCAGTTCGCTGTCGCGAACCTCGGCGTCGTCATTTTCATCCCAGGGCTCGTTCTTGTGGTTGCCGGCGTCACTCACGTCGCTGTAATCGTAGGGTCATTCATTTCCTTTGTCGGCGCCTTGCTCTTCGTCGGCCTGCTGATCGGATCGTTACGTCAGGGACGCGGCGAGGCGGAGCAGCTTGGCCCGAGCAGCACGTCGACAGCCGCTCACTGACCCATAACCAATCCTCGCCAGGATCAGGAGGGGTCCGCAATCAGCGATCACGCCGGGACGACGATATGGTCCGGCGTGATGCCCGCCCGGTGACGCTCATACATCGCGGTGTAGGCGGCCTCGATATGTCGGGTGAAGCGTCTGGTGTCGAACAATGGCGCCGTCAGCCGATTGGCCGCCAGCCTGGTTCTGAGCGCCGCGAGCCTCGAAGGATCGGTCGCAAGATCGACCGCCATGCGCTCGTAAGCCTCCGGCGATTCCGCAACAAGCTCGGGCAGGCCGATCGCATGGAGCAAGCTCGCCGCGACCCGACCGGCAAACGTGTCGCCGAGAATGGTCAGCACCGGCAGGCCGGCCCATAGCGCATCGCTGGCGGTCGTGTGCGCGTTGTAGGGAGTGCTGTCGAGGAACAGGCTGGCGAGGCGATGGCGGGCGAGATGGTCGGGTATCGACACGCGCGGTGCGAACACAAGGCGCTCCGCAGCGACGCCACGCGCGACCGCCTCCTTGCGCAGATTTGCGGCAGCGCGGGCGTTGCCTTCGAGCAGCCACAACATGCTGCCCTCGACGCGGCCGAGAATCCTCATCCACCGATCGAACATGTCAGGCGCGATCTTGTGGTTGTTGTTGAAGCAACAGAACACGAAGCCCGTCGGTGCCAGCCCCACGTCGCCGCGCGTAAGCACGCGATCGGCAATGACCCGCTTGTCGTCGTTGGCCTGATAGCTGTTGGGCAGGGCGACCACCTTTTCGCTGTAGAATTCGCGATGATGATCCGGGATCACGGTACGGTCGGCGATGATGTAGTCGATGAACGGGGCACCGAGCGTTCCCGGGTAACCCAGATAATTGACCTGGATGGGGGCAGGCCGGCGGCCAAGGACTCTGGTGCGGGATCCGCGGTAAAGCCTTTCAAATCAACCAGGATGTCGATTTCCAATCGTCTGATCAGGTCGGCGACCTCATCGTCGTTCATGTCCCGGACCTCGACAAATCGATCGAACGACGCCTCCAGCCGTCGACGCATCTCCGAAGGGTCGTTGGGTGACCATGAGATTGCCACCGTCTCGAATTTCGACCGGTCGTGGCACTCGAACATCCCTGCCATCAAAAGCGATGTCGCGTGGTTGCAAAAATCCGACGAGAAATAGCCGATGCGAATTCGATCGTGATGGTAGCGCTCGCCCCGCCAGCGCTGCCTTTCAGACGGCGAATGATTCTTCGCGGTCCATCGCGTGGCGCAGAGCAGTTGGTCGCCGGCCGATGCAGGAACGCTACAAAACAGAAATGGCGGCGTCGTCGCGTCCCGATTCCTGATCGACTCGATCAATTGGCTGCACTCGGCATCGAAGTCGACCCAGTCGCACATGTGGGATTTGGCGTGCAGACGATAGCCTTCGATCTCGGCCTGGTCCGGCTTGAGCGCGACGGCCTTGTCATAGGCAGCGAGTGCCTCCTCATAGCGCGCCAGAATGGATAGAACCTTGCCGCGGTTGGCGTGGGCAGCCGCATCGTCGCCCTTGTGCTGGATCGCCTTGTCGATGCTGGCGAGCGCCGCCTCATGATGCAGGAGCTTCAACAGCGCCGTGCCGCGGTTGTTGTAGGACTCGGCGTAGTCGGGCCGCAGTGCGATCGCCTTGTCGAAACTTGCAACTGCCTCTTCGAGACGATCCAGTTTGATCAGCACGTTGCCGCGGTTGTAACACGCGCCGGCAATTCCCGGCGCCCGGTCGTAGCTCGCGAGCGCATCATCGAACCTTTCGAGGTCATTGAGCACGTTGCCACGATCGTTGTGTGCACCGGCATCGTTGGGCTTGAGCGCGATCGCCCGGTCCAGGCTCGCCAGGGCCTCCTCGAGCCGCTCCAGCTTCCTCAGTGCGGCGCCCCTGTTTCGATAGGCATCCGCATGGTCAGGCACGAGCGCGATCACGCGATCGTAGCTTGCGAGCGCCTCCTCGTGGCGCCCAAGCTCTGCGAGCGTAAGTCCGCGATTGTAGAGCGCCGGCGCAAGGTCCTGCTTGAGCGCGGTTGCCCTGTCGAAGCTCGCGAGCGCTTCGTCGAGGCGACGCAAATCGCGCAGCGCGTTGCCGAGGTTGTTGTGCGCGTCCGCGACGTTGCCGTTGAGCCTGATCGCTCGCCGGATCAGGTCAACGCCGCGCTCGCTGCGGCCGGTCTGCGCGGAAATCAGGCCTAACAGATGCAGCGCGTTGAAGTCGTTTGGCTGCTGCCGGAGAATGTCTTCGTAGATATTCTCTGCTGCGGCCAACTGCCCCCGCTGATGCAGCGCGACAGCCTGCCCGAAGGCGAGCTGCAAGCCGGTCGAATTGGATTTTTGAGGTTCACCTGTTTCGGGCATCGAACTTCTTCAAACGCTCCAGGTCCGATCCGTGTTCTCAAAAGCAGCTGCAACAAGCGAGTCAATAGCTTCAGGTCTTGGCCCTTACGCTACCAGACATGTCGGAAGCCCCGCGATGGATCGCCGTCTACGAAAGGTTGAAAATTGGCAGATCGCCCTCGGTTGCGCAACAGGTCCCAGGAATAGTCGGGCTGAAACGGGTGGTCCTTGGCCAGACTACCGGCTGCCTGCCGTATGATATCTGCTTTGGCTCGAAAGCAACCGGCGGACGTGGGACACCCACTCGCGATCGGCGACCCGCGCGTCCGCCGGAAAACCGGGATGCTTCTCAATTGCAGTTCGTCGATACGCCAACGAGGTCAGCGCGTGCTTACGCTGCGACCAGGACCGGTTGCGCCGGCCGCCGGGTGATCGTCAGTGACAGGACGGCCGCGACGATGCCGGTCAAGCCGGCGATCATGAAGGCCTGCAGATAATCGCCCTGGGCCGAGCGCATGAAGCCGGCAAAGAACGCGGCGCAGGCGGCGCCGAGCTGATGGCCTGCGACCACCCAGCCGAACACCAGCGGTGCGTTCTTGTCGCCGAACGCCTCGTTGGCGATGCGCACGGTCGGCGGCACGGTCGCGATCCAGTCGAGACCATAGAACACCGCGAATACCGACAGGCTGACCAGCGAGAAATCCGAGTAGGGCAGGTAGATCAGCGACAGGCCGCGCAGTCCGTAATAGAAGAACAGCAACTTGCGCGGATCGAAGCGGTCGGTGAGCCAGCCCGAGAGCGTGGTCCCGAACAGATCGAAGAATCCCATCAGCGCGAGCAGGCTCGCCGCCTGCACCTCGACGATGCCATGGTCGCCGCAGAACGCGATCAGATGGGTGCCGACCAGACCGTTGGTGGTGAAGCCGCAGATGAAGAAGGTGGCGAACAGGAACCAGAACGCCCGCGTTTTCGCTGCGCGCGCCAGGTTGCTGAACGCGGCGGTGAACGGGTTGCCTTGTGCCGGCGGCGCGGCATGATCCTCGTGCTGGCTGCCGAACGAGCGCAGGCCGACCGAGGCGGGCCGCTCCGGCACCAGGAAATACACCAGGGGAATGAGCGCTGCGGAGCACGCGGCCACCGTCAGCACCACCGGCTTCCAGCCGCCCCATTCCACCAGCGCCGCGAGCCCCGGCATGAAGATCAGCGTGCCGGTCGCGGTGCTGGCCGTCAGCAGCCCCATGACGAGGCCGCGATTGGTGGTGAACCAGCGATTGACGATGGTGGCGCCGAGCACGTTGGCGACCGCGCCCGAGCCGATGCCGGAGAGCAGCCCCCAGGTCAGGAACAATTGCCACGGCGCGGTCATGAAGTAGCTGACGCCGGTCGAGGCCGACATCAGCACCAGCGCGCCCAGCACCGTGCGGCGGATGCCGAAGCGCTGCATCACGGCCGCGGCGAACGGGCCGGCGAGGCCGTAGAGGAAGATGCCGACCGCAGCCGACGACGAGATCACGCCGACGTCCCAGCCGAAGGCCTTTTGCAGGGGCAGCATCAGCACGCCCGGCGTTGAACGCAGGCCGGCTGACGCGAGCAGCGCGAGGAAGATCACGGCGACGACGACGAAGGCGTAGTTCTGGCCGAACGGCCGTCTCGACACGGGGGCGGGTTGAATGCAGGCATTGGGCATGTTACTTACCGGTACGTATTGCGATGCGGCATGTATACGTACCGGTCAGTAACATTGTCAAGCGTGCCGCGTGTAAAATCGGGAGGGAGTCGTCATGAAGAAAGCCGTCGAGCCGTCTGCGGAACGTCCGGTCCGCGCCGCCGACCGGATCCGCGCCTCCGCGGCCGAGCTGTTCTATCGCGAGGGTATCCGCGCTGTCGGCGTCGACGAGGTGGTCGACCGGGCCGGCGTCACCAAGCCGAGCCTCTATCGCAGCTTCGCATCCAAGGACGATCTCGCCGCCGCCTATATGCGCGACTACGAGCTGGACTTCTGGGAGAGGTTCGAGAAGCCCGGCGGCAAATCCTATTCAGATGCGCGCGAGCACGTGCTCGCCTATATTCGTGAGCTGTCGACGCGCGCCGTGCGCAAGGGCTATCGCGGCTGCGGCCTCAGCAACGCCACCGTGGAATATCCGGCGCGGGACAATCCCGCGCGGCAGGTCGCCGAAGCACACAAGAAGGTTTTTCGCAAGCGCCTGCGCGAGCTCGCAAGCAGCATGGGGGCGCGTCACCCCGCCGTGCTCGGCGATGCCCTGCTGCTCCTGATCGAGGGCATCTACAGCACCGGCCAGCAGTCGGAAGAGGGACCGGCGCAGTCGGCGCTCACGGTGGCGAAGCTCGTGATCGATGCGAGCGTGGCGAAGGCGTGAGGTCGGAGGTTCACCTCTCCCTTGGGAGAGGTCGGCGCGCAGCGCCGGGTGAGGGGTTACGGTCCCTCGTCAGACCTGCGGCCCCTCACCCGATTTGCTCCGCAAATCGAC
>NZ_JACMYP010000133.1 GCF_020889705.1 Bradyrhizobium altum | reverse complement strand
GCGCGCGATGATGCCGTCGACGATCGCGCCCAGGCGGCTCTTGTCGGGAGCGGCGAGATAGCTGGCCGCGAGCTCATCGACATATTGCGGGCCGTAATCGGCCAGCACCTTGGCAAGCTGGGCGAGATCGGGATCGCTCTCGACCAGCCGGCGCCAGGCCTGCCGGTCATAGGGCGCGTCACCGTTCTTGTCGGGCCAGGCCACCCGGCGCGGCTGGCGCTGCGGTCCGGTGTCCTGGTCAGTGTCTCGGCCAGTGTCTTGGCCGGCGACCGGGTCGAGGGTCGGCGGCTGTAGCCCGGCACCGAGGCGCGGTGGGGTAAATCCCCCAGCCCCGGCCGGCACGGCATCATCACCGAGGCGTCGGCGGCGCTCGGCGACCTGCAGCGAGATCAGGCCGATGCCCATGAGCAGGAAGCCGATCGCAGCCCACGAAATCGTGGCGCACAGCAGCCCGCCGATCAGCAGCAATACCCAGCCAGTCAGTCGCAAAGTGCACCTTTCCCCATGCCCGATCGGACGTCCCGATCCGGGCCTAGCAGACAAGATGGGCTATCTTATGCCGACTTTCGGAAAAACGGCCAGCTACGCGCCGCCCGTCAACACCTTAACACCGCCGAACGCGGTGACCTGGCCGCGGCGCAGCATCACGATCTGGGTGGCGAGCTGGCGAAGCTCGGCCGCGTCGTGGCTGACATAGACCATCGGGACGCCGGCCTCGTCGCGCAGCCGCACCAGATAGGGCAGGATCTCGAGCTTGCGGCTCTCGTCGAGCGCGCCCAGCGGCTCATCCAGCAGCAACAGCCGCGGCTTGGACAAGAGGGCGCGGCCGAGCGCGACGCGCTGGCGCTCGCCGCCGGAGAGCTTTCCGGGGCGCCGGTCGAGCAGGGTGCCGATGTCGAGCAGATCGACGACGCGCTTGTGTTGCGCAGGATCCTCCGTGAGCCCGTTCATCCGGCGGCCGTAATCGAGGTTCTGCCTGATATCGAGATGCGGAAACAGCCGCGCGTCCTGGAAGACGTAGCCAATGCGCCGCCGGTAGGTCGGGACATGGATGCCGGCTGCGGTATCATCGACCGTCTCGCCGTCGATCACGATGGTGCCGCGATCAGGACGCACCAGGCCTGCGACGGTGTTGATCAGCGACGTCTTGCCGGAGCCGGACGCGCCGAACAGGCCGGTGACGCGGCCCTCGCTGGTGAACGACGCCGCGAGCGAGAACTCGCCGAGCTGCTTGGTGATGTCGACGCGCAGCATCGCTATTGTCCGTGCAGGCGCGCCGTGGCGCGGCGCGCAAACACTTCAGCCGCGACCAGTGCGCCAACCGCGAGCACGATCGAGATGATCACGAGCCGCGCCGCGGCGGTGTCGCCGTCAGGCGTCTGGATCAGCGAATAGATCGCCGATGAAATGGTCTGGGTCTCGCCGGGGATGTTGGAGACGAAGGTGATGGTCGCGCCGAACTCGCCGATCGCCTTGGCAAAGCCGAGCACCATGCCGGCCAGCACGCCCGGCAGCGCGAGCGGCAGCGTCACCGTTGCGAACACCCGCCAGGGCGCGGCGCCGAGCGTCTCGGCGGCCTGCTCGAGGCGGCGGTCGACCGCCTCGATCGAGAGCCGGATCGGGCGCACCAGAAGCGGAAACGACATCACGCCGCAAGCGAGTGCAGCGCCGGTCCAGCGGAACGCGAAGACGATGCCGAGATGATCGGCCAGCCAGCCGCCGACCAGTCCGCGCTTGCCGAAGGTCAGCAGCAGCAGATAGCCGGTGACGACGGGCGGCAGCACCAGCGGCAGATGCACGGCGGCATCAAGCAGCGACTTGCCCCAGAAATCGCGCCGCGCCAGCAGCCAGGCGAGCGCTACCCCGAACGGGGTCGCCACCAGCGTTGCGATGACAGCGACCCGCAGCGACAGCAGGATCGCCGTCCATTCGGTCGGCGAGATCTCAAACACTAGTGTCTATTCCCGAAGTTCGTATGCAAGTGCGGCTCCTCAGTTACGAACTTCGGGAACAGACACCAGTAAGAGTCAATAGGCCAGTGCCGCTGGTCGATTTGACGTCCCTCACGATGCGCGCGGCAATCGCTGGAGGAACGTCAAATCGGCGGCGCTGGGCTCAGGTCGTCGGGCTGATCAGGAACTTGAAGCCGTACTTCTCGAGGATCGTCTTCGCCGCGGACGAGCGCAGGAAGGCGAGATAGTCAGCGGTCTCGGGCTTGGCGGTCGTGGTCGCCGCAACCGGGTAGATGATCGCGGGATGGGTGTCGGCCGGGAAGGTGCCGATGATCTTCACGCCCGGCTCGACCTTGGCGTCGGTCGAATAGACGATGCCGAGCACGGCTTCGCCGCGCGCCACCAGCGTCAGTGCCGCGCGCACGCTTTCCGCCATCGCGAATTTCGGCTCCGCGGCCTGCCAGGCGCCGAGCTTCTCGAGCGCGGCCTTGGCGTATTTGCCGACCGGCACCGCCTTGACGTCGCCGGTGGCGATCTTGCCGTCGCCGGCGAGCTTGGCGAGATCGAAGCCGGGTCCGATGCTGACATTGCCGATCATGGAATCCTTCGGCGCGATCAGCACGATCGAATTGCCGAGCAGGTTCACCCGCGTCGCTTCATTGATGTTCTTCTGCTTGATCGCATAGTCCATCCAGTCGGTGTCGGCGGAGACGAACACGTCGGCCGGGGCGCCCTGTTCGATCTGCTTTGCCAATGCCGAGCTCGCGGCATAGCTGGCGCTGATCTTGACGCCGGCCTTGGCGGTGTAGGCCGCATCGATCTCGTCGAGCGCGTTCTTCATCGAGGCGGCAGCAAAGATGGTGAGCGTCTTGTCTTCGGCGCTTGCGGGCGAATGGATCGCACCGAGCAGGATGACGAAGGCAGTGAAAAGTCCGGCAAGTCGTGACATGGAAAGCGCTCCGTGCGAGCTCGCGCACGAACAGGCGCGCGCAAACCAGGCGTTGGGGGTTCTGGGCGCGACGGACGGAAGCGCTGTTCCGCTGGTCCCCGAAGGACTTACGGTCCTCGGGGATATCGCACTGCAAACATAGCAGGCTGGGGCTTACGGTAAAGGCGACCGTTTGTCTGACCGGTCGTGTTATTCGTCCGACGGCTGGATCGCGATCGACAGCGAATTCTCTTTTGAGCCGCTGACCTGCAGCACGAAGGGGCTGGCAGTGAGGTCATATTTCATGGTCTTGCGGATACCGTCGCAGTCGGTCGCGCCGCTGAAGGCCTTCGGCTTCAGGAAATGCCCGTCCTGCACCAGGTCGACCCAGGCGCCGGCCGACAGGCTGACGGTATAGAGCCCGGCCTTCGGTGCGGCCTTGAAGCTGGTGAAGCCGGCGAAGGTGCCATCCTTCGGTGCGCGCTCCGGCGGGCTCGGCAGTTTGGCCTCGCCGGGCGCGACCAGCGCCAGCGTGATGGCGGTCGGCGGCAGTGCGGCCTGTTCGCTGCCCGAGGCAAGCTTGGCGCGATCGGGCGCGGTGAGCGCGGCGCGCGCGCGGTCGATCGACAATTTGAATTTGTCGCAGCCGCTCGGCTCTTCCGCCGCGAAGGCGGGAACTGAGGCAAGCAGGAGCGATGCGGCGAGGAGCGATTTGCGCATGACTGGTCCAATGCAAAATGTGACGGATGAAAGAGATCAGCGGCCCCGATCCATCGCTCGAACACGCTTACGGCGCGACGACGCGCAATCATAACGCAGTTCGAGCCGGCCGGAAAAGTCGCCTGACAAGGATGTTATTGCTCTGAATATTACTGCTTGGCGTCGGCTGCGTTCAGCACCGTCTTGCAGGCCGCCGGCATCTGCGCCAGCGTCATCGGCGGGCGCGGTTTCGGCGGCTTCGGCGGAGGCTTCGGATGCAGCACCGAGTCCTTGAACCAGAAGGCGAGATCGGACGGCTTGCAGCCTTCGCCCTCCGTCTGCGGTTTCTGTCCCTCGCATGCCGGGCTGCCGGACGGACACCGCATGCGGATGTGGAAGTGGTAGTCGTGGCCCCACCACGGCCGGATCTTTGACAGCCAGCCGCGGTCGCCCTTGGCCTCGCGGCACAGCGCCCTCTTGATCGCGGGATTGACGAAGACGCGCTGCACCGCAGGCTCGCGCGCCGCGTCGCGGAGGACCAGCACATGGGCCGGCGTGAACACGCGCGGATCGATATCGAGCCGGTCGTCACGCACCATCATCACCGCCGACATCTCCTCGCGGTCCTCGCGCGACAATTTGCGATCGGGCATCGGCGTCAGCCAGATGTCGGCGTCGAGCCCGATCTGGTGGCTGGCATGACCCGAGAGCGCGGGGCCGCCGCGCGGCTGGCCGATATCGCCGACCAGGATGCCGGGCCAGCCGGCGTCCCTGTGTGCGTTAGCCGCAAGCCGCTTCAGGAGCGCGATCATGTCGGGGTGACCCCAATAGCGGTTGCGCGACAGGCGCATCACCTGCCAGGTGTCGCCGTTCAACGGCATCTGCGCGGCGCCGGCAAGACAGCCCTTGGTGTAGCCGCCGATCGATTGGGTCGGCAGCGCCGCCGGCAGCACCTTGCGGGCGAACAGATGCTTCGCCCCGATCTTTGGATCGCTGGGGTTAGCGAGCGGCGGCAATGGCTGCGGATTGAGCGAGCCCTTGTCCTGCGCATGCGCGGAGATGCTGCAGGCGAGGAGGGTCGAGATCAGGAGCGGGATCAGACGCAGGCGGGGTGTCATTCGGATCACTCTGTCTGCGCAAGGCTAACATGGATTCGAAGCAGGCCAACCGCGCTTTCATCCCATTTGCTTGATCGCCCACAAGGCGGATCAAGATTACTCGCGGCTTGCCAGCTCGCATGTGATCCACGCCACTTTACAAGCGCGCAGCAGGCGACATCATGCGCGCAATCATTTCAGGCAGGCGTTGTGATGACAAGCGTATGTTGCGTACGGCTGGCGTTTGCCGCCGCGATTGCCGCGTCGACATTGGCGCTCTCTCCGGCGAAAGCCGACATCGTCGTCCACATCGATAAATCATCGCAGCGCATGGCGGTGAGCGTCGACGGCGCGACGCGCTATAACTGGCTGGTGTCGACCGGGCGCCGCGGCTACGGCACGCCGAACGGCGTGTTCCGTCCGCAGATGATGGCGCGCCGCTGGTACTCGCGGAAATACTACAACTCGCCGATGCCGTACTCGATCTTCTTCCACGGCGGCTTTGCCATCCACGGCACCAACGAACTCACGCGTCTCGGCGGACCGGCCTCGCATGGTTGCGTGCGCCTGAACCCCTCGCACGCCGCACAGCTCTACGGGCTGGTCGAGCGCAATGGCCGCGGCGGCACGCGGATCGAGATCACCAACTAAAGCGTTTTCGAGCGAAGTGGACACCGGTTCGCGTGAAGAAAACGCGTCAAAACAAGAATCTAGAGCCTCGGTTCTGATTCAATCAGAACCGAAGCTCTAGCTCCGCCGCTCGCGCGCAAACGGGCGGTGCCTTAACCCTGTGATAACCCTGTCACACGCTGGCAAACATTAATGCGCTTGCAGCTTTTTCGGCGCATTCACTGTGCAGGCGGACGTTGGTTTACCCTTCCTTCACCACGCTCCGGCGCTTCCACGCTGCAAATCTGCGCGCAGCGACGCTTGCGCAGCGCCGGCCCCTCGCATCCGGCGTGAGCTCGCCTGCAAAGCGGGCAGGTACGGTTTTCTCAGGCAGCGCAGCTATTCGCCGAGAGATACCAATTTTTCAGACACTTATCGCAGAAATGTCGCCGAACTGGAATGCGCGTGGGGCGTGCGATACCGATGATGCGGCCGAAAAAGATCAAGAAGCCGAAGCAGGCCAAACTGTCCGGTCCTCAGGGCCGCCGGCCCAGACCGATGCCGAAGATGTCCGGCAGTTCGCGCCGGACCGCCGTCGAGATCGGCGAACTGGTACGCCAGCGCGCGCAGGCCGATGCCGCGATCGCCGAGGCCCGCAAGTCCAATGCGCGGCTGCGTGAGGCGATCGACATCCTGCCGCAAGGCATCGTGTTCCTGGACCCCGAAGGCCGCTACACCCTCTGGAACAAGAAATACTCGGAAATCTACAAGCGTAGTTCCGACCTGTTCGAGCAAGGCGCGCGCCTGGAAGACACCATCCGCGTCGGCGTCGCGCGAGGCGACTATCCCGAGGCCGCCGGGCGCGAGGAAGAGTGGATCGCCGAGCGGCTCGAGAAGATGTACCAGCCGGGTGAGCGGCACGAGCAGGTCCTGGCCGATGGCCGCGTGGTGTTGATCGAGGAGCGGCTGACCGCGGACGGCGGCATCGTCGGCTTGCGCGTCGACATCACCGAACTGAAACAGCGCGAGGCGTCGTTCCGCCTGCTGTTCGACGGCAATCCGGTGCCGATGATCCTGTGCGCGCTCGACGGCGAAAAGATCCTCGCGGTCAACGACGCCGCGATCGCGCACTATGGTTATGTTCGTGCCGAATTCGAGAAGATGACGATCAAGAGCCTGCAGGCGTTCGATGCCGAGCTGCCCTGGGCCGCCGGCCGCAGCAGCGACGAGCAGGCGGCGCGGACCTGGAAGCATGTGCGCGCGGACGGCACGCTGATCGACCTGGCGATCTATTCGCGCCAGCTGATGCATGGCGACCAGCCGGCGATGCTGCTCGCGCTGATGGACATCACCGAACGCAAGCGCGCCGAGGCGCGGCTGGCCTTCATGGCCCAGCACGACAGCCTGACCGGCCTGCCGAACCGCAATCTGCTTCGCCAGCAGATGGAAGACATGCTGCAGCACACCCGCCGCTCGACCGACAAGGTCGCGGTGCTGATGCTCGGGCTCGACAATTTCAAGGCGGTCAACGACACGCTCGGCCACGGCATCGGCGACAAGCTGTTGCGCGGGGTCGCCAAGCGGCTGCGCTCGACGCTGCGCGAGGAAGACGCGCTGGCCCGGCTCAACTCCGATGAGTTCACCATCGTGCAGGGCGGCGTGATGCGGCCCGAGGACGCGGTGCTGCTGGCGCGGCGGATCCTGGATGCGATCGGCGAGCCCTATCTGCTCGATGGCCATTCGGTGGTGGTCGGCGCCAGCATCGGGATCGCGATGTCGCCCGGCGACGGCGAGGATTCCGAGAAGCTCTTGAAGAGCGCGGACATGGCGCTGTCGCGCGCCAAGAGCGAATTCCGCGGCACCTTCTCCTTCTTCGAAGCCGAGATGGACGCGCGTGCGCAGAGCCGCCGCAAGATCGAGATCGATCTGCGCGATGCGATCCAGAATGAGGGCCTGCGGCCCTATTACCAGCCGCTGGTCGATCTCACCAGCGGACGCATCACCGGCTTCGAGGCGCTGGTGCGTTGGCCGCATCCGGAGCGCGGCATGATCTCGCCCGGCGAGTTCATCCCGGTGGCCGAGGAGACCGGCTTGATCAATCCGCTGGGGGCGCTGATGCTGCATCGCGCCTGCAGGGACGCGGCGCAATGGCCCGACGACGTCCGCGTCGCGGTCAATTTGTCGCCGCTGCAATTCCGCACCGGCAATCTGTTGGCGCTGATCACCGACGCGTTGCGGCAGTCCGGCCTGCCGGCGCGGCGGCTCGAGCTCGAAATCACCGAGACGCTGCTGCTCGAGAAGAGCAGCCAGGTGCTGGCGACGCTGCATGCGCTGCGCGCGCTCGGGGTGCGGATGTCGATGGACGATTTCGGCACCGGCTATTCGAGCCTGAGCTACCTGCGCAGCTTTCCGTTCGACAAGATCAAGATCGACCAGTCGTTCGTGCGCGACCTCGGCGCGAACCCGGACGCGCAGGCGATCGTGCGTTCGATCGTCAGCCTCGGCGTGGGGCTCGGCGTCACCATCACCGCGGAGGGCGTCGAGACCGAGGCGGAGCTGAGCTGCCTGCGCGCCGAGGGCTGCCACGAGGGCCAGGGCTTTCTGTTCAGCCGCGCACGGCCGAACGCCGAGGTTATCAGCCTCTTGAAGGCGCAGCGCGTCGCGACGGCGGCGTAGCGAAGCCTTGAGCGAGAAATGTTATCTCGAATCGAACGTCGCGCTCCGCTTACCTCGCCCCGCGTGCGGGGAGAGGTCGGAACGCATCGTTAGATGCGTTCCGGGTGAGGGGGAGCCTCCGCAAACACAGCTGTCACCGTTTGCGCGGAGACGGTCCCTCACCCCAACCCTCTCCCCGTAAGAACGGGGAGAGGGAGGTGCCGCCGTCGCCATCACGCCCTACGTCGCTTTCTTCTTCAGATGATAGGTCAGCGCCAGCGCCACGCAGTGGCGCAGCGCGGACTCCGGAAGCTTGGCCGCGACATCGAGCAGGATCGCGCGGTTGCCGCTGTAGCTGAGCTCGGGATAGAGCTCGCGGAAGGTCTCGACCAGATTGGTCTGGCAGTGGAAGTAGACCGCGACCTGGTCGGCGGCGGGCTTCACCTGATCGATCCGGACCGTGCTGCCGCTGCCGGTCTCCGGCGTAAGGTAGCTCGGCTGCCCCCATTTCAGCGTCTCTTCCAGCGCGCCGACGCCCCTGGTTGCCTTCGCGGTCTCGAAGATCAGTCGCCGCAGCGCCAGCAGCTTGGCCTTGACGGCGGCAGGGTAGGCGTCAAACAGCGCGTCTTCCGCTTTCGGCTGCGGGGGGCGTACAGCCTTGCTGGTCGATATTGCCGGCTTGCGCATGGAGGGCTCCGCGAGGACGACGTATCGCGCCAATCTACCATAGCGCCTTCAACGACACATAGCCCGCCGCTCAGGCCGCGTTGCGCAGGCCGGCGAGGAACGTATCGACGCTGTGCGACAGCGCGGAGGCGTGATCGCCGAGCTCGCTGGACGTATCCAGCACATTGCCGGTGAGGGCGCGGGACTGGCCGGCGGCTTCGCTGGCGCCCGCGATATTGGCGGAGACCTCGACGGTGCCGGAGGACGCCTGCTGCACGCTGCGGGCGATCTCCCGCGTCGCCGAGTCCTGCTGCTCGACGGCGGCCGCGATGGCGGTGGCGATGCCCGAGATCTCGCGGATGGTGCCGCTGATGTCGCCGATCGCGCTGACGCAATTGCCGGTGGCGGACTGGATCGCGCCGACCTGGCCGGCGATCTCCTCGGTCGCCTTCGCGGTCTGGCTCGCCAGCCCCTTTACTTCGGCGGCGACCACGGCGAAGCCGCGGCCGGCCTCGCCGGCGCGCGCCGCCTCGATGGTGGCGTTGAGCGCCAGCAGATTGGTCTGGCTCGCGATCGCGCTGATCAGGCGCAGCACGTCGCCGATCTTCTCGGCGGATGCGGCGAGGCTCGTCACCATCTCCGTGGTCTCCATCGCCTTGGCCACGGCATTGTCGGCGACGCGGCTGGAATGGGTGACCTGGCGGCCGATCTCGGTGATCGAGGAGGCCAGCTCTTCGGTGGCGGCTGCGACCGCATTGACGCTGGCCGACGCCTCCTCGGATGCGGCGGCGGCCGCCGCGGTCCGTTCCGAGGCGCCGTTGACGCTGGTGGTGATCTCGTTGGCGACGCCTTGCATGGCGCTCGACGACCGCGCGACGGCGGCGACCATGCCCTTGACATCGGATTCGAAGCGGTCGGCCATCTGCCGCTGCAGCGCCTGCTTGTCGGCCGCGGCCTTCACCTTGTCGGCCTCCTGTGCATCGCGCAGCGAAGAGGTTTCGAGCATGCCGCGGCGGAACACGTCGACCGCCTTCGCCATCGTGCCGAGCTCGTCGCGGCGCTCGCTGCCTGATATCGTGACGCTGGTGTCGCCGCTGGACAGGCGGTTCATGACCGCGGTGATCGCGGTGAGCGGCCGTGACAAGCCGCGGCCGAGCAGGAACGCGAGCAGCACGGCCGCGGCCAGGATCGCGACGGTGCCGAAGATCAGATTGCGTTGCGCGCTCGCCGCGGCGGCTTCATAGTCGCTGGTGTCCTTGATGATCTCGAGCACGGCGACCGGTTCGCCGGCATAGTTTTTGATCTGCCCGAGATAGAGCTCCACCGCATGGCCGTCGAGAACAGCGTCGCGCAGCAGCGCTGCGCCGTTCATCACGCCCTTGAGCTCGTCCTGGGTCGCGACCACGGTGTCGCCGAAGGTCGAGGACAGCCGCCTGAAGGTCTTGCCGTCGAAGGAATGCACGGCGAGGTCGATGCCGAAGCGCTTCTTGGCACGGTCGACGAATTCCTTGCCGAAGGCGGCGCCGACGTCGACATTGGCAATGCTCTTGCCTTCGCGGACGATCGGGGTCATGCCGAAGATGCCGAGTGCCTCGCGGCCAGGCTCGACGCCGACGATCGACCGGCCGCTCCTTATTGCCTCGACCACGGTCGTGCGGCGTCCGGATACGTCGTCGCCAAAGACCTTGGGCGCGTGCACCCGATAGAACGACAGCGCCGGCGGTGTCTGGAACGTAATCAGCGGGATACCCTGCGCGATCAGTGCCTTGTTGGCATCCCCGAGCAGCGCCGCTAGGGCGTCGCGATCGTTCCTGACGATCGCGTCGCCGACCGGCGGCAGCGCCGCAATGGCGGAGCTGACGGCTAACGCCGCGCGGCCCTCGTACTCGATCGCTGCAATCACGCTGTCATATTGCAGCTTGAGCTGCTGATCGAGCGCGAGCCGCGTCAGCGTGCGCTGCTGGCTGATGGAGAAGCCGCCGAGGATGGCGCAGGCGACTGCAACGGTCAGTGAAATCGCCAGAATCAGGCGGGCGGCAATCGATCGAAGCTTGAACATGGGGCCAGTGGAACTCCAGGCATTAGCGCCTGCCGGAAAGTCTCAGAAAAAGCTTAACAACCGGATGTTGTTGCCGCCGAAAATTCGTGCCGCGACCGTTGCCGGCGGTGCGACTTTCGTGCTGTCCAGCTAAAGCGCGACGAGATTGGGTTGGATCAGTCGGACCGCCGACTCGCTTCGCTTCTCCCGCTTGCGGGGGAGGCCGACGCGCGGAGTGCGTCGGGCGGGGGCTCCCTCCACAATGGGATTCGCGGCGATACCCCACCCAGCCCTCCCCCGCAAGCGGGAGAGGGAGCGCAGCGTGCTCGCGGTCGTTTAGGCGTGCACTCACAAACGGCAGCGGTCCGATGTCCGCTGCCGGAGAACAAGCGGACATCACGAAGCCACGTTGAAATCGGTCGAGAATGACCCAAGGCGGACTTGGTCCATCGACGAAAGACACGCTACCGATGCTGCCCTTCCCAGAATCTGATCATCTCTTGTCGTTCATCTTCGGCAAACTCCACAGCTAGCCTGCCGAGCGTGGGCTGCCCTTTGGCAATTGCAATAACCGCTAAGATACTTGCGACGAGAGTGGGATCTACTGCAGCTTCGAGTTCGCGAACGCCCTGCCGGCTTAGCGACTGCACGGCAGCCTCATATTGGTCGCGCATTTTGGCGGGGAGCCTTGGATTGCCAGGATTCAGACGGGCACCCTCAATGATGGCGACAAACGCGTAGGTGTTCCAGTCCGCTCTCTCGCGAGAGGCATAAATACGCACTAAGTGTGGGACGGCCGCATAAGATGCCTCGCCAACGTCACCTTGGTGGAAGAGTTCGCTCCAAAGCTCATCCCAAGCGGCTTTAGCATTTTTGCCACTTTCGAGGGCGAGCAACGCATCGCGAGGATCGTAGGGGACACGATAGCCGCCGTGCATGGTCAGCCATTCTGGACGATCTAAATCCATTTGAACTCACTCTGCCGTCTCTTTGATGAATTTGACACCCATAGCATGAACCTCCGCAAGGCAAGCGTCCTTCCGCTTCTGATGCTGTGGACGGCTCCTCCACTGGCACGAGAATGCCAAGGAGTGGGCGTCGTTAGAGGCTCCCACGATTCGGAGGAGCAAGCTATGCGGTCAATTTCGACAATCGGTCTGGATATCGCGAAGTCGGTCTTTCAAGTGCATGGCGTTGATGCAGCCGGCCAGGTGGTCATACGCCGTCGGTTGAGGCGCCAGCACGTCCTGGCATTTTTCCAGAAGCTGCCGCCATGCCTGGTCGGGATCGAGGCTTGCGCGTCATCCCATCATTGGTCCCGCGAGCTGCAGGCGTTGGGGCATGCGGTGCGGTTGATGCCTCCGGCCTACGTGAAGCCGTACGTCAAGCGACAGAAGAACGACAGCACGGACGCGGAGGCGATTTGCGAGGCGGTTACGAGGCCCAACATGCGGTTCGTGCCAACCAAGACGGTCGAGCAACAGAGCTGTCTGATGCTTCACCGGGCGCGCCATCTCTTCATCCGCCAGCAGACTGCCGTGATCAATTCAATCCGTGCCTATCTTACCGAGTTCGGGATTGTCGCACCTGTCGGACGCAGGGGTGTCGAGCAATTGCTGGAAGTCGTCGCCGATCCAGCTGACCGCCGGCTCCCCGAGGTAGCCCGTGCTTGTCTTGCGGCTCTCGGCAGCCAGTTGCGCGCCCTGAAGGCCCAAATCCTGGAGTTCGACCGACGCATCATCGCCTGGCATCGATCAGATGCGACGAGCCAACGGCTGGACGCGATCCCCGGCGTCGGGCCGGCGCTGGCAACGGCGCTGGTCGCCAGCATTGCCGATCCCAACGCCTTCCGATCGGGACGGGACTTCTCGGCCTGGGTCGGGCTCGTGCCGAAGCAGAACTCGAGCGGGGGTAAGGACAAGCTTGGCAGTATTAGCAAACAAGGCGATCGCTATTTGCGCAGCCTGTTCACGGCCGGCGCGCTCGCCGTGATCCGCTATGCCAAAATCCATGGCACAGGCCATCGGCCCTGGCTCACGGGACTGCTGGCGCGTCGACCGACCAAGGTTGCTGCGATCGCGCTCGCCAACAAACTTGCCAGGATGGCATGGGCGATGATGGCCAGGAATGAACGCTACAAGGAACCCGCCGCTCTTACGGCGTGAACGAGATCACAGCCGGTCATTCGGGTGTGACGTAACGGTTGGAAGGGCGAACAGCACTAATGCAGCGCCGGTCGATCCGGCGATCAGGACAACCCACTTGGGCCACAGCATCTTAGAATGCGTGCTTTTGACCGGGACCTGATCCGCGGAGGGCATTATGGCCAGCGGTCACGTGAACCGCGCTAACAGGCCGAACACATGGCTGCTCCGACCAACGCTGCAAGTGAAGATTCTCCTTGCCAACCCGGAGCCGTCCACACATGGCCCATAGCGACGGTCTGAATGACCTTCGAGAACGTCGGCTCTCCGAAGTGAGCCGGAAGTCTCTGGGTTCGGTCGCGATCGACCGCTTTGACTCAAAGCGGACTTCCTTCTCGATGCAGCTAGCCGCAATCAGTCCCTCGCGGTTTGAGTGTGAATAAGCCTCGAACATTGACCCCTCTATCGTTGGTGGGATCAATTCTTTAACGCGTAGATCGGCCTTGAGACCCCGCGCCGATCACCGTAGAGTTGAAGGCCTGCAAACCAGCGACGAGTTGCGAGCTCAGCGTAGGGAAATAGGGCCGCTATGTCGGGCCAAGTGCTGAGGCGATTTGCTTGTCTTCACGCACGTAGTTGATGGCCCCTTGAATAGGTGACATCGTCATGAGCATGGGTTTTGACCGCAAACCGCAGGTACGCCGGACGACGCCGCCGTCGGAAAGTGTCGTTGCGAGCTGGTACGAGAACGCCAGTTTACTCGATAGCTATAGCATCGACTTGAGTGCGTCGGAACAGTCGAGCATGCGCGAGCTGGCGACGCGGACACTCGTCAATCCACCCGCGTGGCAGAAGGCGTTGATCGCGCTGCGCGACGCCATGGTTACGCCCTTTGGCATCAAAACCTCCGATACGGTCAGGACGTCCCCGGACAGCCATGAACGGGTGGACTTCTTCCCGGTGTACTGGGAGGGCAAGGACGAAATCGTGCTCGGTACGGATGACCGACACCTGGACTTCCGGCTATCTCTGCTCCGACGCCACTCTCCAACAGGCACGTTGCTCATCGCGACAACCGTCGTGCATACCCACAATGCCTTGGGCTTCACCTATCTCAACGCGATCAGGCCTTTTCATCACCTCGTGGTCAGGGCCAACCTGGCACGCTGTGCACAAACACAACTGCAGTAGAGCTGCATGGCGGATTGATGAGTGCACGCCCTGGCCAGTACAGAGCGAGACTTCCTGTTTCTTGGTTCACAGGCCGATGGGAGCTGAGCCTGCCTCACTTGGCTGCTAGGCTCTTGATCCGGATGAACGCGCTGTCAGCGCCACTCTCATGGATGAACACACGACCCTACGAGCACGCATCTATGCTGCCTGGATTGACTTGCTCCGACAAAACCGAGGCGCTGAAGAACGTCCCGACCAATATTATGCGCTGAGCGTCGAGAACGTCCGAGGCCAGGGAGAGGAGTTCGAGCTGCACATTACGTTTCGCGCCGGCCGAACGTGTTGCTGCTGCGAACCCAATTGCCACACCGGCGTCTTCGCCGGGAAACGGTGGCGGCAACTGCGAGCGGCCCTTGCCGTCCATGGCGTCGAGCCTCAAGAGCCACTCGTGTTGCGGATTTGCGCTCGGCTAGAAGCAGGCTCGCGACTGCACTACGGTAAGAGCGATGAGCCCGAGTCCGAGATGTATGATCAAGGCCCCTGGACGTTGATGGTCCGCGAGCAATTCCCCGTCATTTGCGAATGATCCTCGAACCGACGCGCGACCGCTAGGACTGCGTATGGCCCACCGCGTCAGTTGGCGCAGTGCAGCGACATCGCCGAAGTTGAGGGAAGACCGGACGTAGCTGGCCGACTGCAAAAACGACGCGATTGACCCCAAGCCGACATGGCGCTTCCGACATGGGGCCTTAGATGGAAAGAGCTTTTTGGCCCGTCTTCCGGTTCGCGCTTGGTTGGAGTAGTGTGGATCGCAACATTGGTACCAGGGCTACGCGTGTCGAAGGCGATTGCCATCTTGGGCTCTGCTCTATTCTTCGTCGTCGCGCCCTTGGTGCTGGCGGGGCTCGTCCCATGGTGGATCACACATTGGGAGTTCCGGCCGGCTTTCTTCGGCTTTGAACTGACCCGCGCCATCGGACCTATGTTGATCATTGCCGGAGTGCCCGGAGTTGTAGATTCGTTCGCGCGGTTTGCACTGCAGGGGCTGGGAACGCCAGCCCCGATCGCGCCGACACAGAAGCTGGTGATCACGGGTCTCTATCGCCACGTACGAAATCCGATTTACGTCGGGGTCGCTGCCGTCATTTTTGGTCAAGCACTTTTATTCGGCGATTGGCGCCTCCTCTGGTATGCCGCGCTGCTCTGGCTCTTTTTCCACGTCTTCGTCTTGGTGTACGAAGAACCAACGCTCAAGCAGACATTTGGCGCGCAGTACGAGGACTTTCGGGCCAATGTCCCGCGCTGGGTTCCACGGCTGACCCCCTGGCGAGTCCCGTAACGCGAGCATCATGACGATGGGCACTGCCTTCGCTAAGGTCCAAGCGCGCCTCTCCTCCCTGATCAGGTGCAGCAGCTGCGGCGACGCCATGCACGGCTACCGAAAGGCAAGACAACGAGGTTGCCGTCGACCAGAGCTTGCTTGCCACAAAGTCAGCGACTTCAATGACAGTCATGGCAGTCGCCAACATCGTCGTTTAGCTGCGCAACTTCCGCAATCGACTCAAAACCGACATGCCGTGGTCACCCGGCGATATCAGGTTTTAGGGGGTAGAGCCGACATGGCGGATTGATGAGTGCAGGGCCTGGTTCAATCTGACTTCATCGCGCGGTCGGCGGCGCGGAGAGATTGCCCGCCAGGATCGCCTTGCCGGCATCTTCATACTGCGTGTCGCGGGCCTGGATCTGCTGCGCGATCGCATGCATGTCGCGAAACCGGCGCTCGAACGGGTTCTTCGCAAACACCGCGGTTGCCCCCGACATGTGATAGGCGGTGTCGACCACGGCGGCCGACTGGTGGATGGTCCAGGTCGAGGCGATGCGGATCGCGATGCGATGCGCCTCGCTGATCGGATCGCCGCGGGCGAGATCGCTCCAGACCTCGTTCGCCGTCGCATACAGATAGGCCCGCGCGGCGCGCAGGCTCGCCTCGGTGCGGCCGATCTGGCCCTGCACGGCGCAGTTGTCGCGCATCGCCTTGAGGCCTTGCGGGGTCTTAGCCCGAGCAAGCCCGGTCGCCGCATCCAGCATCGCGCGCGCGACGCCGAGCGAGGTGGCGGCGAAGCCCATGCTGAACACCATGTTGGTGGAGAGCTTGTAGAGCGGCCCCGGCTCCCGGCACGCGGCGGGGTCGTCGCGCAGCGCGGCGAATGCCTCAGGGATGAAAAGGTTGTCGACCGAATAGGAATCGGTGCCGGTGCCCTTCAGGCCGATCACGTCCCAGACGTCGTACATCACAGCCTGCGACATCGGAAACAGGATGGTGCGGATCTCCGGCGAGCCGTCGGCCTTCTTGCGCGGCGAGCCGTCGGCTTCGACGACGCGGACATGGGCGCCGAGCCAGCTCGCCTGCCGCGAGCCCGAGGCGAAATCCCAGCGCGCACTGGCGCGGTAGCCGCCGGGCTCGGCACGCACCTCATGGGCGATCGCGCCCCAGGCCAGAATGCCGGGCGCGGTGTTGAAGATCGCGTTGGCGGCGTCGGGGTCGAGATAGGCCGCGGTCATGGCGCAGACGCTGCATTGGCCGAGGCACCAGGCGGTCGATGCGTCGGCCTTGGCGATCTCCTCCTGCATCTGCATGAACGCGTCCAGCGTCGCCTCGGCGCCGCCGAAGCGCATCGGCAGCAGCGCGCGATACAGCCCGTTCTCGACGAGGGCCGCGGTGACGGAAGGCGTCAGCCGCCGCGTCCGTTCGATCTCGTCGGCCTCGCTGATGATCAGCGGCGCCAGCGCGCGCGCCCGCTCGACAAGGTCGAATCCCTGCGGCTTGTTCATGCGTGTCCTCGGCGCCCCTTCTGACGTTCTTGTTGGGCGGGTCGAGCGATGGTGGCCCATCCGGCAAAGGAGGGCAAGGCGGCGCGGCACCGGCGCAGATCAGCTATCCATCGCGGCCGCGCGCGCGATCGACGCACGCATCCGCGCTCAGGCGGCGGCGCGGCCGAGATCGAGCGACGGCTGGCGCTTGGTGGAGAAACTCAGCGCCACGGCGACCGCGGCAAGACCGATCGCGAACGAACCGGCGTGCAGCCACGTGTAGCCATGGAACGTGTCGAACACGTAGCCGCCGGCCCACGGCCCGAGCGCCATGCCGAGGCTCGCGAAGGCCGACACGGCGCCGAACACCGTGCCCATGATCCGCGCGCCGAAGAACTCGCGCACCAGCACGGCGTAGAGCGGCATCACGCCGCCATAGGCGAGCCCGAACACCACCGACAGCGCGTAGAACTCGCCGAGCTGTGCCACCGCAAGATAAGTCGCGATCGACAGCGCCTGCACCAGCAGGCCGCCGACCAGGACCGGCTTGGCGCCGAGCCGATCGGCCAGCACGCCGAGCAGCAGCCGTCCGCCGAGCCCGGAGAAGCCGGCGAGGCTGTAGACCGTGACCGCGGTGAGCGGCGCGATGCCGCACACCATGGCGTAGGACACCATGTGGAAGATCGGGCCCGAATGCGCCGCGCAGCAGGCGAAATGGGCCAGTGCGAGCGTGATGAATTGCGGCGTGCGCAGCGCCTGCGCCACGGTCCATTCCGCTTGCGGCGCATTGCCAGCCGTTGGGATCGCGACGGGCGTTCCCTGCGGCGCCGGACGCACCAGGAACGACGCGGGGATCAAGAGCGCCCATGCGGCGATGCCGATCACGAGCATCGCAAAGCGCCAGTCATAGGCCGTGATCAGCCAGCTTGCGGACGGCGCAACCGTCACCGGCGATACACCCATGCCTGCCGACACCAGTGCGACGGCAAGGCTGCGATGCTTGTCGATCCAGGCGCTCGCAAGCGCCATCATCGGCGCATAGAAGCTGCCGGCGGCGATCCCGATCAGCACGCCGAAGCAGAGCTGGAATTGCCACAGGCTCTGCGCCCGGCTTGCCGTCACGAGGCCAAGCCCGAGCAGCAGGCTGCCCGCGAGCACCACGATGCGGGTGCCGAAGCGGTCGGACAGCGTGCCCCAGGCGAACGCCGCAAAACCCATGCAGAGGAAATCCAGCGTCGCCGCCGCCGATACGCCGGCGCGCGACCAGCCCATCGTATCCGAGATCGGCTGCAGGAATACCGCGAGCGACAGCATGGTGCCGAAGCCGACGCAGGTCATCAGCGCGCCCGCGCCGACGACCACCCAGCCATAATCGAACCGCGCGGCCTTGCTCATGCGTTTCCCCTGCGCTGTTGTTTGTTGTGGTGCGCGCAGGGAGGATGGTGGCCTATCTGAGGTCCGGGGGCAATATGACGGGCAACATGCCTCTCATTCCGGGATCAGCGGATCGTGCGTTGCATGCGCAAGATGTCGCAGCGACGCGCGGCTAGCCGCAATTCCAGGCCCGCCCGATCGGCGTCCAGCTCCAGCACGGGCCGTAGCTGCCACCATTGTAGCGCCCGCCGCCATGGAAGCCGGGCCGGCCGAAATAGTGCCAATCCCCGCCATACCAATATTCCGGCGAGTAGTCCGGGTAGCCGCGGGCGGCGCCGCGCGGACCGAGCACCGGAATGGTTTCGTTGGGCGGCTGCCGGTAGCCGGGCAGGAAGCCATAGCCGTGCCAGCGGGCGGTCTGCCGCTTCTTCGAGGAAGCGGCCGCGCTCAGGTCCGGCTGCAGCAAGGCGAGGATGACGATCGAAAGAGACAGGATGCGCAACATGATCGAAGCTTAGTCGGGCCGCCGCGTCGTGGCGATTCAAATCATGGTGCGTTTTGTTGCTGGGACAAGAATGGGCAACAAGTGGGCCAGCGGCAGCGCGTCAGCTGTCCGCCTCCGGCTACTTTGCATGGGGTTGTTTTCGAGATTTTCACCCAGAGCGGGGCTGGCGTGCCTGTCGTCAAGCCGACGGCAGTTCGAGACGATGCCTCAGCTATCCACCTTGAGCGCGGCGATGAAGGCTTCCTGCGGGATGTCGACCTTGCCGAACTGCCGCATCTTCTTCTTGCCTTCCTTCTGCTTCTCCAGAAGCTTGCGCTTGCGCGTGATGTCGCCGCCGTAGCACTTCGCGGTGACGTCCTTGCGCAGTGCGCGCACGGTTTCGCGCGCGATCACCTTGCCGCCGATCGCCGCCTGGATCGGGATCTGGAACATGTGCGGCGGGATCAGCTCCTTCATCTTCTCGACCATGGCGCGGCCCCGGCCCTCGGCGCGGGTCCGATGCACCAGCATCGACAGCGCGTCGACCGGCTCGGCGTTGACCAGGATCTGCATCTTGACCAGATCGGCCGGCTTGTAATCGGTCAGATGATAGTCGAACGAGGCATAGCCCTTGGAGACCGACTTCAGGCGATCGTAGAAATCGAACACCACCTCGTTGAGCGGCAGGTCGTATTTCACCATCGCGCGGGAGCCGACATAGGTGAGCTCCTTCTGCGCGCCGCGGCGGTCCTGGCACAGCTTCAGCACGCTGCCGAGATATTCGTCGGGGGTGAGGATGGTAGCCTCGATCCACGGCTCCTCGATCTCGGCGATCTTGACCACGTCGGGCATGTCGACCGGGTTGTGGATCTCGAGCTCGGTGCCGTCGGTCAGCTTCATCTTGTAGATGACGCTCGGCGCGGTCGCGATCAAATTGAGGTCGAACTCGCGCGACAGCCGCTCCTGGATGATCTCCAGATGCAACAGCCCGAGGAAGCCGCAGCGGAAGCCGAAGCCGAGCGCAGCGGAGGTTTCCATCTCGAACGAGAAGCTGGCGTCGTTCAGCCTGAGCTTGCCCATCGCCGCGCGCAGCGTCTCGAAATCGTCGGCATCGACCGGGAACAGGCCGCAGAACACCACCGGGATCGCCGGCTTGAAGCCGGGCAGCATCTCGGTGACCGGCTTCCTGTCGTCGGTGATGGTGTCGCCGACGCGGGTGTCGGCGACTTCCTTGATCGCCGCGGTGATGAAGCCGATCTCGCCGGGGCCGAGCTCCTCGACCTGCTGCATCTTCGGCGTGAAGAAGCCGACGCGCTCGATGTCATAGGCAGCGCCGGTGCCCATCATGCGGATGCGGCTGCCCTTCCTCATCACGCCGTCGACGACGCGGATCAGGACGACCACGCCGAGATAGACGTCGTACCAGCTGTCGACCAGCAGCGCCTTCAAGGTCGCGTCGCGGTCGCCCTTCGGCGGCGGCAGGCGGGTGACGACCGCCTCCAGCACGTCGGGGACGCCGAGGCCGGTCTTGGCCGAGATCATCACGGCGTCGGAGGCGTCGATGCCGATCACGTCCTCGATCTGCTGCTTGACCTTCTCGGGCTCGGCCGCGGGCAGATCGACCTTGTTCAGGACCGGCACGATCTCGTGACCGGCGTCGAGCGCATGGTAGACGTTGGCGAGCGTCTGCGCCTCGACGCCCTGGCTGGCGTCGACCACCAGCAGGGAACCCTCGCAGGCCGCCAGCGACCGCGAGACCTCGTAGGCGAAGTCGACGTGGCCCGGCGTGTCCATCAGATTGAAGATGTAATCCTTGCCGTCCTTGGCGCGGTAGTTCAGCCGGACGGTCTGCGCCTTGATGGTGATGCCGCGCTCGCGCTCGATATCCATCGAATCGAGCACCTGCTCCTTGCCCGCCATTTCGCGATCCGACAGGCCGCCCGTCATCTGGATCAGGCGGTCGGCAAGGGTCGATTTGCCATGGTCGATATGGGCGACGATGGAGAAGTTGCGGATGTTCGAAATCGGGGCAGTTGTCATGGGGCGCGGGATAGCATCCGCACCCCCGCGCGGGCAACCATATTGCGGTATTTTGCAGGGGTGTGACGGCGAATCACGGCCGTGTTTCAGTCAGATCCGCCATGATCGATTTTAGGGCAGGTTTCTGCTAGATGTTTCGGCCCAAAACCTCGGACCTGACGATGCGCTGGACCCTTCTCGCCGCCGGATTGCTCGCCGTGTTGTTCGCAGCGCCCGCGGCCGCCGACAAGCGTGTCGCGCTGGTGGTCGGCAATTCGACCTATCAGAACGTGTCGCGGCTGCAGAATCCGAAGGACGATGCGCAGCTCGTGGCCGACACGCTGCAGCGGCTGGGCTTTGCACTGGTCGGCGGGCAGGCCCAGGTCGATCTGGACAAGGCCGGTTTCGATGCCGCGATCCAGCGCTTCGGCAGCCAGCTGATGGGCGCCGACGTGGCGCTGTTCTATTACGCCGGCCACGGCATCCAGGTGCGCGGAACGAATTATCTGGTGCCGGTCTCGGCGAATCCTGTGCGCGAGGCCGATGTCGATTTCCAGATGGTCGATGTCGGCCTGGTGCTGCGGCAGATGGAAGGCGCAGGCACGCGGCTCAACATCGTCATCCTGGACGCCTGCCGGAACAATCCGTTCGGCGGGCGTGGCTTGCGCGCCGCCGACGGCGGCCTTGCCCAGATCCGCGCGCCGGAGGGCACGCTGTTGTCCTACGCGACCCAGCCGGGCAACGTCGCGCTCGACGGCGATGACGGCCACAGCCCCTACACGCGCGCCCTCGTCGACACCATGCAGAAGCCCGGGCTTGACGTGCTGCAGGCGTTCAATCAGGTCGGCCTCGTCGTCAAGCGCGCGACCGGCAGCGCGCAACAGCCCTGGGTCTCCACCTCGCCGATCGACGGCTCGTTCTATTTTGCCGGCAACACGCCGGCTCAGGTCGCGACCGCCGATCCGCCGGCGACGGTGATCCCGCCGCAGCAAAGTCTGCCGCCGCAAAACGTGCCGCCATCGGCGCCGCCGGCGGTGCGCACGCAATCGGACTTCATCATTGCGGATTCCGACAGCCGCCTGCTGTCGGAGAGCGATCTCAGGCTGCTCAGCAAGGACGATCTGCGGATCGCGCGCAATGAAATCTTCGCGCGGCGCGGGCGCTACTTCAACGCGCCGGACCTGACCGCGCGATTCAGCAAGTTCGCTTGGTACGTGCCCCGCTCATGGGATCCGCCGCTCAATGCGATCGAGAGCGCGAATGTCGCGCTGATCGACCGTTTCGAATCCGGTGGCGGTGCTGCGCCGAGCGGTTTCATCTTCCCGGATTCCGACCGGCGTCTGCTGACCCCTGCCGATCTGCGGCGGCTGTCGCGGGACGAGCTGCGGATCGCGCGCAACGAGATCTTCGCCCGCAGGGGACGCTATTTCGATTCCGCCGATCTCAAGGCGTATTTCGCGCGCTTCCCCTGGTATGCGCCGAACAGCTGGAATCCGAAGCTGAACGCGATCGAGGAGGCCAATGTCGCGCTGATCGATCAGGCCGGAAAGCACTGAATGGCCGCGCGCGGCACGGCCTGCATCGTTGCCTTGCTGGCGCTGCTGCCGCCGCTCGCGCACGCTCAGAGCAAAAGCGAATTGCTCGACCGCCTGGTGCGCGCCTATCCCGATGCGCTCTCCACCCATGACGACACCACGATCACCTGGCGCGACGGCACGGTGATGCCGGTCGACGACGGCGTCTCCGGCAAGCCGTTCGATCAGATGCTGCGCAATGCCTCGATCCTCGACCAGATGCGGCAGCCTTATCCGTCCGGGCCATCGGCGCCGCCGGCCCCGAATGTCGATCCCGGCCGTTTCCGCAACGAGGCCTTCTTCAAGAAGATGTATGGCGACTGCAACACGGCGGAGGTCAGGCGGAACCTGGTGACGATCACCTGGCTACCGCGATCCTGGGGCAAGCCGGTTCAGGTCACGCGGGTCAACGGCGTCGCCGACCGTCTCAAGCAGGTCTCCGCCGAGATCGACGCGCTCGATCCGGCGCTGCGCGCCGCGGCCTTTCCGATCGCGGGTGTGCTATCTTGTCGCGCCGTCGCCGATACCGGGCGGATGAGCATGCACGGCTATGCGGCTGCGATCGACCTTAACCTGAAGGTCTCGGATTACTGGCTGTGGGCGGGTAAGGGCAACACCATCCCCTACAAGAACCGGATGCCGCGCGAGATCGTCGACATCTTCGAGCGCCACGGCTTCATCTGGGGCGGCAAGTGGTACCACTACGATACCATGCATTTCGAGTACCGGCCGGAGCTTCTCGCAAAGTGAACCGGCCGGTTGGAGGCGTTCTCACGCCAAGCTGATTACACTGGCCACAAAAACGCGCTAAAGCGCGATGAAATGCTGGTGAGCAATCACTCATCGCCCCTTCCGCTTCCATTCGGCATGATCCTTCCGGGAAACCGCTTTCCACGTTTCCGGGTCATGCCTCAGGCACAGGCCATGTCGACCGCCACCACTCTCCCTGCCGCAAGGCGCACCACCCGCAGACTGACGATCCGGCGGATCGCCGCCTGGATTGCCTCGCGCGCCGTCGATCCCAGGACCAGCCTGTGGTTCGTGATCGGCTTCGCATTGGTTCACGCGGTGTTGTGGACGCTGATCCTGGTCAAGCTCAAGGCTGCGCAGGACGTCCATATGGATGTCGCGGAGGCTTATGCCTGGGGCCAGCGCTTCCTGCTCGGCTATGGCAAGCATCCGCCGCTGTCGGGCTGGATTGCAGGGGTCTGGTTCAGGATCTTTCCCGTTACCAACTGGTCGACCTACGCGCTCGCGATGGCAACGGTCAGCTTCGCGCTGGTGGTGTGCTGGCTGATCGCGCTGCGCGTCGTCGATCGCCGCCGTGCGTTTTTCATGGTGGTGATGCTCGCGCTCTACCCGATCTTCAATTTCAAGGGCTTCAAATACAACGCCGACCTCGCGCAGCTGGTGCCGTTGCCGCTGTTGGTGCTGGCCTATCTGAACGCGTTCGAGAAGCGCAGCTTCAAATCGGGGCTCTGGCTCGGCTTTGCCGGCATGCTGGCGCTGATGACCAAATACTGGGTGGTGACGATGATCGGCGCCGTCGGCCTTGCCGCGCTGATTCATCCGCAGCGGATGCAATTCCTGCGCTCGCCGGCGCCATGGGTTGCGATCGGCACGATGATCGTGACGATGATCCCGCATCTGGTGTGGCTGGAGGAGGTGAACTTCGTGCCGTTCACCTATGCCGGCGACGTCTACGCGCTGTCGAGCCGCGAGCTCAACGTCCAGCTCGTGATCGGCTACATCGTGCACAATCTCGGTCTGCTCGCGATACCGACCGTGCTGGGCCTTGTGGCGCTGCTGCTGGGGTCGGTGCCATGGCGGCCGTCGGACGTGCTGGCGCGGATCTGGTCGCGTGGACCCAATCCGGCCGTCAATCTTCCGCAGGCGCTCAACATCTGGATCATCCAGCTGATCGTCGCGATCGGGCCGCCGCTCGGCGCACTGGCATTCACCGTCTACATCAAGACCGATTGGGGCATCCCGCTGTTCTTCCTGGTGCCGCTTGCACTGGTTGCGATTCCCTCGCTGCGATTCCCGCGCATGGCGCTGTTCTCGATCACAGCGGTGTGGTTCGTGGCCACGATCGTCACGCTGATCGCCGCGCCCAGCATCGCCACGCAGGAAATCGCGTCCAACCGTGTCGGCGGCTCGACCTACGCCGCGCGCTCTGAATTGGCGCGCGAGCTCACCCAGACCTGGCAGGACAGATTCCATTCGCGCTGGGCGGTGGTCGTCGCACGCTCCGACATCGGCGAGCCGATGACGTTCTACAGTCCGGATCATCCGGCCTCGCTCGTTCCGGGCGAAGCGTGGTCGTCGGGGCTGACGTCGCTCGACGAAGCCAAGCGTCTCGGCTTCATCGGCGTCTGCGACACCACCGATCCGGTGTTCCTGCAGCCATGCGAAGCATGGATGGCCGAGCATGCCAAGGATGCCGAGCCGCTGGTGATGAACACCATGCGCTTCTTCAACGGTCATCCCGGCCCGTCGACGGTGTGGAAGGTCTATCTGGTGCCGCCGGCGAAATAGCCATTTCCGGGCATCAGTGCCGTGCCGTTTCCGTCATCAGTGCCGCTCCCGTCATCCTGAGGTGCGAGCGGAGCGAGCCTCGAAGGATGAATCGGCCACCGGCGGGGCCGTGCATCCTTC
>NZ_JACMYP010000132.1 GCF_020889705.1 Bradyrhizobium altum | reverse complement strand
GATGGCATTGCTGACGTCGGCCAATGGCCGCGCCAGCCTGGCCTGGATATCGGCCGGCAGCGGCACGACGCAGGCGCGCCCGATCATCACGACGTCGTGCCGCAGCCGCTGGATGGTCCGCAGCAGCGGACCGGTGTCCGGCCCGGATGACAGATGCATGGTGCGTTCACGCTCGGCCTCGAGGCCGGTCGCATGCAGATTGGTCACCGCGGTGCCGATGCCATCCTGGATCCGGTGCAGTGCGTCGTTGTCGAGCCCGCGCGTCAGACCGGCGAGCAATTCGGCGAACGCCGCCGAGAGCAGTTCCAGCAGCTTCGACGCATTGACCCTGATCTGGCTGACCGCGCGCGACGGCAGCACCAGGAACGAGATCACAAGGCCAGTCAGCGCACCGACCGTGACCTCGAGGACGCGGTCGATCGCGGAGTCCAGCGGATTGGAATGATGCATCGTCGGCAGCAACAGCACGATCACGGCCGTCACCGTCGCCGAGTTCAGGCTGGGATTGAGCGCCGCGATGAACGCCAGCGGCACGATCGCCAGCACCAGCAGCGCCAGCAGGCTGCCCTCGCCGGAATGCGGGATCAGCACCGCGATCGCGCCGCCATAGATGGCGCCGCCGATGGTGCCGAGCATGTAGTCGCGGGTCGCCTTCAGCGAGCGGCCGACGCTCATCTGGGTCACGATCAGCGAGGTCAGCACCGCCCACAGCGGCAGCATAAGGTGCAGCGCGAGCGCGATGGCATAGGCCGCCACGCCGGCGGACGCGATCCGAACCGCGAGCGCCAACTGCGTCTTGCGGGTCCAGAGCTGGTCGAACATGCGTTTTGCGAAGGTCCTCATGCACCCTGATCCGCAATCAATGGAAAGGCCCGTGTTACATGACTTGACGTCCAGCGACCGGAAGCATGGCTGCTGCCCGCGGCGGCAAGGTGGCTTGAAAGGCCAAACCCGCCCGCCTACCCTGCGCCGCAAAATTGAGGAAACACGATGGCCCACGAAACCGCAACGCTCGCCGCCTACGTCGCCGACCTGAAATATTCCGATATCCCGCCGCAGGTGCTGGAGCGCGCCAAGGTTTTGACGCTGGATTTCCTGGGCAGCACCATCCGCGCCCGCCGCGATGCGGAATCGACCCCGTCGCTGATGAAGATGTTGGAGGCGCTGGCGCTGGACGGCAAGGGCGAGGCTACGGTGTTCGGCGACACCAAGACCTGGACGCCGGCGGTCGCGGCGCTGCTCAACGGCGCGCTCGGCCATTCGCTCGACTTCGACGACACCCATGCCGATTCCTCGCTGCATCCGAGTGCACCCGTGGTGCCTGCCGCGTTCGCGATCGGCGAGATGGTCGGCGCCTCCGGCCGCGACGTGCTGACCGCAATCGTCGCTGGTTATGAGGTGTGCTGCCGGCTCGGCAACGCGCTCGATCCGACCTCGCATTATGCCAAGGGCTTCCACCCGACCGCGACCGCCGGCACCTATGGCGCCGCCGCCGCCGCGGGCAAGCTGTTCGGACTGTCGAAACAGCAGATCGTCTCCGCGTTCGGCGTCTCCGGCAGCCAAGCCGCGGGCTCGCTGCAATTCCTGGTCAATGGCGCCTGGAACAAGCGCTACCAGGTCGGCGCCGCCGCGATGAACGGCGTGATCGCAGCGACCTTGGCGCGCAACGACTTCATCGGCTCGAGCGAGTCGGTCGAGGGCAAGCACGGCCTGCTGGTCGGCTATACCGATGACGCGCATCCGGACAAGGCGGTGGCCGGACTTGGTAGCACCTACGAGACCTTGAAGATCGGCGTGAAGCCGTATCCGAGCTGCCGCTACACCCATGCCGCGATCGACGCGCTGATCGCGATGCGGCGCGAGCACAATCTGACGCCGGACCAGATCAGGAAGGTCGAGATCGGCCTGCACCGCAACGGCATCACGCTGACCGGCGACGCCGCCACCAAGCGTCACCCGACCTCGGTGGTCGGCGGCCAGTTCTCGATGTTCTTCACCGGCGCGATCGCGCTCGACCAGGGCCATTTCGGCTGGGACGATTACGACCGGCTCGGCGATGCGGCGATCGACGCGCTCGCCGACAAGTTCGACGTGGTGCAGGACGACCGCCTCGAAGTCGGCCGCACCCATCCGTTCGGCGCTCGCGTCTCGATCACCACCGATGACGGCACCCATGAGCGGCTCTATGCCGATCCCTCCGGCGAGCCGACCTCGTTCCCCGATGCGCAGGCGATGCAGCAGAAGTTTTTGACGCTGGCCCGCCCGGTGCTCGACAAGCGCGCCGACCAGCTCGCGGACGCGATCCTGACGCTGGAGCGGTTCGACCGCGTGGAGAAAGCGACGCAGCTGGGGCGGCAGTAGGGACGGCCGCCGTCGAGGCGCAGGCTGCACGCCACACCCACCACTGTCGTCCCTGCGAAAGCAGGGACCCATAACCACAGGGTTGCGTTGTGAGAGTCACGCGTGGCGGAAATGGATTCCGCGCTCACGCCAAGAGGCGCGCCCCGGAATGACGGAGAAGGTTTCGTCTACTCCGCCCCATCGATGATCACAAAATCCCCGTCCGAGTATTTCTGCCGGATCGCTTTCGCGGCCTGATAGTCGGGGCAGGTGTAGCATTCCATCGCGGTGGCGCGATCCCTGAACTCGATGACGAAGTTGCGCTGCCGCGTCGCGCCCTCCATCACCTCATAGGGGCCGTTACGCACGATGAAATTGGCGCCGTATCTGGCGAATACCGGCAACGCGGCGGCGAGGTATTCGGGATAACGGGCTTCATCGTGCACCGTGACGTGCACGATCCAGTAGGCTTTCGGCATGATGGTCTCCGGCTGAGGCGATCTTAAAGAACTGTGGCGCATCTCCTGCGAGATGCGCCACTGCATCAGAAAATTCCGGAGGCCGAGATTCAATTCACGATCGCGCGGGCGTTGTGTGACGTCTCCATCAATTGCCGCCCGCGAGCCGCGCGCTTGTGGAGGTCGCCGTCACCACATCGCGAACCAGATCGAACACGCCGTCCGCCTCGGGCGGCATGTTCGGCGAGCGGCCGAGGCGGACGATCACGAGCCGCTGTGACGGCACGATGATCGCATACTGCCCGATCGTGCCTTTGGCGAAATACGCATCGCGCGGCCAGCCATGCGCGATGCGATAGTTGGCGCCGAAGCTGTTGCTGAGATTGGTCCAGAAGCCCGCGCCGTAGCCGACCCAGGCATTCGGCGTGGCCGAAGCCGAATAGGCCGCCCAGCCCTCCGGCAGGATGCGCTTGTCGCCGGCCATCCCGTCATTGAGGTAGAGCTGGCCGAGACGCGCCCAATCGCGAGCGCTCGCCATCATCGCGCCCGATCCTTCCGGCGTGCCCGCAGCATCGAACTGCATCACGACATTGCGCATGCCGAGCGGATCGAACAACTCCCGACGTGCAAAGCGCATCACGTCGGCGGCGTGGCCGCCGGCCGCGTTGCGGATCAGATGCGAGAGGATGATGAAATTGCCGTCGTGATAATTCCACGCCGCGCCCGGGGGGGTCTCGAGCGGAATGCTCTCGGCGTACGCGGCCATGTCCGGCTCCATGAACTTCATTCGGTTGACCGGCTCAAGCGCGGAGGCAAGCGAAGCTTGTAGCGAGCTGCCGAGCGCGAGGCCTGCGGTGTGGCGCAGGAGTTGATCGACCGTGATCGCGTGGCGCGGATCCTTCGGATCCTGCCAAGCAGCGATCGGCACCGGCCGGTCGACCGCAAGCTTGCCGTCACGCACCAGAACGCCGATCAGGGCCGAGATCACCGATTTGGTTGCGGAGAAGCCGAGTAGCGGCGTCTCGATGCCGATGCCCTCGGCGTAGCGTTCGGCGACGATGCGACCGTCCTTCATCACGACAACAGCGCGGGTGTGGCGGAACGGCGGCTCCGCCGGCTCGGCAAAGGCACGGTCGAGCGCGGCCCCAAGCTGCGGGCTTTGTGGCGCGACGAGCGCAGGACCTGCGATCTCGGGCAGCGATGCGGCTTGTGGTTTCGAGGGCGGAGGCGCGGTATCGGCCAGCGTCTCGCCATGGTCGAGCGTACAGCCCATGCCCTCGCGATAGACCGCATGGCTGCGGCCAAGCCCGAACAGCGTCACGGTGACGTCCTTGCGATCAAGGTCGACCTCGGTGTCCATCGCCCAGGTGATCAGGCCGGCCCCCGGCATCGCATCGGTGGTCTCGGTCAGGTTCCGCTTCGGGTCGAGCCCGCTGACGAAGGTCTCCGAGCAGACGACGTTGGCGACAAAGCCGGTCGCGACCTTGGGCACATCGCGGGCCCGGGCGGCAGACAGCGCCAGCGCACCGCAAGCGGTGGTGGCAATGAGAATGAAGATGAGCTTTTGACGGGTCACGGGATCCTCCGGCATGGCGCGATGGGTGCGTGGCGGACATCAGGCCGGAGCGGACGCGCAAGCGCTCGCCGGATTTGGAAATGAGGCTAGTCGAGAACTCGGGGCCGCTCGCCGAATCTGAAAATGTGCTGCGATTACACAGGCCTACGACCGAGGCAGCTCTTCCCTTCTCCCCTTGTGGGAGAAGGTGGCGCGGACGCAGTCCGCGACGGATGAGCGGTCTCTATCCGCGGAAACAGACCCCTCACCCGGCTTCGATGCTACCGCATCGAAGCCACCCGCTCCCACAAGGGGAGCAGTGGGGGCCGACGCCTACACCGCGCTGGCCTTCAGCTTCCGATATTCCGTCGGCGTCACACCGGTCGTCGCCTTGAAGGCGCGGTTGAAGGGGCCGAGCGACTGGAAGCCGGCGTCCATCGCGATGGTGATGACGGGAACTGCGGACTGCGAGGGATCGGCGAGCGCGGCCTTGGCCTCCTCGATCCGGTGGTTGTTGAGGAAGACGTTGAAATTGCGGTAGCCGAGCCGCTGGTTGATCAGCCGCCGGAGACGATATTCGGGGATCTTCAGCCGGGTTGCCAGCGTGCCGATCGTGACGTTGTCGTGGCGATAGACCCGCTCGTCCGCCATCAGCCGCATCAGGGCATCGACCAGTCTCTGGTCCGCCGCCTCCTCGACCGCGGCCGGCTTCGTCAGAACGACGGCCTCCGCCGGCACCGTGAACAGATCGGCACCGTCGACGCGCATCATCGCCCAAGTGATTGCGGCCGCGATGGCAGTGAGCACGGCCGCGTTCAGCACATTGGCCCCTTCCACGGTCACGCGGCTGCCGGCATAGGCGATCTGAAGCAGCGCGTTCATGCCGCCGTACAGCGCAGATGCGGCGACGATGAAGACGCGGACACGGCGGCGGCGCTCGACCAGATCTGCCGACCACGATCCAATGGTTTGCGCCACCGCGAGCGCAACGAAGACGAGCGTGAGCGAATTGACCATGATGATCGCGATCCGCGCGTGACCGGCGGGTGCGATCCACATGCAATTGACGAAGCTGTAGGCCACGACCGCAGCCCAGATCAGGCCGTGCCACCAGCGCAGCTGAAACGCGTCATCGAACAGCGCGCGCGTGAACAGCCAGAACACCACGATATCGCCGGTCGAGAGCGCGATCAGTGGCGCATGCCAGTCCGAGACCGGCGGCCCGGCACCCATCGACGCGGTCACCGCATGCGCGGCCGAGCCGAGCGCGAAGGCGATCGCGAGCCGCCCGGCCAGCACCTTGCGGAAATCTGCGAACATCGAGGCCGCAAGCACCAGCAGCAGCGTCACGGTGGCGGCGCGCAGGCACAGTTCGGTCGCGGCAAAGGTCATCGGTCGGTTTGCTTCGGGCTCGAAACGGCAACGACTCGAACATCGACCGTCACGCCGGCTTTTTCAAGAACCATCGCGCGGCCAGCGGCTGCGCTGCGTGACCCAGATATCGACGACATCGCCCTCGAGCTTGCCCGGGCCCTCATTGACAGCACCCAGCCGCCGCGCCACGGCCTGCGAGGCGAAATTGGCCGGATCGATGCAATGGATGATGCGGTCGACGGTGAAGTTCGCGAACACAAAGTCGATCGCGGCACGCGCCGCCTCCACCGCATAACCCTTGCCGCGATACTCTTTGGCGATGCCCCAGCCGACTTCGAGGCCCGGCCATTCAGGCGGACAATACGGCCCGACGCGGCCGATGTAGCGGGCGGAAGACTTCTCCTCGACCGCGAACATGCCGAAGCCGTGCAGCGCCCAATGGCCGGAGATGACCGCCGCATTGCGCCAGCCCTTCAGCTCCGAGGTGACCGGCTGATGATCCGGCGTGATGAAGCGCGCCGTCTCGGGATCGGACAGCATTTTCGTATTGTCCGCGATGTCGGATGCGCGCCATGGCCGAAGCATGAGACGCGCGGTCTCGATCACGGGTCCATCAACCTGCAACAGCTTTGCGCCCGGCTTGATCAGAGAAACCATCACATGCTCCAGTTTCCGGAATTATGCCGTTGTCATGAAGCGCACGCCAGAGCCGAACACTCCGCTGTCGTCCCTGCGAAAGCAGGGACCCATAACCACAGGGCTTTGTTGTTAGACGAAGCCGTGGCCACAGCCTGCTCCATCACCTCGCCCTGTGGTTATGGGTCCCGGCTCGCGCTTCGCTTGGCCGGGACAACGGATAGAGAGTATGATCGCGGCAAAAGAGTATGATCCGGCAAAACGTGCAAGGAGTCCGACATGAGCTGGCAGCCCTCAACCGATCCCGAACTCGGCGATCCCAAGACCTGCGACGCGCTGGATCTGATCATCGTGCCGCGCACCCGCGATCTCGGTGACGGCTTCGCGGTGCGCCGCGCGCTGCCGCATGGCAAGCGCCAGATGGTCGGGCCCTTCATCTTCTTCGACCATTTCGGTCCGGTGCAATACCTCGCCGGCAAGGGCATGGACGTGCGGCCGCATCCGCATATCGGGCTCGCCACCGTCACCTATCTGTTCGACGGCAGCATCATGCACCGCGACAGCGAGGGCAACATCCAGGAGATCCAGCCCGGCGCGATGAATTTGATGACCGCGGGCCGCGGCATCGCCCATTCCGAGCGCACGCCCGACGTGCAGCGCCGCGACGGCCAGAAGATGCTCGGGCTACAGAGCTGGATCGCGCTGCCGGCCGGCAAGGAGGAGATCGCGCCTTCGTTCCAGCACTATGGCGCGGGCGACCTGCCGATGATCTCGGAGCGCGACTTCACCGCGCGCGTCATCGCCGGCTCGGCGCTCGGCATCAGCTCGCCGGTCAGCATGGTCTCGCCGTGGTTCTACACCGAGGTGACCGCGCAGGCCGGCACCTCGGTGCCGCTCGACCCCGATCACGAGGAGCGCGCGATCTATCTCGTCGACGGCGAGGTCGAGATCGCGGGCGATCGCCACGAAGGACCGCGGCTCCTGATCTTCCGCCCCGGCGACCGCATCACCGTGAAGACGCTGCGGCCGACCCGCATGATGTTTTTGGGCGGCGATGCCCTGGAAGGGCCGCGCCACATCTGGTGGAATTTCGTCTCGTCGTCGAAGGAGCGGATCGAGCAGGCCAAACAGGACTGGAAAACCGGGCGTTTCGTGCAGGTTCCACACGAACACGAGTTCATTCCGCTGCCGGAGTGAGCTATTTCCTGTGTTAATCTTCGGCGCCCGCATGCCTCGTGCGGGCGCACGTCTTTGAACACTGCGTCTTTGAGAAACGAGCCCGGAAAGACCCCGCCCATGACCGCGATGCTATCCAGCGATTTGCCCCTGCCCCGGATCGGCCGTGGCAAGGTGCGCGATATCTACGCCGTCGGCGACGACCGTGTGCTGCTGCTCACCACCGACCGCATCTCGGCATTCGACGTGGTGATGGCGGAGACCATTCCGATGAAAGGCGCGGTGCTGACCCAGATCAGCGCCTGGTGGTTCCGGCAGCTCGAAGGCACCGTGCCGCATCACATGATCAGCGCCGATGCCGACGAGATCATCCGCGCGGTGCCTGCATTGAAGGATCATCGCGCCGACATCCTCGGCCGCGCGATGCTGTGCAAGCGCACCACCGTGTTCCCGATCGAATGCGTGATCCGCGGCTACATCTCCGGCTCGGCCTGGAAGGAATACGCCGCTGAAGGCACACTCGCCGGTGAGAAGCTGGCAGCAGGCCTCGTCGAGAGCCAGAAGCTCGAGCCCGCGATCTTCAGCCCGGCGACCAAGGCCGAGGCCGGCCATGACGAGAACATCACGGTTAAGCGGGTGCGCGAGATCCTGGGCGACGACGTTGCCGCGACGCTGGAGAAGATGGCGCGCGACGTCTACGGCTATGGCGAGCAGACCAGCCGCGCCCGCGGCATCATCATCGCCGACACCAAGTTCGAATTCGGCCGCGACAAGGACGGCCGCATCATCCTGATCGACGAGGTGATGACGCCGGATTCCTCGCGGTTCTGGGCGGTCGATGCCTACAAGCCCGGCCAGCCGCAGCCGAGCTTCGACAAGCAGCCGCTGCGCGACTATCTCGACGTCGAGCGCCACGCCGGCCGCTGGAACGGCGACGCCCCGCCCCCGCCGCTGCCGGCGGGCGTGGTGGATGCGACCAGCAAGCGCTACCTCGAAGCGTATCGCCGCGTGACGGGAACTGAGCTGCAGGTCTAGCGGCATCGTCGGCGCGTTCGCTCTATCACCGTCACCCCCGCGCAACGGCTTTGCCGTTGTCGCTGGAGGTGCGAGCGGAGCGAGCCTCGAAGGGTCGACGGCCCGGCTGGTGGCCGTGCATCCTTCGAGGCTCGCTCCGCTCGCACCTCAGGATGACGGGGTGAGAACACGCTACGCCTGCATCACCCGACTGCATCACCCCATTAGACCAGGTGAATCCCATTCATCCCTGTTGAGGACAAACCTTTTGTCCGATCATCCGCATCGCTGCACTCTCCGCCTAAACGGAGAGTGCGCGATGCGGCAACTAACTTACATCGGCGGCAACAAGGTCGAATGGTGGGACGTTCCCCCGCCGAGGCTTCAGGATGACCGCGACGCGCTGGTGCAGCCGCTCGCGGTGACGCGCTGCGATCTCGATCTTGCGATCGTGCACGGCCGGTCGGGCCTCGCAGGCCCGTTTGCGCTCGGGCATGAGACTGCGGGCCGCATCGTCGACATCGGCGGCGCCGTGAGGAATTTCGCGCCCGGCGATCTCGTCATCGTTCCGTTCCAGATCAGTTGCGGGGCCTGCGACCGCTGCCGGCGCGGCCACACCAATGCCTGCACGGCGGTGCCGTTCCGCTCCTCCTACGGATTGAAGCCGGTCTGCGGCGTGGAATATGGCGGCGGCCTGTCCGACCTCATCCGCGTGCCGTTTGCCGATCACATGCTGGTTCGCCAGCCGAACGGCCATGCCCTGTCGCAAACCGCGGGACTGGCCGACGGCGCGACCGACGGCTTCAGCGCGGTGGCGCACTGGCTCGCGCAACGGCCCGGCGCCGACGTGCTCGTGATCGGCGGCTTCGCGCAGTCGCTCGCGCTATTCGCGGTGCAGGCGGCGGTGGCGCGCGGTGCGGGCCGCGTCGTCTATCTCGACGACCACGCGCCGCGCCTCGCCAAGGCGAAGTCGCTCGGTGCCGACATCATCGAAGCCCCTAGCGGCCTGTCGATGGAGCCGCCCGGCCTGTTTCCGATCGTGATCGATGCGGCTGCGACCGACGCCAGCACGCTGCTGGCATTCCGCGCGACGGAACCGAACGGCATCTGCCAGCGCATGTATGGCGATTTCGCCGAGACCACGCCGGTGCCGCTGCGGCATATGTATGGAGTCGGGATCACGCTGAAGATCAGCCGCGTCAATGTTCGCGCCGAACTGCCCGACTGCGTCGCGCATGTGGCGGCAGGACACTACCACCCGGAGCATGTCATCACCCGCCGCGTTCGTTTCGAGGATGCGCATGAGGCGATCGGGGATCCGACCATCCGCGTCGCCTTCGTTCGTGATGGCGTTGCCTGACCGGGACCATTAGGTTGGCTCCAACTAACAAACCCAGGGAGCGACCCATGTCCGATGTCGATACCGTGCTCATCGAGCGCGACGGTCCCGTCACCATCATCTCCATCAACCGTCCGTACAACCGCAACGCTGTCGACGGCGCCACCGCGCGGAAACTGTATGACTCGTTTCTGGCCTTCGACGGCGACGCGAGCGCATCGGTTGCGGTGTTCACCGGCACCGGCGGATATTTCTGCGCCGGGGCCGACCTGAAAGCGGTGGCAGCAGGCGATCCCGAGAAGAAGCGCGAGGTCGGCGGCCACAACACGATCGCGCCGATGGGGCCAAGCCGGCTGCGGCTGTCGAAGCCGGTGATCGCCGCGATCGAGGGCTTTGCGGTCGCCGGCGGCATGGAGCTTGCGCTGTGGGCCGACATGCGCGTCGTCGCCGAGGACGCCACCTTCGGCGTATTCTGCCGCCGCTTCGGCGTGCCGCTGATCGATCTCGGCACCATCCGCCTGCCGCGGCTGATCGGCCATTCGCAGGCGATCGACTTAATCCTCACCGGACGCCCGGTCGCAGGGCCCGAGGCGCTTCGCATGGGGCTCGCGAACCGCTTGGTGCCGAAGGGCGAGACGCGCGCGCACGCCATCGCGCTCGCCAAGGACATCGCGAAATTCCCGCAGAACTGCATGCGCGCCGACCGCCTGTCGGCGCTGCGGCAGTGGGACCTCGACGAGGAAGAGGCGATCAAGAACGAAATGCGCGGCGGGCTTGAGGTGATCGCGTCGGGCGAGACGCTATCCGGCGCGGCGCGCTTCGCCTCGGGTATCGGCCGTCACGGCGCCTTCGGCAATGAGGGCGGGCATGATTGAGGTCTGCGAATTGCACCATCGCGGTGCTTAAGCCCAAGGCTTGAGTTCAAGGCTTGAGTTCAAGGCTTGAGCTCAAGGCTTTGCGTTCCTGCCGCGAACGTGCTGAGCTGGCGCAGCCATCCGGAAACACATGATGCCCGCAACCGCGCTGAAGACATTCACCACGCCCGATTTCCGCCTGGAGAACGGCAGCGTGCTCGGCGAAGTCACCGTCGCGTACCGCACCGTCGGCACGCTGTCGCCCAACCGCGACAATGTCGTGCTGATCACCCACGGCAACACCAGCGGACCCCAGATGATCGATCCCGGCGGATCGACCGGCGAAGGCAGCTGGAACGAGATCGTCGGCCCCGGCAAGGCTGTCGACACCAACCGCTACTTCGCGATCTGCCCGAACATGCTGGGCTCGTCCTACGGCTCGACCAATGCGGCAAGCATCGATCCGCGGACCGGCCGGCGTTACGGGCCGCGCTTCCCGGACATCACCGTCAGCGACATCGTCGCCACCCAGCGTGCACTGCTCGATGATCTCGGCATCGACAAGCTCGTTGCGATCGTCGGTCCGTCCTATGGCGGTTTCCAGGCACTGCAATGGGCGGTGAACTATCCCGACGCCATGCGCGGCATCGCTGCTATCGTCACCGCGCCGCTGGTGCCGCGCGAGCGCGCCGAGGGCAATGTCGCGCGTCTGATGGCGGCGCTGTCGCAGGACCCGAACTGGAACGGCGGCGACTATTACGATCACGGCGGCGTGCTCGAAAGCATGATCCAGATCCGCACCGCGACGCTGAAGAGCTACGGCATCGAAACGCGGCTGCGCGATACGCTGACCGATCCCGCGGCGATCGAGGCCGCGATCCGCGCCGAGGCGGCGGAATGGGCCAGGGGGTTCGACGCCAATTCGCTGCTGACTCTGGCCAAGGCGCTGCGCGGCTTCGACGTCACGGCGCAGTTCGGACGGATCAAGGCCAAGGTGCTCTATGTCCTGTCGCGGACCGACAAGCTGTTCCCGCCGGAGCTTGCGCCGCAGGTGATGCCGGCGCTGAAGGCCGCCGGCGTCGACGCCGATTATTTCCTGCTCGACAGCGACTACGGCCACTCCGCATCGGGCCGCGACGCGCACAAATGGGCGCCGCGGTTGCACGCCTTCATGGAGAGCCTCGGCTAGAGCAAGCCGCTGGCGATCGCCTCAAGTTGCTCCATCAGCGCCTTGTCCTGATAGCGCGCCAGCGAGAGGCTGCGGGCGAATGCGGGTGCGGGCGCGCGACCACGGCGCGGGCGCAGAGATCGCCGGTGGCGCAGGCCCCCATCGTGCCGTAACCCGACAGCGCGGTGGCGAGGAAGACGCCCGGCGTCTTCGCCGCGCCGATCAGCGGCCAGTTTTCCTTCGTCATCGGATAGTAGCCGCCGTAATGCACGCGGTCACGCGGCAGCGCGCCGAGATACTGCGCGAGCCGCGGCTGCAGCCGGCTCGCCGCGCGCAGCACGACTTCGGGGAAATACGGATTCAGCTCCGGCTCGCGCACCGGCGCCGTGGTCTGCTCGGCATTGAAGGCCCAGCCGAGCTTGATCCACTCACCATGATCGCCGCCATCAGGCCGGCAATGGATGCTGCCCGGCATCGGCGCCAGCAGGCGCGCGAATTCCGGCGCCGCTGCAAGCGCCTCGCGCTCGTCGTCGGACCACGCCAGCGTCTGGCCGTCGAGATCGATCGCAAACGGCATCTTGCGATCGACCGCGCGGTTGCGATCGGCGAACGCGATCTTCTGCTGCAGCACGTTGACGATCGGAAGCGCTTCGCCATGCATCGCTGCGACATGCGCGGCGAACGGCCCCGCGGCATTGACGATGATATCGGCCTTGATGGTCTGCCGCGTGCCATCGGCCAGCACCTCAACAGTGAAGCGATCGGTCTTTGCGATGCCGACCACCTTCGCTTGCTGAAATTGCGCGCCCAGCGGCCGCATCGTCTCCAGCATGTACTGGCCGAGCTGCTGACCGCTGATGTCGCCCGCCCGGCGGATATGCAGCGCAGTCGAGACCTCCTTGTCGAAGGTCGGGTAATGCGCCGCAATCAGGTCGCGGCCGAGCAGAACGTCGACGCCGTCAGGTGCGCTCTGCCAGTCCGCCGAATGCGGCGGCACGTAGCCGCGGCCCGATCCTTCATGCAGGCGGATCAGCTTCGCAGCGTGCTCGCCATAGCCGGCGTAGAGCTGCTGCAGCAATTCCTCAGGCTTCTCCTCGCGGGTGACCAGAAGATATCCGCGCCGCGTCATGTGGATGCGGTTCTCGCTGCGGCGCGCGATCTCCTCCATCAGGTCGGTGGAATGATCGGTGAAATCGGCCATCGTCGGATGCGGCCACCAGTTGCGGTAGTTCTCGCCGGACTGCGCCGAGGTCAGCACCATCGGCTGGCCTTCGTCGACGATCAACAGACGCGCACGCTTGTGCTGGACGGCGAGGTAGTAGGCCGTGGCGATGCCGACGATGCCCGCACCGATCACCAGGATTTCGACGTCATTGGTCTTCACGCGGTGTCTCCCATAGACCCGCAACGGGGCCTGCGATGATTTGAATTGTCCCAGCGATCAGATCGGACGTTCCGGGCCCGCATCGCGCAACGCCTGGCGCTGCGCCGAGCGCAGCGTCTTCTGCGTCTCCTCGATGTGATCACGCAGCAGGCGGACGGCCTTCTTGACCTCGCCGTCGCGGCAGAATTCGAGCAGCCGATAGTGCTCGCGTTGCGGACGCTCCTTGCCGGTCGCCTGCGACACCAGCGCCCGCGTGAAGCGGCCAACGTGGCCGTAATTCGCCTCGATCATGCTGAGCAGGCGCGGGCGATTGCACGGCGCATAGAGCGTGGCGTGGAATTTCCAATTGAAAGCGCCCCATTGCGCCGGATCAGGTTCGGCGTCGTAGGCGCGGAGGATTTTCGTCGCCGCCTCGAGATCGATCTCACCCATTGCGGGGATCGCCAATCGCAACGCGTGGCACTCGAGCGCAATGCGGATCTCGAGCAGCTCGATCACCTCGTCGATCGACAGGTCGGAGACGACAGCGCCGCGGTTGGGCAGGAAGGTGACAAAACCCTCGGCCTCGAGCTGGCGCAGCGCCTCGCGCACCGGGATGCGGCTGGTGCCGAACCGGGCAGCAAGCTCGTCCTGACGGAGCTGCAGTCCGGGCGCGAGCTCGCCGGAACTGATCGCGGCCCGCAGCGCCTCGCGCACGGCGTCCGGCGCGGAACCGTGAGGTCCGGCCCCTCGATGGTTGGCGGCGATCGCTGGTTCCATCCGGCTTCTCTTCTCGCTGGTCAGCCAAGCCAAGATATCCGGCTTGGTCACGATTGTATAAAATCAGATTGCTGATTATGCAATCCTATGTATAAAATCTTGATCTATCGTATCCAATTCTGCCGGCGGCCGCGAGCACCTGATGAACAAAGCATTCAAGCGATTGATCTGCCTAGCCTTTCTTGCGACGACGGTATCACCCCCGGCGCAGGCCCAATCGCCCGGCGGGACACTGGCCAAGATCCGCGACATCGGCGAAATCCGGCTCGGACACCGCGACGTCTCTGTCCCATTCTCCTATCTCGACGACAACCAGAAGCCGGTCGGCTTCGCGATGGACCTCTGCGCGCGGATCGTCGAGGCGGTGAAGAGCGAACTTAAGCTGCCGGCGTTGCAGACCAAACTGCAGCCGATCCAGCTCTCCACCCAGATACCGCTGATCGAGAACGGCACCATCGACATTGTCTGCGGTCCCGCGACCAACACGCTGGAGCGGCAGAAAGTCGTCGCCTTCAGCACCACGATCTTCGTGTCGAGCATCCGCGCGGTGGTGCAGAAGGACGCCCCGATCAAGACCTTCGAGGATCTCGGCGGAAGGCCGGTCTCGCTGACCTCGGGCTCGACCTCGATCGGTCTATTGAGCGCGCGCGCCCAGGCGAAGAACTTTCAGACCAAGAACATCCTGACCCCGGATCATGCCGCATCGTTCCTTGCACTGACCACCGGGCGCGGCGACGCCTTCGTCATGGATGATATCCTGCTCGCCAGCCTGATCGCGGGCAGCCCCAATCCGTCCGACTGGCGCATCATCGACGACAGCCTGCGCACCGAGCCCTACGGGCTGATCATCCGCAAGGGCGATCCGGAGTTCAAGGCGCTGGTCGATCGGACGCTCGTCGCCCTGATGAAGAACAACGAATTCCAGGAGCTCTACGCAAAATGGTTCACGCGGCCGATTCCGCCGAAGAACGTGAACCTGAATTTCCCGATGACGGCGCCACTGAAGGACGCCGTCGCCAATCCGAACGACAAGGGCGTGTGATCAGCAATCGCGGGCGCGCGGCAACGGAATGACCACCGCGCACCAGCTTGTCGCGCGCGATGGCCATTTCGACGTTTAGAAATCGACCGTCATGGAGAGCCACAGCGTGCGCGGCATGCCGCTGATCACGTAGCCGGTTGGATTGCCGATCCAGTAATGCTTGTCGAACAGATTGGTCAGTGACGCCCTGAACGTGGTCGGGCGCCCGCGAGGCTCGTCACGTAGCGCGCACCGATGTCGAAGGTCGCCCAGGCGGGGACGCTCTGGAAATTGTCGGCGCTGACATAGGCCCGGCTGGTGTAGATGGCGCGCGCCGTCGCGGTGAGGCCCGGCACGAAGGGCGTATCCCATTCGACGCCCAGATTGCCCTGCAGGTCGGGCGCGCCGATCGCGCGATTGCCGTCGTAGAGGTGGCCTTGCGTCTGGGTGAGCCGGGCGTCGAGCCAGGTCACGCCACCGAGGACGCGGACGCCGGGCGCGACCTCGCCAAAGGTATTGAGCTCAACGCCGCGGTTTCTCTGTTCACCATCGAGGCTGTAGATCTTGGTGACGGGATCGATCACACCGCTCGGCAGGCTGATCTGGAATGCCGAAAGGCTCGCGCCGAAGCCTCCGAGATCGAGCTTCGTGCCGACTTCGGCCTGCCGGGTCTTGAAGGGTGCGAACACCGCATTGGTGTTCACCGCGCCGGACGGCGGCGTCGGCCCCGGCGTCAGGCCTTCGATGTAGTTGGCATAGAGCGAGAGCTGCTTGATCGGGCGCACCACCAGCGCGATCGAAGGCGACGTTGCGCTGTCGTCGTAGTGCGTCGTTTCCAGCCCGCTGACGGGATTGAAGCTGTTGGCGATCACCTGCTGTTGGCGCGCGCCCACGATCACTTGCAATATGCCCCCCATGGTCGTGATGGTATCGGCAACGCCGACACTGCGCAGCCCGAGGAATCCCGACTTGCCCTCCGGGAACGTCGATACCGGCGTGCCGGCGGTCGCCAACAAGGTCGGCCGGTAGATGTTGGTCAGGTAGGTCGCGTAGTTGGTCTGGCCGAGCCAATCGGTCCGGTCGAGCGCACTGCCGCTGACGACGACCTCGTGGCCGACGGGTCCGGTGTCGAAACGCGCGCGGACGCCCGCCTCGCCGGAGACGCCCTCCGACTTGCCGGTCTGGAAACGGGACGTGCCCAGGGCATCGCCCGCGGTGTTGAGAATCGTCGCGCCGGGATCTTCCTGCTTGTCGTAGCGGAACTGGTTGGCGCCGATCGCGCCGAACACGGTGACGCTGTTGCTGAGATCGTATTCGGCCCTGGTCAAGCCGGTCAGGCTCTGCGAGCGCGCACGGTCAAACGGCTGTGCGAGATTGATGCGCGGATCGGGAGCCTTCGGCATGGCGATGCCGGGCAGCGGCGTGTAGCCGCGCTGGGCGGCCTTCATCCAGTCGTCCTGGGAGATGATGTCCGCGGACCAGCGAAAGCGTTCGCCATGATAGTCGACGCCGAGCGAGCCCACGCCGTTGCGCGTGGACTGCCGGTCGATGGAGGTGTTGCCGCCGTCGATCCCGCCGTTGAAGCGAACGCCCCACTCCTTCTGTTCGCCATAGCGGCGGGCGAGGTCGAGCTCCGTTCCGAAACGTCCATCCGAAATGTAGCCCGCGGTCAGGCGCGTGAGGTCTTCCGCGGCGCGCTTGGTCACGACATTGACGGTGCCGCCGATGCTGCCTTGCGGGGCCATACCGTTGAGGAAGGCACCCGGTCCCTTGAGCAGCTCAATGCGCTCGATGGGCGCCGGGTTGACGCGATAGGCCGGAACGAGGCCGTAAAGTCCGTTCAAGGCGATTTCGCTGTTCTCGACCCGGAAGCCGCGGATGGTCAGCGCGTCGTAACGGTTGCTGCTGCCGATCGCAGCGCGCACCGACGGATCGGAATTCGTCAGCACTTCCGCAACGCTGGTTGCCTGCTGATCGCGGATCGTCTTCTCCGTGTAGCTCGTCAGGCTGTACGGCGTGTCCATATAATCCTTGTTGCCGAGCAGGCCGAGTTGCCCGCCGCGCGCGACCTGGCCACCGATATAGGGCACGGGCAACGCCGCTTGCTGCGCACCGGCCGTGGGCGTGGCCGCGGGTGTCTGCACGTGCTCACGCCTGCTCGCCTGATGCGATGCCGACGAACGCGCCGACCGTGACGATGACGGCCTCCGAACCGGCGTGGCGCGATGCTGTGGCGCGGCCACGACGACCGGCGGAAGCGGCGCAGCACCGCTTGCGGGTGGTTGCTCCGGCGACTGTGCGAGCGAAGGGACCGTGGTCAGGAGGAGAGACGCGCACACGAGTCGGAATGCGCACGGAACGTTTGAAGTGACGAGCATAAGGTCCCCGGATTCTTCTTGGTTTCGTCTCGAACATCGTCAGAGTTCGAGCGCGACCACCGGGGCATAGGCATCACGCAGTGTGACGCCAACTAGAACGTATCTAAGAGAGGGGATGAAGCTTGCTGCGCGAGGCGACATCGATGCGGTAGATTCCGCGCCTCGATTATTCTTTCGTTGAGTAGCGTCGCGCGTATACAGCTTGATTCTGACGGCGAACCTCAAGATTAGAAAGATTCTTGGTGCGATCGTCGCCGCGATGGGAACGATACATTCGGCGGTCGCGGTGAATCGTCGCAGCCTGACAAATGCCGCCGGGAGCGATCGACAATGACGCCTGACGGATCGCCGGCATGTGTCCCCTCGCCCATGAGAGCGAAGGGACACGGTACTCCGCGATCAGACGCCGGCCATCATCACGTATTTGATCTCGACATATTCGTCCATGCCGTGGCGCGAGCCCTCGCGGCCGAGGCCGCTTTCCTTGACGCCGCCGAACGGTGCGACCTCGGTCGTGATCAGGCCGGAGTTGACGCCGACCATGCCCGACTCCAGCGCCTCGGCGACGCGCCAGACGCGGCCGATGTCGCGCGAATAGAAGTAGGAGGCGAGGCCGAACGGCGAGGCGTTGCACATCGCGATCACATCGGCCTCGTCCTTGAAGCGGATCACCGGCGCGAGCGGGCCGAAGGTTTCCTCCTGCGCGACGAGCGCGTCGGGCCTCACGTCCGACAGCACGGTCGGCTCGAAGAAGCTGCGGCCCAGCGCCGAGCGCTTGCCGCCGGTCACGACCTTGGCGCCGCCCTTCACGGCATCGGCAATGTGCCGCTCGACCTTCTCGATCGCCTTCATGTTGATCAGCGGTCCCTGGGTCACGCCGGCTTCCGTGCCGTCGCCGATCTTCATCTCGACGACCTTCTTCGACAGCTTCTCGACGAACTGGTCGTAGATCTTGTCCTGCGCGTAGAGACGGTTGGCGCAGACGCAGGTCTGCCCCATGTTGCGATACTTCGAGACCATGGCGCCTTCGACCGCCGCATCGATGTCGGCATCGTCGAACACCACGAACGGCGCGTTGCCGCCGAGCTCGAGGCCGAGCTTCTTCACGCCGACCGATGCTTGCCGGTACAGGATCTTGCCGACATTGGTCGAACCCGTGAAGCCGACGAACCGCACCGCCGGATGCTCGCACAGCACCTTGCCGATCGGCGGCGCATCACCGGTGACGATGTTGAGCACGCCCTTCGGCACGCCAGCCTTCTCAGCCAGTACCGCCAGCGCGAGCGCGGACAGCGGCGTCTCGTTGGCGGGCTTCAACACGACGGTGCAGCCGGCGGCCAGCGCCGGCGACACTTTTCGCGTGATCATCGAGTTCGGGAAATTCCACGGCGTGATGGCGCCGCAGACGCCGATCGGCTGCCGGATCGCGAGCAGGCGGGCATCCGGACGCTGGGTCGGAATCGTCTCGCCATAGACGCGGCGCGCTTCTTCCGCGAAGAACTCGACATAGGCCGCGCCTATATCGACTTCGCCGAGCGCTTCCGCCAGCGGCTTGCCCTGCTCGGAGGTCAGGATCAGCGCGAGATCCTCGCGATTGGCGATGATCAGGTCGAACCATTTGCGCAGGATGTTGGAACGCTGCTTGGCCGTCAGCTTGGCCCAGGCCGGAAACGCGCGCTGGGCGGCCTCGACGGCTCTGGTCGCATCATCGGCGCCGAGCTGCGGGATCCTGATCAGCTCGGTGCCATTGGCCGGATTGTTGACGGCGAACTCCGGCGTGCCGACCCAGGCGCCGTCGATGTAGCAGCGGTCGCGCAGCAGCGACGGGTCCTTGAGGCGGCTTTGCAGGGAGGATGCTGCGGATTGCGTGGCGCGTGCGGCAACGGGCGGGGTCATGGCGTTACTCCTGGAATTTCTTTGGAGGGTATTCGCCGTCTATATAGGCGGAAAGCCGCGGTGATGCACTGGCGGCCAGCGCGACCCTGCTTGGACGCAAACGCGGCGCCGTTGCGGAAGACTGTCATTCCAGGATGGTCCGAAGGACCAGACCTCAGGTGCGCCCTTGTGCATCCGAGGCTCGATGCTGCGCATCGCCCCGGAATGACGGCAGCGCGTCAGATCGCGCCGCCCGACATGTAGGCTTCGCGGCGGCCGATCATGCGTTCGGCCGCGGCCTTGGCATCCGCCTTGGTCGAGGTCGCGCAGGTCCGGTATTCGAGGTCGGCCTGCGCCCGCGCATCGCGGCGGCCGAACCAGGACTTGGCGCCGGTCTGCAGCAGCGCCAGCGCCTGGGCGACATTATCGACTGCCTCAAACGAGTGCAGCGCACCGGTACCCGCGTAGCGAACTTCATAGAGACCAGGGCTGATCGGCGCCTCGATATTCTCGCCGCGGCCCGGCCGCGGATAGCGCTTCCATTCACTCCATGTCGAAATCATTGCTGCGTCCCCGCGAGGCGCGAAATGACGAATCTTTTCGTCAAATCCATTCCAATTCGCCGCACCGTTTATGCAGCGATCTGAATGCGTTAATGCAAATAATCAGGTACGAAAATCATTCCTTGATCACGTTACCGGGGCCGTCGTCGGAGGTCACCGGGACTTGTGCGGAGTCCACCGCAAAATCTGCGCGCGTGGTGAACATCTGTTGAGCACGGCCGTTCCTAACGGCATTGCCCTCACGACATCGCGACATCATCGCATCGCGCCCGCCTTGCGGGAGCGGAAAAGCGGGAGGATGATCCGCCCACTTCAAAACAATAAACCCACCGGAGGAAGCCCCCAATGCAGAGCAAGGCTCAGATCGATCAGGTATTGCGGCAGAAGAGCGAGGCAAAGGAGATTCCCGGCGTGGTCGCCATCGCGGCCACCGGCAAGGACGTGATCTACGAGGGCGCGTTCGGCAAGCGCGACCTTTCCAAGAGCGATCCCATGACGGCGGACAGCGTGTTCTGGATCGCCTCGATGACCAAGGCGGTGACCAGCGCGGGCGCGATGCAACTCGTCGAGCAGGGCAAGCTCTCGCTCGATGAGCCGATCGGCAAGCTGCTGCCCGATCTCGCCGCCGTGCAGGTGCTCGACGGCTTCGATGCCAAAGGCGAACCGAAGCTGCGGCCTGCCAAGGGGCCGATCACACTGCGCAAGCTCATGACCCATACTGCCGGCTTCTGCTACGACCTGTGGAACGCCGACATGGGGAAATATATGGAGAAGACCGGTACGCCCGGGATCATCTCCTGCTCGAATGCCGCACTGAAGACGCCGCTGGCGAGCGATCCCGGCACGCGCTGGGAATACGGTATCAATATCGACTTCGTCGGCAAGGCGGTGGAGGCAGCATCCGGCAAGAAGCTCGATGCCTATCTGCGCGACCACATGTTCGCGCCGCTCGGCATGAGCGACACCGGCTTCAAGATCACGGACAACATGCGCAAGCGGCTGGTCGGCATGCATGCCCGCGGCGAGGACGGCACGCTCGCGGCGATCCCGTTCGAGCTCGAGCAGAACCCTGAGTTCCACATGGGTGGCGGCGGCCTCTATTCGACCGCGGCCGACTACCTCAAGTTCTGCCAGATGATCCTCAACAAGGGCAAAGGCAACGGCAATCAGGTGCTGAAGGCCGAGACCGTCGCAACGATGGGGCAGAACCACATCGGCGATCTCACCGTTGGCAAGATGACGACGGCGGCGCCGCCGTTCACCAACGACGTCGATCTCTGGCCCGACATCGTCAAGAAGTGGGGGCTGAGCTTCCTGATCAACACCGCCAAGACGCCGGAAGGCCGCAGCGCCGGCAGCCTCGCCTGGGCGGGCCTTGCCAACACCTATTACTGGATCGATCCGTCGCGCGACGTCTGCGGCGTGATCCTGACCCAGCTGTTGCCGTTCGCCGACAAGCACAGCCTGGAGGCCTTCGCAGGCTTCGAGAAGGGCATCTATGCCGGGCTCGACGCCGGCAGCGGACAGCGAGCGGCCTGAAGTTCCGGTCTAGCAACAAGAAATCCCTCCCCTCACGGGGAGGGATTTTTCATACCCGCCATAGGTCGGGCCTGTCCTGCCGGCGCCAAACGACTAAGATCGAGCAAAAAAGCGTGACGACACAAACACGACCAGGAGGAGGGCCAGCTTGGCACCCACACCCAAGGCAGACAGCTATGTCTGCGGCATTTCCGATACGCCGCTGCTCGGTGAAACCATCGGCCGCAGCCTCGACCGCGCACGCGCGCGCTGGGGCGATCGCGAGGCGCTGGTCTCGCCGAGCCACAATGTGCGCTGGACCTGGAACGAATTCGCCGCGCACGTCGAGGCCCTGGCGGCGGGCTTCCTCGCACTCGGACTGCAGCGCGGCGAGCGGATCGGCATCTGGTCGCTGAACCGGCCGGAATGGACGCTGACGCAATTCGCCGCCGCCAAAGCAGGATTGATCCTCGTCACCATCAATCCGGCCTACCGGCTGAGCGAGCTCGAATTCGCACTCGGCAAGGTCGGCTGCGCCGCGATCGTGACCGCGACCGCGTTCAAGACCTCGGCCTATATGGAGATGCTGAACACGCTGCTGCCCGAGCTTGCGAGCTCGGAGCCCGGCCATCTGCGATCGGCGCGGCTGCCGCAGCTGCGCGCCGTGATCCAGATCGGCGGACCGGCGGCACCAGGGACCATTCCGTTCGAGCAGGTGTCGAAGATGGGCGGTGCGCGCAATCGCGAACAGCTCGCGGCGCTCGGCGACAGCCTGCAATTCGACGATCCCGTCAATATCCAGTTCACCAGCGGCACCACCGGCTCGCCCAAGGGCGTGACGCTGACCCATCACAACATCCTCAACAACGGCTACTTCACCGGCCGCGCCATGCGCCTGACCGAACAGGACCGCATCTGCATTCCGGTGCCGCTCTATCACTGCTTCGGCATGGTGATGGGCAACCTCGCCTCGGTCACGCTCGGCACCACCGTGGTCTATCCCGGCGAAGGTTTCGACCCGCTGGCGACGCTTGCGACGATCGCGCAGGAGAAATGCACGACGCTGTACGGCGTGCCGACCATGTTCATCGCCGAGCTCGACCATCCCGAGTTCAAGCGCTTCGATCTGTCGTCGCTGCGCACCGGCATCATGGCCGGCGCGCCCTGCCCGATCGAAGTGATGAAGCGCGTCAACACCGAGATGAACATGCGTGAGGTGACGATCGCCTACGGCATGACCGAGACCAGCCCGGTGAGTTTTCAGAGCGCGACCGACGATCCCCTGGAGCGCCGCGTCTCCACCGTCGGCCGCATCCATCCGCATGTCGAGGTCAAGGTCGTCGATCTCGACGGCAAGGTGGTGCCGCGCGGCGAACGCGGCGAGCTCTGCACCCGCGGCTACAGCGCGATGCTCGGCTATTGGGACGAGAGGGAAAAGACAGGCGAGGTGCTCGACGCCAATGGCTGGATGCATACCGGCGATCTCGCCGTGATCGACGACGAGGGCTATTGCAACATCGTCGGTCGCATCAAGGACCTGGTGATCCGCGGCGGCGAGAACCTCTATCCAAGGGAGATCGAGGAATTCCTCTACCGCCATCCCAAGATCCAGGACGTGCAGATCTTCGGCGTCGCCGATCCGCGCTATGGCGAGGAGCTGTGCGCCTGGGTCAGGGTCCGCCAAGGCGAGACGCTGACGGCCGACGAAGTCCGCGCCTTCTGCCAGGGCCAGATCGCCCACAACAAGATCCCGCGCTATGTCGAATTCGTCGAGGAATTCCCAATGACCGTGACGGGGAAGATCCAGAAGTTCGTGATGCGCGACGCGGTGGAGCAGCGGCTGGGATTGAAGGCGGCGAAGACGGCGTGATGCTCTTTCTTCTCCCTCGCCCCGCTCTTGCGGGGAGAGGGCTGGGGTGAGGGGCTGCCTCCGCAAATGAGGTTGAGCTGAGCCCGCGGAAGCTCTCCCTCCCCCGGAACGCATCTCCGATGCGTTCCGACCTCTCCCCGCAAGCGGGGCGAGGTAAGAGGCGCCCTTAAACCAGCAGCCCCTTCTGCTTCGCCAGATCCTTCAACGAGACCAGCGGCCGGGCGCCGATGTGCTGGATCACCTCGGCCGCGGCGAGCGCGCCGAGGCGGCCGGCATTCTCATGACCGACATTGCGCACGAGACCAACCAGGAAGCCGGCGGCGAACAGATCGCCAGCGCCGGTGGTGTCGACGAGCTTGTCGATCGGAGAGGCGGGCGCCGATACGACGTCGTCACCTGAGATCACAACGCAGCCTTTCTCGCTGCGGGTGACGACACCGAGTTTGGTATCCTTGCCGAACTGCTTCAGCGCGGTGTCGAAATCCGAGGTCTGATACAGCGAGTGCAGCTCGGATTCGTTGGCGAACACGAGGTCCACCGTGCCCTTGCGCATCAGACCGAGGAATTCGTCGCGGTAGCGATCGACGCAGAACGAATCCGACAGCGTCAGCGCGACCTGGCGGCCCGCGCCATGCGCGATATCAGCCGCCTTCACGAAGGCGTCCTTGGCGTTCTTCGGATCCCAGAGATAGCCCTCGAGATAGATGATGCCGGCGGCTGCGATCTGGGCCGGATCGATATCGTCGGGCGTCAGGTCCTGCGCGGCGCCGAGATAGGTGTTCATGGTGCGCTCGCCGTCCGGCGTCACCAGGATATAGGAGCAGCCGGTGGCCGGACCGGTCTTGGCCGGCGCGGTGTCGAAGGTGACGCCGGCGGCGCGGATGTCGTGGACATAAAGCTTGCCGATCTGGTCGTCCTTGACCTTGCCGACATAGGCGGCGCGGGCGCCGAGATTGCCGACGCCGACGATGGTGTTCGCAGCCGAACCGCCCGACATCTCGGTCGCCACGCCCATGTCGCTGTAGATCGCGGTGGCACGCGCCTCGTCGATCAGCTGCATCGAGCCCTTGGTCATGCCGTGACGGGCAAGGAATGCCTCGTCGGTCTGCACCAGCACGTCGAAGATCGCGTTGCCGATCCCGAGAACGTCATATTTTGCGTCAGCCATAGACCTGCCCTGTGTTAACGCCACCCAACAAGAGCCGCGACCTATCACGTTACGCCTCGGGGCAGCAAGGGAAGCTATTTGGGCGAAACCTCGTCAGCATTGCGCTCTGCCAACCCGTCATGCTGAGGAGCGCGAAGCGCGTCTCGAAGGATCGACGGCCACCGGCCGGGCCGATTCATCCTTCGAGGCTCGCTCCGCTCGCACCTCAGGATGACGGGATTAGTACAGCGGCGGTGGCGGCAAGACCCGCTACTGATATAGATGCCCCATGTTCCGCTCCTTCCTCACGGTCTCCACGGGAACGCTGGCTTCGCGACTGCTCGGCTTCGTGCGCGATTCCGTTATCGCGGCGCTGCTGGGCGCGGGCCCCGTGGCGGATGCCTTTCTGGCGGCATTCCAGCTTGTGAATGTCGTGCGACGGCTGCTGGCCGAGGGCGGATTGAATGCCGCCCTGGTGCCGGCATGGCTGAAGACCCGCGGCGCCGACGGCGCGGCCGCAGCAACCGCCTTCG
>NZ_JACMYP010000131.1 GCF_020889705.1 Bradyrhizobium altum | reverse complement strand
CCCGGCGTATTCAGGCGCAGAATAACGATCTCGGCGCGCCGCGCGGCCGCCTTCGCCAAGCCGTCCTTGACGTAGCTGGCCGATGCTGGCCCGATCGCTCCGTCGATTGAAATGGTCAGGGCAAGACGGTTGTTGTCCGCGGCCGTACCGGGACCAATGGAAACAACCAGAGCGACCAGGGCGATCGCCACAACGAGAGCGGCCTTGAAGGTCTGCACGGCAAGCACTCCCTTGCCGTGAATATGGGATGCCGTTCCGGAACCTCAATATGGCGCGGTGTCACGGACGCGGTGGGCTGATTCCCTTGTGCGTTGCGATGACCTGCGTTGTGGCACGCTCAGTGCGCGACGGCCAGATATTCGTCGGCGATTTTGGTCATCGCCTGCGCGATCTCGGCCTTCGCCGGTCCGTTGAGCTGAACGATCGGCAGCCGTGTCGCCGGCTGCATGAACCCCAACAGCGCCAGTGCGAATTTCAGGGCGGCGGGGTGCTCGCGCTCCAGCAGCGTCGCGAGCGGCACCAGCCGCTGATGCAGCTCGCGCGCCTGATACAACCGGCCCTCACGCAGATGCCGGGCCACCGCCACGCACAAATCGGGCGCGACGTTCGAGACCGACGAGATGCAGCCATCGCCGCCGGCGGCCATATAGGCGAGCGACATGGTGTCGTCGCCGGTCAGCATCCGGAATGTCGCCGGTAGCCGTGGACGCAGGCGCCTGAGGCGGGCGACATCGCTGCTGCCATCTCGCAGTCCGATGAAGCGCGGCGATGCTGCGAGCTCAACCAGCGTCTCGTCCGCGAGGCCTTTCACCGTCCGCGCGGGAATATCGTGCAGGATCACGGGCAGTGTCGTGGCCGCGGCGACGGCGCGGAAATGCGCCGCCATGCCTCGTGGCATCGGCTTGTTGTAATACGGCACGACCGACATGATGGCGTCGGCGCCGGCCGCTTCCGCCGCGCGCGTGAACGCGACGGCGCGATCCGTCGCGTTCGATCCGGCGCCGGCGATGATGCGGACCCGCTTGCGCGCGACACGGGCTGCGATGTGAACCAGCTGCGCGCGCTCCGCGGGCTCCAGCGTCGAACTTTCACCCGCGGTCTCGCCGACCACCAGCGCCGAGGCGCCGGCCGCGATCTGACGCTCGCACAGCCGGCCGAACGCCTCGGTGTCGAGTTCGTCCCGGTGGTTGAAGGGGGTTGGAAGGTCGGTGATGAAGCCCGACAGCCATGCCGCTGATTCCGCTCGCGATGCTGACGTCATGGAGTGGCTCAGGCCACGCGGCTGGCGGGGAGGCTTGCGGTCTCGCCGCTTATATCGAGCTCGAGCTCGCGCGACAGCTCGACGATCATTTCGGGGTGCTGGCCGTTCTCGAACAGCGCGTATTTGACAGCCTGGGCGCGGTTGACGAACAGGCCGCCATAGAGGCCGTTCTGTTGCTGGGCGACCCACTGGCCGCGGTGGTTGCGGCCGATGAAGACAATGGTGGACACAGCGCTACACGAGGGAGGTTCGACGAGTTTCACGATTGTAGTCCTTCAGGTGGAAGTCACGCGTTCAATGTCCGTCTTGCCGGATATGAAATCGAGCGCGGAGGACGGCCGACTTCATAGGAGCGGCATAGGATTTGAGGGGGTGGGCTTAGATGTGCTGGACGATGCCGGTGCCGAGCGCGCACAGCGCGACATAGGCGGTCATCTCGTCCCAGTGATTGAGGTTTGCCGCGAACGGCATCTCGCGCTTGACGAGGCCAGCGAGCGCGCAGATCAGCGCCGACATCCAGAGCAGCGTGACGAGGCCCCTGCCGAAGCCTGCGCCGGCGAAGACGGCAAAGCCGATCATGATGGCAAGCCGGAAACCGAACCGGACCATCACCTGAACCGACTGCAGCTGCTGCGGCAGTTGTTTTGCGTTCACGACGGCGCCGCCATCAGCCGATATTGTCGACGAGCATCGGCTCGTAGAGCCAGCTGATGCCGCGACGGACGGTGGGCACGCTGGTGCGGTTCTCGGGCGTCGAGATCCGCTGCGCCTCGACGAAGGCGCTGAGGATCGCGAGCGCAAGATCCGCATGATGGGCCTCGATCGACTGGTCGAGCCAGTCGGGCAACTCGCGTTCGCGCGACAATGCGCAGTACCACTCGCCCTCGTCATAGACCAGGCGGCGGATCTGCCATTGCGGCAGCTCGAGATCGAGCAGCGCGATCGCGGCGTCGGTCCATGCGCCGGACTGGATCAGGTGCTCGATACGGGAGGTCTTGCCGCTCTGTCCGGCCGAGGGAAAGCGCCGGCAGGTCTGGCTGATGATGTCGGCCATGAACTCGGCGGTGACTGTATAGGCATCGCGCAGCCGGTCGCCGAGGTCGGTGGAGGTGGGTTGGGAGAGCACGGACATGGCGTCATCTCGTAAGGCACGGCCCAAGGTATTGGCCGCAGGCTCAAAATGGCCTGACAGCCATTTGAAAACGAGATGAGGAGAGGGGCGGAGATATAGGGATTCCATAAAGATGGAACACCTGTCGTCCTGGCGAAAGCCAGGACGCATTACCACCGCCGTCGATTGCAGGCTCGATGTCTAGCCGCGTGCCCTTTCCCGCGGCCGCGGCGTATGGGTCCTGGCTTTCGCCAGGACGACAGCGGAGAGCGGATCGGCACTTATAGGATTCCTATAACGTCCTTATGCGTCACATCTCGAAAACCTATGCCCCGGATGGCACCTCACGGTGATCCGGCGCGGAGCGCTTATACGGTCGTCCCGCGCCCCTCGGATGCATAGGAGTCTTTCATGATGGACATTCTCATGGCGGCGCTCGCGATCGGCTTCTTCGCGGCCGGCATCGGCTACGCCTACGCCTGCGAACGGCTTTAAGGGAGGCGGCGATGATCTTCGATTACTCGCTCGCCGGCCTCGTCTCGCTCGGCCTGCTGTTCTACCTCACCTACGCACTGCTGCGGCCCGAACGCTTCTAGGCGGCCCGCGATGTCAGCGCTTTGCACAATTCTGTTGGCCGACGCGGTGCTGACCGGGCTGTTGCTCGGCATGTTCGCGTCGCTGCTGCGCTTCGCACCCATTCGAAAGGTTTGACGCAATGACCGTCATCGGTTGGATTCAAATTATTCTGTTCTGCGCGATCGTGGTCGCGCTGGTCAAACCGCTCGGCTGGTACATGACCCGCGTGTTCAACGGCGAGCGCACCTTCCTCTCACCCGTGATGCGCCCGGTCGAGCGCGGCGTCTATTGGGTCGGCGGCGTCGACGAGCGGCGCGAGCAGCACTGGCTGACCTATACGGTCGCCATGCTGCTGTTCCATGTCGGCGGCTTCGCCCTCATCTACGGCCTGATGCGGCTGCAGGCTGTGCTGCCGTTCAACCCGGCCGGCCAGACGGCGGTCGCGGAGGATCTCTCCTTCAACACCGCGATCTCCTTCATCACCAACACCAACTGGCAGAACTACGGCGGCGAGAGCACGCTGTCCTATCTGGTCCAGATGCTGGGCCTGACGCACCAGAACTTCCTGTCGGCGGCGACCGGCATCGCGCTGGCGATGGCGCTGATCCGCGGCTTCACCCGTTCGTCGATGCGCACGGTCGGCAATTTCTGGGTCGACGTCACGCGCTGCACGCTCTACGTCCTGCTGCCGATCTGCATCGTCTATGCGCTGTTCCTGGTCTGGCAGGGCATGCCGCAGACGCTCGGCGCCTATGTCGACGCCACCACGCTGGAGGGCGGCAAGCAGACCATTGCGCTCGGACCCGTCGCTTCGCAGGTTGCGATCAAGATGCTCGGCACCAATGGCGGCGGCTTCTTCAACGCCAACGCCGCGCATCCGTTCGAGAATCCGACCGCGCTGTCGAACCTGGTGCAGATGATCTCGATCTTCGCGCTCGGCGCTGCGCTGACCAACGTGTTCGGCCGTATGGTCGGCAACGAGCGCCAGGGCTGGGCGATCCTGGCGGTGATGGGCATCCTGCTCGTCGCCGGCGTCACCGTCACCTATTGGGCGGAAGCCAACGGCACCTCGGCGCTGCAGGCATTGGGTCTCACCGGCGGCAACATGGAGGGCAAGGAGGTCCGCTTCGGCATCGTCGCGTCCTCGCTGTTCGCCGTCGTCACCACCGCGGCGTCCTGCGGCGCGGTCAACGCCATGCATGACAGTTTCACCGCGCTCGGCGGCATGATCCCGCTGATCAACATGCAGCTCGGCGAAGTCATCATCGGCGGTGTCGGCGCCGGCTTCTACGGCATGCTGCTGTTCGTCGTGCTGGCGATCTTCGTTGCCGGCCTGATGGTCGGCCGCACGCCGGAATATGTCGGCAAGAAGATCGAGGCGCGCGAGGTCAAGATGGCGATGCTCGCGATCCTGGTGCTGCCACTGATGTATCTCGGCTGGACCGCGGTCGGCGTGGTGCTGCCGTCGGCGGTGGCCTCGATGGCCAATGCCGGCCCGCACGGCTTCACCGAGGTGCTGTATGCCTTTACCTCGGCGACCGGCAATAACGGCTCGGCCTTCGCGGGCCTCACCGGCAACACCCTGTTCTACAACCTCACGCTCGCCTCGGCGATGTTCGTCGGCCGCTTCTTCATGATCGTGCCGGCGATGGCGATCGCGGGATCGCTGGTCGAGAAGAAGTCGATCCCGGCCTCGGCGGGCACCTTCCCGACCACGGGCGGGCTGTTCGTCGGCCTCGTCATCGGCGTGATCCTGATCATTGGCGGCCTCACCTTCTTCCCGGCGCTCGCGCTCGGGCCGATCGTCGAGCACCTCGCCATGAACGCCAACACCCTGTTCTGATTGAATACGTCCGGAGTGACATCCATGGAAACCATGAAACTGCAGAAACAGGTGACGGCGTCGACCATGCTCGACCCGAAAATCCTGGTGCCGGCGATCTGGTCGGCCTTCGTCAAGCTCGATCCACGGCTGATGATGAAGAACCCCGTGATGTTCGTGGTGGAGGTGGTGGCCGCATTGACCACGATCATCTTCGTGCGCGACCTCGTCACCGGCGGCGCCAACCTCGGCTTCACCTTCCAGATCATCCTCTGGCTCTGGTTCACGGTGCTGTTCGCCAACTTCGCCGAAGCCGTCGCCGAGGGCCGCGGCAAGGCGCAGGCGGAATCGCTGAAGAAGACCCGCACCGAGAGCCAGGCCAAGCTGCTCACCGGCACCGACCGGACCTATCGCATGGTGCCCGGCACCTCGCTGAAGGTCGGCGATATCGTCTTGGTCGAGGCCGGCGACAACATCCCGTCCGACGGCGAGGTGATCGAAGGCGTGGCCTCGGTCAACGAAGCTGCGATCACGGGTGAGTCCGCGCCTGTTATCCGCGAGTCCGGCGGCGACCGTTCTGCGGTCACCGGCGGCACCCAAGTGCTGTCGGACTGGATCCGCGTCCGCATCACCGCGGCGCAGGGCTCGACCTTCATCGACCGCATGATCAGGCTGGTGGAGGGTGCCGAGCGGCAGAAGACGCCGAACGAGATCGCGCTCAACATCCTGCTGGCGGGCCTCACCATCATCTTCGTGTTCGCGACGGTGACGATCCCGAGCTATGCGGCCTATGCCGGCGGCTCGATCTCGGTCGTGGTGCTGGTGGCGCTGTTCGTCACGCTGATCCCGACCACGATCGGCGCGCTGTTGTCGGCGATCGGCATCGCCGGCATGGACCGCCTGGTGCGCTTCAACGTGCTGGCAATGTCCGGCCGCGCGGTGGAGGCCGCCGGCGACGTCGATACGCTGCTCTTGGACAAGACCGGCACCATCACGCTCGGCAACCGCCAGGCAACCGCGTTCCGGCCGATCCGTGGCGTCTCCGAGCAGGACCTCGCCGACGCCGCGCAGCTCGCCTCGCTCGCCGACGAAACGCCGGAGGGCCGCTCGATCGTGGTGCTCGCCAAGGAGAAATACGGTATCCGCGGCCGCGACATGCACGAGCTTGCCGCGACCTTCGTGCCGTTCACCGCGCAGACCCGCATGAGCGGCATCGATGCCGGCGCCTCGTCGGTCCGCAAGGGCGCGGTCGACGCCATCCTCGCCTATGTCGATGGCGGTTCGCCCCGCACCGTCGCATCGGGCAATACCGTTCGTGCGGTCGCGGCGACGATGAGCGCCGAGGCGCGCGAGATCCAGTCGATTGCCGACGAGATCGCCAAGGCCGGCGGCACGCCGCTGGCGGTCGCCAAGGACGGCAAGCTGCTCGGCGTCGTGCACCTGAAGGACATCGTCAAGGGCGGCATCCGCGAGCGCTTTGCCGAGCTGCGCCGCATGGGCATCCGCACCGTGATGATCACCGGCGACAACCCGATGACCGCGGCCGCGATCGCAGCCGAAGCCGGCGTCGACGACTTCCTGGCGCAGGCAACCCCCGAGGACAAGCTCAAGCTGATCCGCGACGAGCAGTCCAAGGGCAAGCTGGTCGCGATGTGCGGCGACGGCACCAACGATGCGCCGGCGCTCGCGCAGGCCGATGTCGGCGTCGCCATGAACACCGGCACCCAGGCGGCCCGCGAGGCCGGCAACATGGTCGACCTCGACTCCAACCCGACCAAGCTGATCGAGGTGGTCGAGATCGGCAAGCAGCTCCTGATGACCCGCGGCGCGCTGACCACGTTCTCGATCGCCAACGACGTCGCAAAATATTTTGCGATCATCCCGGCGATGTTCCTCGCGTTCTATCCGCAGCTTCAGGTGCTGAACATCATGCACCTGGCGAGCCCGCAAAGCGCGATCCTGTCGGCGATCATCTTCAACGCGCTGATCATCATCGCGCTGATCCCCTTGGCGCTGAAGGGCGTCAAGTATCGCGCGGTCGGTGCCGGCGCGCTGCTCAGCCGCAACCTGATGATCTACGGTCTCGGCGGCATCGTCATCCCGTTCATCGGCATCAAGGCGATCGACCTCATCGTCGCCGCCCTGGGCCTGGCTTAAGGAGCCGCAATCATGTTGAGAGAAATCCGCCCCGCCATCCTTGTACTGGTCCTGCTGACCGCGATCACGGGTCTTGCCTATCCGCTCGCCATGACGGCGATCGCCGGCGTCATCTTTCCGAAGCAGGCGCAGGGCAGCCTGATCGAGAAGGATGGCAAGGTGATCGGCTCCGCCCTGATCGGGCAGGAGTTCAAGGAGGATAAATACTTCCACGGCCGGCCGTCGGCTACGGTCGCGCCCGATCCGAACGATGCCTCCAAGACGGTGCCGGCGCCCTACAACGCGGCCAATTCCGGCGGCTCCAACCTCGGCCCGACCAGCAAGGCGCTGAACGACCGGGTCAAGGAGGATGTCGAGAAGCTGAAGGCGGAGAATCCGACTGCCAGCGTGCCGGTCGATCTCGTCACCACCTCGGCCAGCGGCCTCGATCCCGACATCTCGCCGGATGCCGCGCTGTTCCAGGTGCCGCGGGTGGCGAAGGCGCGCAGCATGTCGGAGGACGCGGTGCGCGAGCTGGTGACGCAGAACACGCAGGGCCGCTTCGCCGGCATTGTCGGTGAGCCCCGCGTTAACGTTCTTGCGCTCAACCTGGCGCTCGACGCGGCAAAGGCAAAATAGGGGAGTAGGCCCGCTCTCGCAGGATGACTATATTGCGGTATGGCCAATCAGCGTGACCCCAATAAACGACCCTCGCCGGATGCGCTGCTGGAGGCGGCGCGCCGGGAGACCGATCGATCGGGGCGGCTGAAGATCTTCATCGGCGCAGCTCCCGGCGTCGGCAAGACCTACGAGATGCTCTCGAGCGCCCACGCCCGCCTCAAGGCGGGCGTCGACGTCGTGGTCGGCGTCGTCGAAACCCATGGACGGGTGGAGACCGAGGCGCTGCTCAGGGGTCTCGAGGTGATACCGCGGAAGCCGCTGGCCTATCGCGACCAGACGCTCGAGGAGATGGACCTCGACGCCCTGATCGCACGGCGGCCGCAACTCGCGCTGGTCGACGAGCTCGCCCACACAAATGCGCCGGGCAGCCGGCATCCCAAGCGCTATCTCGATGTCGAGGAGTTGCTGTCGCACGGCATCGACGTCTACACCGCGATCAACATCCAGCACATCGAGAGCCTCAACGACGTCGTCGCGCAGATCACCCATGTGCGGGTGCGCGAGACCGTGCCCGACTCGGTGGTCGATCGCGCCGATGCGATCGAGCTGATCGACCTCACCCCAGACGACCTGATCCAGCGGCTGAAGGAGGGCAAGGTCTATGTGCCCAAGCAGGCCGAGCGCGCGCTGGAGCACTATTTCTCGCCGGGCAATCTCACCGCGCTGCGCGAGCTGGCGCTGCGCCGTACCGCCGAGCGGGTCGACGAGCAATTGCTGACCCACATGCAGGCCAATGCCATCCAGGGTCCCTGGGCCGCCGGCGAGCGCATCCTGGTCTGCCTGAGCGAGGATCCGCGCGCGGCCGGGCTCGTGCGCTACACCAAACGCCTGGCCGACCGGCTGCATGCGCAATGGACCGCCGTCAGCATCGAGACGCGGCGCAGCCTGCAACTGAACGACGAGCAGCGCGACAGGCTTTCTGACACTATGCGGCTCGCGGAATCGCTCGGCGGCGAGGCGCTGACCCTTCCCGGCGTCGGCCGTCGCATCGCCGACGACGTCATCAATTTCGCCCAGGCCAACAACGTCACCCAGATCATCATCGGCAAGTCGACGCGCTCGCGCTGGTTCGAGCTGACGCACGGCTCGGTGGTGCACGATCTGGTGCGCCGCGCCGGCAATATCAGCGTCAACGTGATCGCCGGCGACGAGCTGCCGGTCGGTAAGGCGGCGGTGCAGACCGCGCAGCGGCCGGAGCCGTTCAATCCGCGGCCCTATCTGATGGCGCTGCTGCTGACGGCCATCGGGCTCGGCGCGGCCAAGCTGATCCAGCCATTCTTCGGCATCGAGAATGTCGACCTCGTCTTCATCACCGCGGTGGTCGGTGCCGCGGCGCGCTACGGCCTGTGGCCGTCGCTGCTGGCCAGCGTCGCGGCCTCGCTGTGCTACAACTTCTTCTTCCTGCCGCCGGTCTACACCTTCACCATCACCGACCCGACCAATGTCGCGGCGTTCTTCTTCTTCATGCTGATCGCGCTTTTGGTCTCCAACGTCGCGGCGCGGGTGCGCGTCCAGGCCGACACGGCGATCGGCCGCGTCCGCACCACCGAGTCGCTCTATGCCTTCAGCCGCAAGCTCGCCGGCACTGCGACGCTCGACGACGTGCTGTGGGCGACCGCCTACCAGATCGCGCTGATGCTCAAGGTGCGCGTGGTACTGCTGCTGCCGGAGGGCGGGATGCTGACCGTCAAGAGCGGCTATCCGCCGGAGGACCAGCTCGATCAGGCCGATCTCGCCGCCGCCAACTGGGCCTGGGGCAATGATCGCCCGGCGGGCCGCGGCTCCGACACGCTGCCGGGCGGCAAGCGATTGTTCCTGCCGATGCGCACCGGCCGCGGCCCGATCGGCGTGATCGGCATCGACGACGATCGCACCGGGCCGCTGTTGACGCCGGACCAGCGCCGGCTGCTCGATGCGCTGGTCGACCAGGGCGCGCTGGCGATCGAGCGCGTGCTGCTTGTCGAGGACATGGACCGCGTCAAGCGCACGGTGGAATCCGATCGGCTGCGTGGCGCGCTGTTGACCTCGATCTCGCACGACCTGAAGACGCCGCTCGCCTCGGTGCTCGGCTCGGCCTCGGCGCTGCGCGATCTCGGCGCCAGCCTGAGCGATGCCCAGAAGCATGATCTGCTTGCCACCGTGATCGATGAATCCGAGCGGCTGAATCGCTTCATCGCCAATCTGCTCGACATGACCAAGCTGGAATCCGGCGCGATCGTGCCCAACACGGCGCGGCACGATGTCGGCGAGATCGTCGGCAGCGCGCTGCGCCGTGCCGCCAAGATCCTGGTGCATCACCGGGTGTCGCTCGAGCTCGCCGCCGATCTGCCGATGCTGGAGCTCGACGCCGTGCTGTTCGAGCAGGTGCTGTTCAATCTGCTCGACAACGCCGCCAAATACGCTCCCTCGGACACCACGATCTCGATCCGCGGCGCGCGCGACCGCGACACCATCGCGCTGCAGATCCTCGACGAGGGCAACGGCATTCCGGCCGCGGAGCTCGATAGCGTGTTCGACAAGTTCTATCGCGCCGAGAAGGGCGACCATGTCCGCCCCGGCACCGGCCTCGGGCTTGCGATCTCGCGCGGTTTCGTCGAGGCGATGCGCGGCACCATCGCGGCGGCCAATCGCTCCGACCGGAGCGGCGCCGTCATCACCATCCGCCTGCCGATCCCCGCCGACACCAACGCGCTGGATACTGCTGCATGAACGCGACGCCCATCAAGGTCCTGGTCATCGACGACGAGCCGCCGATCCGCAAGCTGCTGCGGATGGGGCTGAGCACGCAGGGCTACGACATCCTCGAGGCCTCCAACGGCAGAAACGCGCTGGAGATGCTGGGCGAGGGGCCGGCACTGATCATCTCGATCTCGGATTGCCCGACATCCAGGGCCACGATCTCTTGCGCATGATCCGCGGCCGCAACGAGAGCGTGCCGATCGTGGTGCTGTCGAGCCGCGGCGACGAGGCCGGCAAGGTGCAGGCGCTCGATCTCGGCGCCGACGATTACCTGACCAAGCCGTTCGGCATGGACGAATTGCTGGCGCGGCTGCGCGCGGCGCTGCGCCATCAGCTGCAGGTGCAGGGCGAGCGGCCGGTGTTCCGCTCCGGCGATCTCTCGGTCGATCTGGTGCGCCGGATCGTCAAGGTCGGCGACAGGGAGATCAAGTTGTCGCCGAAGGAATATGACCTGTTGCGCGTGCTGGTGCAGCATGCCGGCAAGGTGCTGACGCATCGCTTCCTCTTGAAGGAATTGTGGGACGAATTGACCGACGCGCAATATCTGCGCGTCTATGTGCGCCAGCTCCGCCAGAAGATCGAGGCCGACCCCGAGCGTCCGCAATTCGTGCTGACCGAGACCGGCATCGGTTATCGGCTGCGCGCGGCGGACTGACCTGTCATGCCCCGCTTCAAGCGGGGCATCCAGTACGCCGCGGCTTCTCCGCTCAACCATTGGCGTCTCTGGAATACTGGGTCGCTCGGTCGAGCCGGTCGACGACATGGTCGGAACTTTCATCCCGATCGAGGCTTGTTTTCCGTTACCGGGAGAGAAGCCATGGCAAGAAAATACTCGCGGAAGGCATCAAGCGATGTCGAGCGTGTGATGAAGAAGCGCAAGGCCGGCACGCTGCGCAGCGGCCGCTCCAAGAAGAAGGTGAAGAGCCGCAAGCAGGCGATCGCGATCGGTCTGTCAGAGGCCCGTGCCAAGGGGCGGAAGGTGCCGAAGAAGACTGCGAAGAAGCGCAATACAGCCAAGAAGCGCAAGAGCTCAAAGAAGAAGTAGGGCTAAACTGCCTCCGTTCGTCATGGCCGGGCTTGACCCGGCTATCCACGTCTTTCTGGCCAAGTAGATGGATGCCCGGGTCGAGCCCGGGCATGACCAGCGCATCGATTCAACCCGCCTTCCGCGACAGCGCGCTCGACCGGTGCGCCTTCTTTGCGGCACGGCGGTGCGAGGCCGGGCGCCGTGTGGCGGGGCCCGAGCGCCGTGCGCCACCTTTTCGGTCCTTCAGGCTCTGCTTCAGCGCGTCCATCAGGTTCACCACATTGCTCGGCTTCTCCTCGCGCGCAGCGGCCTTGATCGGCTTGCCGGCGGCCTTGCGGCGGACCAGCGCCTTCAGCGCGGTCTCGTACTCGTCCTTGAATTTCGACGGATCGAAATGCGCGGCCTTGCTGTCGAGGATGTGGCCGGCGAGCTCGACCATGTCCTTGGTCACCTTCGGGCTCTTGATGTCGTCGAAATAGTCGCCGGCATCGCGCACCTCGTAAGGATAGCGCAGGGTGGTGCCGAGCATGCCCTTGTCGAGCGGCTCGATCGCGATCACGTGCTCGCGGTTGGTCAGCACGATGCGCGCGAGCGCGACGCGGTCCTGGTCCTTCATGGCGTCGCGGATCACCGCGAACGCGTCGACGCCGGCCTTGCCGTCCGGCCTGATGTAGTAGGGGTGGTCGAGATAGCGCTTGTCGATCTCGTCCTCGGGCACGAAACTGTCGATGTCGATCGTGTGGTTGCTTTCGATTTGGACCGCATCGAGCTCGTCCTTATCGATCTCGACATATTTGCCCTTGGTGACCTCGTAGCCGCGACCCTTCTGGTCGCCCTCGACGACGTCGCCGGTCTCGGTATCGACCATCTGCTGCTTCAGCCGGTTGCCGGTCTCCCGGTTGATCATGTGGAAGCGGGTCTTCTCGACCGTGGTCGAGGCCGGGTAAAGCGCCACGGGGCACGACACCAGCGAGAGTTTGAGCGTGCCTTTCCAGTAGGCGCGGGGAGCGGCCATGATCATCTCCAAACAGCTTGAGTTTGGAACTTGAACGGATACCGTAGGTTTTGGTTCCTGAAGGCCGCGCAGAGGCGGCGGCCCTGGTTTGCGCCGAGGTCTGGACGTGTCGCTGAGAAACCTCACCAATTATCGCAAGAAGCGCGACTTCGAGAAGACCAATGAGCCGTCGGGCGAGGTCAAGGTCGCACCCGGCAAGCAGCGGCGCTTTGTGATCCAGAAGCACGACGCGACGCGGCTGCATTATGATTTCAGGCTGGAGTTCGACGGCGTCTTCAAGTCATGGGCGGTGACGCGCGGGCCGTCGCTCGATCCGCACGACAAGCGGCTGGCGGTCGAGGTCGAGGACCATCCGCTCGACTATGGCGATTTCGAAGGTACGATTCCTGAAGACCAGTATGGCGGCGGCACGGTGCAGCTCTGGGATCGCGGCACCTGGGAATCGGACGATCCCGAGCGCGGCTTCAAGAAGGGCGACCTGAAGTTCACGCTGCACGGCGACAAGCTGCACGGCAGCTGGGTGCTGGTGCGGATGAAGAACGACCGCCTCGGCGGCAAGCGTACCAACTGGCTGTTGATCAAGCACCGCGACGAATATGCCGTTGACGGCAACGGCGAAGCGGTCCTCGACGAGGACCGCTCGGTCGCCTCCGGCCGCTCGATGGCAGAGATCGCAGCCGGCAAGGGCCGGGCACCGAAGCCGTTCATGCTGGCCAAGGGCAACGGCAAGGCCAAAGCGGATGCGGTCTGGCAGTCCAATCACGGCATCGCCGCCAACGCGCGCGCCAGGACCAAGGCGCCGGCACCCAGGGAAAAACTCAAGGCGCAATTGAAGACGCCGCCAAAGGCGAGGCCGAAGCAGGTGGCGAAGATGCCGGACTTCGTTTCGCCGCAGCTCTGCACCGTGGTCGAGAGTCCGCCCAATGGCGCGGGCTGGTGCCACGAGATCAAGTTCGACGGCTACCGCGTGCAGCTCCGCATCGAGGACGGCAAGGCCGTGGTGAGGACCCGCAAGGGGCTCGACTGGACCGACAAATTCGGTGCGATCGTGAAGGAGGCCGGCAAGCTGCCGGATGCCCTGATCGACGGCGAGATCGTCGCGCTCGACGAGAACGGTATCCCCCATTTTTCGGCGCTGCAGGCCGCGCTGTCCGACGGCAAGACTGAGAAGCTGATCTTCTACGCGTTCGATCTGCTTTTTGCCGGCTCCGAGGATCTCCGGCCGCTGCCGCTCACCGAGCGCAAGGCGCGGCTGCAGGCGCTGCTCGCCGCGCGCAAGGGCAAGCTGATCCGCTATGTCGAGCATTTCGAGGAGCGTGGCGACGCCGTGCTGGAGTCCGCGCGCAAGCTCGCTCTGGAAGGCATCGTCTCCAAGCGGCTCCACGGCGCCTATCGCTCCGGGCGCTCAGACGACTGGACGAAAGCGAAAATCCGCGCCGGCCATGAAGTAGTGATCGGTGGCTGGAAGACCACCAACGGCAAATTCCGCTCGCTGATGGCGGGCGTCTATCGCGGCGATCATCTGGTCTTTGTCGGCATCGTCGGCACCGGCTTCGGCCAGGACACGGTCCGCCGCATCATGCCGGCGCTGAAGGCGGCGGCGTCAGACACCAGCCCGTTTGGCGGCAAGGATGCGCCGAAGAAGACCCGCGACGTGCACTGGCTGAAGCCTGAGCTGGTCGCCGAGATCGAGTTCGCCGGCTGGACCGACGCCGGCAATATCCGCCAGGCGGCGTTCAAGGGCCTGCGCCAGGACAAGCCGGCGCGCGAGGTCGAGGCCGAGCGGCCGGTCGTAACCAGAGTGGTGAAGCCGATGGCCAAAGGAAAATCCAGCGCGGTGATGGGCGTCGCCATCTCCCATCCGGACAAGGCGTTGTGGCCCGATGCCGGCGACGGCGAGCCCGCGACCAAGCTCGACCTCGCCACCTATTTCGAGGCGGTCGGCGAATGGATGATCTCCTATCTCAAGGGCCGGCCATGCTCGATCGTGCGCGCCCCTGACGGCATCAAGGGCGAGACGTTCTTCCAGCGCCACGCGATGGCCGGCACGTCGAAGCTCCTGAAGCTCGCCAAGGTCTCCGGCGACCGCAAACCCTACCTGCAAATCGACCAGGTCGAGGGCCTGGCGGCGGTGGCGCAGCTCGGCGGCCTCGAGCTGCATCCCTGGAATTGCGCGCCCGATGCCTATGACACGCCGGGCCGGCTGGTGTTCGATCTCGATCCCGCGCCCGACGTCGCGTTCTCCGATGTGATCGAGGCCGCCAAGGACATGCGCCAGCGGCTCACGGCAGTCGGCCTCGCGAGCTTCTGCAAGACTACCGGCGGCAAGGGCCTTCATGTCGTGGCGCCGCTGCTCGCAGGTGCCAGAGACAAGGTGACATGGAAGGAGGCCAAGGCGTTCGCGCAAGCGATCTGCCAGTGGATGGCACAGGACGATCCTGAGCGCTATCTGATCAACATGTCCAAGGCCAAGCGCACCGGAAAGATCTTCCTCGACTATCTGCGCAACGATCGGCTTTCGACCGCGGTCGCGGTACTGTCGCCGCGGGCGCGGCCCGGCGCGACGGTGTCGATGCCGCTGACCTGGACCCAGGTGCGCGGCGACCTCGATCCGAAGAAATACACGGTGCGGTCGGTGCCGGCGCTGCTCGCCAAGAGCAAGGCGTGGGACGGCTATGAAGATGCGGCCTCGTCGATCAAGCCGGCGATGAAGAAGCTCGCGGCACAGTGAGAATCGTCAGGAGCGCGGGCGTTCTCCTCGTCATACCCCGCGAAAGCGGGGTATCCAGTACGCCGCGGCTCATCGGTTCAATCGCCACCGGCTCTGGAATACTGGATCACCCGCTTTCGCGGGTGATGACAGTTGTTGATGCGGATAGGGCGCAACACACGGCCCGGCGCTACAAGCGTCCCAGCAGGAGCAGGATCAGCAGGATCACGATCACGAGGCCGAGACCGCCGCCGCCATAATAGCCTGTGCCGTAGAACGGTCCGCCGCCGATGCCGCTGAAGCCGCCAAGCAGCGCAATGACCAGAATGATAAGAATGATCGTTCCAAGTGACATCTCAGTTCTCCTCAGCCCACGGGCCTGTCGTCTCTGCCCTTCGGGGGAGGAAACAACCCGCAACTGTGAAGGTTCCGGTTTGAGCGGTGCGATAAAACTGTGTGATCTTCCATTTGCGGTGGAACAGAATTACATCAACAGAGTCCATGGAGGAGTGCACCACGATGTCGGCTCCGCTGATTGTCTCGATTCCCCACAGCCTCGGCCGCAACGAGGCGATGCGCCGCCTGAAGACAGGCCTGTCGCGCGCAGCGGCGAACGTGCCGGTCATGAGCGTCGACGAAGAGCGCTGGGAGAACAACCGCATGAGCTTCCGCGTCCGCGCGCTGGGGCAGGTCGCGGCCGGCCATCTCGATGTCGAGGACACCCATGTGCGGCTGGAGGTGACGCTGCCGTGGCTGCTGCAGCGCTTCGCCGAGGTCGCGCAGGTCGCCATTCAGAAGAGCGGGCAGTTGCTGCTGACCAAGCGCTGACGCGCGGCGCTAGCCGTGCGCGCGCGCACGCCTTGAAGCTTGCTTGGCTCCAGCTACGGCTCTCGCCTTCAGCACCGCGACGGGCAGCCTGGCGAACAGCGTCGAGAGCTGAATCCTGCTGTCGCCGCCCGGGAGCGCGCATCCGGCCAGGTCGATCTCGCCGTCAAAGGCCTCAGCGCGCGGCCAGCTGCGTCCGCCCTGCGTGAACGGGGCAAATGATTTGGCCATCGCGACGATGACCGCGTCGCGGCCATGGCGCCGTGCGAAGGCGATGACATGATCGCGATGCGGGCCACTGACCGTGAGCGGCTGGTAGTCGCCGCCGCTGAAGACCTCGGGCAGCTCGTTGCGCAGCCGCAGCAGTTGCCGCGTCCATGCGAACTTCAGGCGGCCGTCGCGCCAGCTTTGCACCAACGCGTCCCAATCCGGCGCCTCCAGCGCCGCGAGCATGCCCGCGCGTCCGGCGAAGTCGACCGGACGGCGGTTATCCGGATCGACAAGCGAAAGATCCCAGCTTTCGGTGCCCTGGTAGAAATCCGGCACGCCCGGCATCGTCGCCTTCAGGGTGATCTGGCTGAGCGAGTTCAGCGCGCCGATCAGCGCGGTGCGTTGCGCCAAGGTCTCCAGCGCATCGAGGAATTCAGGCGAGACCGTGCGATCGAGGATCCGCGCGATGAAGGTCTTCACGCCCGTCTCGTAAGCTTCGTGCGGATTGAGCCAGCTGGTCTCCTGCTTGCCTTCGCGCGCGGCCTTCAGCGCATAGGCCTGGATGCGCCCGACCAGCGATGCGTCGTCCGGGTCCCAGGCGCCGAGCAGGGCCTGATACAGCATGTATTCGAACGTTGCCGACGGGGCGCGCATCTCGCCGTCGAGCACCAGATGCGGCGCGTTGAGCACCTTCCAGCGCGCCACCGCGCTGGTCCATTCGCCGGGGATCTCCGCAAGCGCCATGATCCGGGCGCGGGCGTCCTCGCCGCGCTTGGTGTCGTGGGTCGCGGTCGCCGTCATGCCGTGCGGCCATTCGCGGGCACGGGCCTGCATCATGGCGTGGAAGGTCTCGGGCGTAATCGCACTCGCCGCCGGATCGCCGCCAACCTCGTTGAGCGCGAGCAGGCGGTGGTAGCGATAGAAGGTGGTGTCCTCCAGCGACTTCGCCATCATTGGCCCGGTGAATTGCTGCACCTTGAGCGCGAAGCGCCGGATCCGTGGCGCACCGTGCGGCGGCCGGCCGGGCTTCAAGAGGTCCATGGTCAGGGCATCGCACAGGAAGTCGAAGATGCCTTCGTCGGCGGCGAACCAGTCGGCACGGGCGCGCTCGATGGTCGCGCTGATCAGCGCGCGGTCATGCGCGGTCGGGCCGGAGACGGTGAGATAGGTGCGGTAGACCGGGAAGTGCAAAACATAAAGCTCGAGCGCCTGCCGCAGGCTGTCGGCGGAGAAGTCGCGGGTCGAATAGTGGCCGCTGGCAATGCGCACGAGCAGCCGCGCCAACACAGTGAATTCGCTGGTCAGCAAGGTCTCCAGCACGCGGCGCTTGGCCGCGCGCAGCACCGGCGTCACATTCGGCGACTGGTTGCTGATCTGCCGCCAGATCTCGTTGAGCGGATCGAGCCCGCCGCCATCGACCAGCGCCTGGCTGATCGTGTTCATCCATTCATAGCCGGTGGTGCCATGGACGCCGCTGAATTTCGTCAGCTTCTCGTCCTCGCCGAGGATCTTCTCGATCACCATGTAGATCGGCTTGGCCTTGGCGCCCTGCGCGGAGCGGATCAGGCGGCGCAGGCGCTGGAAATATTGGGCGGGGTCGCGCAGCCCGTCGATATGGTCGAGCCGCAGGCCCTGCAACCGGTCCTCCGCGATCAGCCGCTTCACGAGACTGTGGCTCGCCTCGAACGTGGCGGCGTCCTCGACCCTGAGGCCGGCCAGGGTGTTGACGTCGAAGAAGCGGCGATAGTTGATGTCGCTGGAGGCAAGCCGCCAGTGGCCGAGCTTGTAGTGCTGGCGTTCCAGAAGATGATGCAGTGCCAGTGTCTGGGTGGGCCGGTCCTCGGCAGCGCGATAGGCATCGAGCCCGCGCGCGATGATCTCGGCACTGCCCTCGATCGCCTTGATCGCCGCCTTCAGGGCCGGCGCTTCCTTGCGGTTGGGGTGACGCAGCCCGCGATACCTGGCGGCGAGCTCGAGCAGCGCGCGCCCGGCCGGACCATCTTCGGCGGCGGCCTTGCGGACGACGGTTCGCAGCACCTCGCCATAGCGCTCCGGCGCGATCGGCAGGCGGTGCTCGAAATACCAGGCGGAGAAACTGCCTTCGTTGGCGTCGTAGCGCAGTTCGATCTCGCCGCGCTCCAGCGCCTGGCCATAGGATGTGCCGAGGATCGGCAGCAGCACGCCGCCGCGCGCGCGATAGGGCAGGAGGTCCCAGTCAATGTCGAAGGAGATCGCGTGGGGCGACACCGGTCCCCATTCCAGCACGTCGAGCCACCACGGATTATCGGCAAAGTGCACGCCGACATGGTTCGGCACGAAATCCAGGATCAGGCCGAGGTCATGGCGCTTCAAGGCGTCGCTGAGCCGTGCAAAGCCCTCTTCGCCGCCGAGCTCCGGGTTGAACTTGGTGTGGTCGACGACGTCATAGCCATGGGTCGATCCCTTGCGCGCCTTCATGAACGGCGAGGCATAAACATGGCTGATGCCGAGCGCCTTTAGATATGGCGCCACCGCGGCGGCGGCATCGAAGTCGAAATCGGCAGTGAGTTGCAGTCGGTAGGTTGCGATCGGGATCGCTGGAGGCATTGTGCTATCCGATGTGCCAGCGCACCGCCCAGCCAGGGAGGTCGCTCGACAACGCGGCGCCCCAGATCGCAGTTCCCTTCGGTTCCGCTGCGCCGGTGATAGTCCGATCCGACAAATTGGCTGCCAGCCAGAGCGTGCGGCCGTCGCCCATCTGCCAATGCGCGGTCAAGAGATCGCCCGCGACGCGGTCGCCGCCGAAGCGTGCCCCGATGAGCCGCGGCGTGATCTCGCGCTGCCGCACGGCGAGCAGGTCGCGCACCAGCGCAAGCCGCCTTCGAGCAGGATCGTGGCCGAGCGCCGCCCAGTCGAGCACGGCCGATCGTACCGTCCCCTCGGCAAGCGGGTCGGGTATGTCGTCGCCGTATTTGGCATAGGCCCAGGCGAATTCCTTGCGCCGGCCGGCGCGAACGGCGTTGGCGAGGTCGCCCTTGAAATCGCAGAAGAACGGGAAGGACGACGTCGCGCCCCATTCCTCGCCCATGAACAGCATCGGCGTGGTCGGCGCGATCAGCGTCACAGCCAGCGCCGCCTCGATCGCATTGGGCTTTGCGATGCTCTCGAGACGATCGCCCAGCGGCCGGTTGCCGATCTGGTCGTGGTTCTGCAGGAAGTTGATGAAGCAGGTCGGCGACAGCGCGCCGCTCGGCTCGCCGCGGGCCTTGCCGCCCCAGAACGCCGAAACTTCGCCCTGATAGATGTAGCCCGACGACAGCGCGCGCGCGAGGTCCTGCTTCGGCGCGCGGTAGTCGCCATAATAACCCTGCGTCTCTCCGGTCAGCAGCACATGCCAGGCGTGATGATAATCGTCGTTCCACTGGCCGCGGAATTTGCCGTGCGGCGGGTCTTCGGCGGCATCGAGCAGGCTTGCAATGTTGTCGCCGTTCTCGAGCACGAGATTGATGTGCCGGCCGGTCTCGGTGGCGAGCTTGCCGGCGGCCTTGCTGAAGTCATGCAGGATGGAGATTTCGCCGGCTTCGACGATGGTGTTGACCGCGTCGAAGCGCAGCCCGTCGAAGCGGTAGTCGCGCAGCCAGCTCACCACGCTGCCCATCGCAAACGCGCGCACCTCGGGCACGCGATAATCGATCGCACTGCCCCATGGCGTATGCGCGTCGCTGAAGAAGGTGGGTGCATAGCGGCCGAGATAATTCCCCTCGGGGCCGAAATGGTTGTAGACCACGTCGAGCATCACCATCAGCCCGCGCAGATGCGCTTCGTCGATCAGGGTCTTGAGGTCTTCGGGGCGGCCGTAGGCGCTGTCGGGCGCATACCACAGCACACCGTCATAGCCCCAGTTGTGCGTGCCTGCGAAATCCGCCAGCGGCATCAGTTCGAGCGCGGTGATGCCGGTTGCCACCAGATGATCGAGCTTGTCGATCATGGCGCGGTAGGTGCCCTCTCGCGTGAAGGTGCCGACATGCGCCTCGAGAATGACGGCCTCATGCCAGGGACGGCCGCGCCACTCGGTCGCGCGCCATTTGAAGGCTGCATGATCGATCACCTCGCTCGGGCCGAACACATCGTCCGGCTGAAATGCGGAGGCGGGATCGGGCACATCGACCTCGTCATCGATGCGGAATTTGTAGCGGGTACCAGCGCGCGCGCCTGCGATCTCGGCGATGTACCAGCCGGCCGCATCGCGCGTCAGCGCATGGGGGCGGTCGAGCAGGAGGTCGACGCGCTTGGCCTCCGGCGCCCACAGCCGGAAGCGTGAGCCATCAGGTGTCAGCTCGGCGCCGAAATGCTGCGTGCTCATGCGGAGCCTGCAAATGCCAGCACCGAGCGCGGCGGTGCCGTGGTGTCGGCGCCGGATGCAAACTGTTCAGCCGTTTGCTCGGCTTTGGTCGTGTTCAAGACCTGCTGCCAATTCCTGTATTCCGTCATCCTCGGCATCCTGAACACGATCTCCTGCGGCGCGGCATTGAGCACGATAAAGATCGGCGCCTGGCCCTGTTCCATCGGCCCCAGCACGTAGGCGAGGAACCGGCTTTCCGGGAATTTCCAGTCGGACTCCTTCATCTCCTCTGCCGCCGGCGTCAGCCACAGCACGCCGTAGCTGCCGTCGCCGCGGCGGCCGTCGAGCCAGCTCTGGCAGCGGATCTGGCCGAAGCGCTGGCGGAGCGCGGTGAGATGGCCGATGAAGGCAATGGCGTCGTCGTCCGTGCCGAGGTTCTCCCAGCCGATCCAGCCGGTCTCATTGTCCTGGCAATAGGCGTTGTTGTTGCCGGCCTGCGTGTTGGCGACCTCGTCGCCGGCAAGGATCAGCGGCGTGCCCTGTGCGAGCAGCAGGCAGGCCAGCGCGTTCTTCCTGAGCTGGCGGCGCAGCGCGATGATGGCGGGATCGTCGGTCGGGCCTTCATGGCCGCAATTGTTGCTGTGGTTGTCGTTGGAGCCGTCGCGATTGTCCTCGCCATTGGCCTCGTTGTGCTTCTCGTTGTAGCTGAAGAGATCGGCGAGCGTGAAGCCGTCATGCACCGTGATGTGGTTGACGCTGGCGCGGGTCGCGCGGTTGTCGTGGTGAAACAAATCCGAGGACGCCGTCATGCGGCCCGAGATGTCGCCGATCAGGCTGCCTTCGCCGCTCCAGTAGCGCCGCATCGCGCTGCGATAGCGGTCGTTCCACTCCGACCATTGCGACGGAAACGCGCCGACCTGGTAGCCGCCGAGACCAAGGTCCCAGGGCTCGGCGACCATCTTGGCGGTCGCCAGCACCGGGTCCTGGCGGATCGCTGTGAGGAAGGGATGGTTGCGATCGAAGCCGTTCGGCCCGCGCGCCAAGGTCGTGGCGAGATCGAAGCGGAAGCCGTCAACATGGCAGACCTCGACCCAGTAGCGCAGCGAATCCATCACCATCTGCAGCACGCGCGGATGGGTGAGGTTGACCGAGCTGCCGCAGCCGGTGAAGTCGTCATAGAAGCGCGGGTTCTCGCGGTTCAGCCAGTAATAGGAGGCGTTGTCGATACCGCGGAAGCAGAGCGTCGGGCCCATATGGTTGCCCTCGGCGGTGTGATTGTAGACGACGTCGAGCAGCACCTCGATGCCGGCATCGTGCAGCCGCGCCACCGTGGTACGGAACGAGTCGAGCGCATTGTCCTGGGCGTAGCGTGCCTCCGGCGCGAAGAAGGCAATGGTGTTGTAGCCCCAGTAATTCGACAGCTTCTTCTCGACCAGAGTGCGGTCGTCGATCAGGCCGTGGATCGGCAACAGCTCGATGGTGGTGACGCCGAGCCGCTTGAGATGGTCGATCATCGCCGGCGATGACAGGCCGCCATAGGTGCCGCGCAGGTTCGGCGGCACGTCCTCGCGCTTCTGGGTCAGGCCCTTGACGTGGGCCTCATAGATGATGGTGTCCGGCCAGGGAACGTGCGGCCGGATCTCCCGACGTCCCCAGTTGAAGGTCTCGTCGACCACGACCGCCTTCGGCATGCCGCGGGCATTGTCGCGCCGGTCGAAGGAGAGATCCTCGCGCGCGCTGCCGGTGCGGTAGGCGAAATGCGCATCGCTCCACACCAGCCGGCCGGCCAGCCGCTTGGCGTAGGGATCGAGCAGCAGCTTGTTGGCGTTGAAGCGGTGGCCGCGCTCCGGTGCATACGGCCCGTAGACGCGATAGCCGTACAGCTGGCCCGGCGAGACGTCGTTGAGATAGCAGTGCCAGACATCCTCAGTGCGCTCCGGCATCTCGATCCGCTCGAGCTCGCGGCGGCCCTGGCCGTCGAACAGGCACAGCTCCACCTTCTCCGCATTCGCCGAGAACAACGCAAAATTGGTGCCTCTGCCGTCCCAGCTTGCACCGAGCCGTGCGGACGTACCCCCGGTCAGTCGCATGAATCAGCTTTCCGGTACGAGGAAGATCGCTGCCAGCGGCGGAATGGTCAGGCTCAGCTCGGGCGTGGCGCCCTCCGAGGCGCGGACCTCGCCGATATTGCCGACATTGGTGCCGCCATAATGGGAGGAATCCGAGTTGAACACCTCGTGCCACTTGCCCGCGAACGGCACCCGGACGCGATAGTTGCGGTAGACATTGGGCGAGAAGTTCAGGACCACGAGGCAGCGGGCGCGCGCATCATTGCCCTTGCGGATCCAGCCGAACACATTGTTGCTGGCGTCGTCGGTGATGACCCATTCGAAGCCGGCCTGGTCGCAGTCGAGCTCGTGCAGCGCCGGCAGCGCGCGATAGAGCCGGTTGAGGTCGCGGACCAGGTTCTGGATGCCGCTATGCCTCGGCTGTTGCAGCAAATGCCAATCGATCGAGTGGTCGTGATTCCATTCGCGCTCCTGGCCGAACTCGCAGCCCATGAACATCAGCTTTTTGCCGGGATGCCCGAACATGAAGCTGTAATAGGCGCGCAGATTGGCGAAGCGCTGCCAGTCGTCGCCGGGCATGCGGCCGAGGATCGAGCGCTTGCCGTGCACGACCTCGTCGTGGGACAGCGGCAGGATGAAGTTCTCCGAGAAGGCGTAATGCAGGCCGAACAGGATGTCGCCGTGATGGAATTTGCGGTGGATGGGATCCTTGCTGATATACTTCAGCGTGTCGTGCATCCAGCCCATGTTCCACTTGTAGCCGAAGCCGAGCCCGCCATATTCGACCGGCCGCGACACCTGCGGCCACGCGGTGGATTCCTCCGCCGCCGTCATCGCCTGCGGGAAGTGTGCGTAGAGTTCGGTGTTGAAGCGGCGCAGGAAGTCGATCGCCTCGATGTTCTCCCGGCCGCCATATTTGTTCGGAATCCAGCCGCCGGCGGGACGGCTGTAGTCGAGATACAGCATGGAGGCGACGGCATCGACGCGCAGCCCGTCGATGCCGTAGCGATCGAGCCAGAACAGCGCGTTCGACACTAGGAAGTTGGTGACCTCGGTGCGCCCGTAATTATAGATCAGCGTGCCCCAATCGAGGTGACGGCCCTGCAACGGATTGGCGTGCTCGTAGAGCGCGGTGCCGTCGAAATTGCCAAGACCGTGCGGATCATCGGGGAAATGCCCGGGGACCCAGTCGAGCAGCACGGCGAGGCCTGCGCCGTGGCAGGCGTCGATCAGCCCGGCGAAATCGTCGGGCGAGCCGAAACGGCTGGTCGGCGCGAACATCCCGGTTGGCTGGTAGCCCCACGAACCATCGAACGGATGCTCGGTGATGGGGAGGAATTCGATATGCGTGAAGCCCATGTCGCTGGCGTAGGCGGGAAGCTGCTCCGCCATCTCGCGATAGGTCAGCCACTCATTGCGGCCCTTGCGGCGCCACGACCCGAGATGAACCTCGTAGATCGACATCGGCGAGCTCAGCGCGTTGACGCGATCGGGCGCCGGGCGCGGATGCGGGATCTTGCGCTCGTCGATCACGATCGAGGCGGTCTTCGGACGCACCTCGGCGGCGAACGCCAGCGGATCGGACTTCAGCGGCAGATGCTGGCCGTTCCGCCCGATGATCTCGAACTTGTAGTGATCGCCGACGCGTGCGCGCGGGATGAACAGCTCCCAATAGCCCGGGCCGCGCACCCGCATCGGATGCCGCCGTCCGTCCCAGAAATTGAAGTCGCCGACCACGCTGACCCGCCGCGCATTCGGCGCCAGCACCACGAAGCCGATGCCGTCGACACCGTCGAGCGTCATCGGATGGGCGCCGAGCGTGTCGTAGACGCGCAGATGCGTCCCTTCGCCGAGCAGATAGAGGTCGAAATCGCTCAGGATCGGCGGAAAGCGGTAGGCATCCTCCAGTTCAACGACGTTGTCGCCGAAGCGGGCGCGGAGCTGGTAGCGCGTCGAACCGTTCGGCAAGGGACCTGCGAACAGGCCGGCGTCATGGATTTTCGCCAGCGGCGCCGCCTCGCCATGCTCGCCGACCGCCTCGACATTGCTGGCATCAGGCAGGAAGGCGCGAACGACGTTGCGATCCCCCTCGGCGTGGAGCCCGAGATAGTGGAACGGATCGGAGTGGCGGCCCTCGATGATGGCATAGGCCTCGGCGGGCAATTTATTCATGCAACCTCATGCGGCTGTTGGGCCAGGAGTCTCAACAGGCCAGTCAGTGGGACGCGGAGCCAATCCGGCCGATTGGCCAGCTCATACTCGATCTCGTAGAAGGCTTTCTCAAGCAGGAAAAAGTTGAGCAGGCGATCGGCCGCCCTGGCGTCGGCGGGCCACAGCCGCTGGCCGGCCGTGGTCTCGCGATAGGCCGCCAGCAGGGCATCCGCGGCCTGGTCGCGCCATTCGGCCAAAGCAAGGCTCAGCCTGCCGCTCTCGTCAGGCGCGACCTTGAGTGCCCGTTCCAGCGCGGCGGTCGCGGCATAGTCGATCGAGCGGATCAGGCCGGCGACGTCGCGGGCCGCCGGCGCCTT
>NZ_JACMYP010000130.1 GCF_020889705.1 Bradyrhizobium altum | reverse complement strand
TTCAGCGACGATCACCAGCGGCTTGCCGGTCTGCACCACGGCCTCGAGCAGCGGCAGCAGTTCGTTCAGCGAGGAGAGCTTCTTCTCGTTGATGAGGATGTAGGCGTCGTCCATCTCAACGCGCATCTTGTCGGCGTTGGTGACGAAGTAGGGCGAGATGTAGCCGCGGTCGAACTGCATGCCCTCGACGACGTCGAGTTCGGTCTCGAGCGACTTGGCTTCCTCGACCGTGATCACGCCCTCATTGCCGACCTTCTTCATGGCGTCGGCGAGGAACTTGCCGATCTCGGCATCGCCGTTGGCCGAAATGGTGCCGACCTGGGCGATCTCCTCGTTCGAGGTGACCTTCTTCGAGTTCTTCTGGAGGTCGGCAACGACGGCTTCGACCGCGAGGTCGATACCGCGCTTCAGGTCCATCGGGTTCATGCCGGCCGCGACCGACTTGGCGCCTTCGCGCACGATCGCCTGGGCGAGCACGGTCGCGGTGGTGGTGCCGTCGCCGGCCGCGTCAGCGGACTTGGAGGCGACTTCGCGCACCATCTGGGCGCCCATGTTCTCGAACTTGTCCTCAAGCTCGATCTCCTTGGCGACGGTGACGCCGTCCTTGGTGATGCGGGGAGCGCCGAACGACTTTTCGAGCACGACGTTGCGGCCCTTGGGGCCGAGGGTGACCTTCACCGCGTTGGCGAGGATGTCGACGCCGCGCAGCATCTTGTCGCGCGCATCAACGGAGAATTTGACTTCTTTAGCTGCCATCTGGGTTTTTCCTTGAGAGATTTAACCTGGGAGGGGAAGAGGCGCTTAGGCCGCCTTCTTCTTGGAAGCGGGGACGTCGAGCACGCCCATGATGTCGCTTTCCTTCATGATCAGCAGGTCTTCACCGTCGATCTTGACCTCGGTGCCGGACCACTTGCCGAACAGGACGCGGTCGCCGACCTTGAGGTCGATCGGGATCAGCTTGCCAGCTTCGTCGCGGCCGCCCGGACCAACGGCGGTGATTTCGCCCTGGGAGGGCTTTTCCTTGGCGCTGTCCGGAATGATGATGCCGCCAGCAGACTTCTCTTCGGCGTCGATACGCTTGACCACGACGCGGTCGTGAAGCGGACGGAATTTCATGCAGTCCTCCTAAATATTTGCGGATGCTGTTGATTTTTGGAGTGTTAGCAGTCCAGCCCAGCGAGTGCCAGACTGGCTGGGCAGGAGATAGGCCAAGCCTTGGCGGCGGGCAAGAGCCTCTAGCAGAAAAATTGGCACTCGCGAATGACGGCTGCCAGAAGGATGCCAAGATCATTTCGGCATCCTTAATGCCGCCCAGCGGGCCACCGGGGCTATTAGCAGATGCGGTAAGGTGCTGCTAACGCAAGAAATTTCAACAACCTATTAAACATTTAGGCTTGAGATGGGTTAGTCGCGTGCGTCACATTTCTCTCATGTGAGCGCATCCATTGCCGGTGGTCCGGCGGGGAAGGTCGGCCACCATGTGAATGCGCTCCGTCACAGGAGGTTGGCATGGTCTCGCGAGTTGGTGGGGTTGTTTCCGACGATTTCCGGAAGCAGTTGCTGGGGTATGGGCTGACGACGGCGCAAATCCTGTATCGGATGCCGGACCACCCCTCGTTGCTGCAGACCTATGTCTGGCAGAACTACGACCTGTTTCCGAAATTTCCGGCGCTGCAGGATTTCCTCGCCTTCTGGCAGCAGAAGCTCGAGGGCCCGCTGTTCTCGGTGACGGTGGCGCATTCCAAGCTGGTCAAGCCGGCCGAACTGCACGCCGTCGACGGCGTGTTCCGGCTGCATTGATCCGCAAAGGGGGCAAGGGAAGCGAGGCGCGGCTTGCGCCTTTGCCCACCTTGCGCGGCGCGACTTGTGTTAGCCTCGCCCGTCACAAAAAGACGGGAGGCGAACAATGGCCAAGAAGACGGCATCGAGATCCGCAGCCAAGACCGCGGTGAAGAAGAAATGGTCGGGGCTTGGCGCCGGCACCAAGAAATCGTCCGCGAAATCGTCCGCGCGCAAGACGATCAAGTCCAAGGGGCGCGTCACCGCGGCCAAGAAGAGCGCGCCCAAGGCAGTAACCAAGGCAGCAAGCAAGGCGCGGCCGAAGCAGCGCGTCGCCATCAGCCATCACCGCGAAGAGGATTTCAAGGCCGACGGGCTGCGCGCCTATGCCAAGTACCGCGACCTCGGTATTGCCGCAGCATCCCATGGCCTCGCGCAGGCGCATGTCATCCGGCTGCAGGGACCGTGCAATCCGGACGAGGTGTCGAAGCTGCACTTCCACGACGTCGAGTTCCAGATGGTCTATGTGCTCAAGGGCTGGGTGAAGACCTACATGGAAGGCGAGGGCGAGACGCTGATGAAAGAGGGCAGCGCCTGGACCCAGCCGCCACGCATCCGGCACATGATCCTGGACTACTCCGACGACGTCGAACTGCTGGAGGTGATCCTGCCGGCCGAGTTCAAGACGGTGGAGTTGAAGGCGTAGCAAACCGTCGTCATTCCCCGCTGCGCAATTGCGCACCTGAGGGCGCGCGCAGCGCGAGCCCGGAATCCATTTCTCCACCTGGCTTGCTTGATGGATTCCGGGTTCGGCGCTGCGCGCCGCCCCGGAATGACGCAGGTAAATTCGCATCAGCTTTGTAGCCCGGATGGAGCGAAGCGAAATCCGGGATTCGCGCCCGCAGTCGGACCGCCCCAGATTGCGCTCCGCTCCATCCGGGCTACGGCTGCGTCAGCATCCCCACGATCGCTCCCATCAGGCAGGTCGTCAGCGTGCCCGAGACGATCGACTTCAGTCCGAGCGCGTTGATTTCGTCGCGCCGCCCGGGCGCCATGATGCCGAGGCCGCCGATCATGATGCCGAGGCTCGCGAAGTTGGCGAAACCGCACATCGCGTAGAGCATGATCAGGCGCGAGCGCGGATCGAGCGCGTCTGGGCCGAGCTTCGACAAATCGACATAGGCGATCAGCTCGTTCAGCACGGTCTTGGTGCCCATCAGGCTTCCGGCCGTGATCGCCTGCGGCCACGGCAGGCCCATCAGCCAGCACACCGGCGCCATGACGTAGCCAAGCAACCGCTGCAACGAGATCCTGGCGCCGCCGATCTCCGGCAGCAGGCCGATGATGGCGTTCGCCAGATACACCAGCGCGACCAGCACCAGCAGCATCGCGATGATGTTCATCAGGAGCTCGAGCCCGGCGGCGGTGCCCTTCACTATGGCGTCCATCGTCGACGACACCTGCACGTCGGGATCGTCGAGCGATCCGCCGGTGCGTTTGTCTGTTGTCTCCGGCACCATGATCAGGCTGACCAAAATTGCGGCCGGCGCGCCGAGCACCGAGGCGATGACGAAATGCGCGGCCGCATCGGGGATCAGCGGCGCCAGCAGCGTGGCATAGAGCACCAGCACCGTGCCGGCGATCCCGGCCATGCCGCCGGTCATCACCAGAAACAATTCGCTGCGGGTGAGCTGCGCCAGATAAGGGCGGATGAACAGTGGAGCTTCGACCATGCCGAGGAAGATGTTGGCCGCGGTCGAGAGCCCGACCGCGCCGCCGACGCCGAGCGTGCGCTCCAGGATCCAGGCCATTCCGCGCACGACCGGCGGCAGCACGCGCCAATAGAACAACAACGTGGTCAGCACGCTCATGACCAGCACGATCGGCAGTGCCTGAAATGCCAGGATGAAATCCGAGCCGGGCGCCTTGGGATCGAACGGCGCCGGGCCGCCGCCGACGTAACCGAACACGAAGGCGGTGCCGGCGCGCGTCGCGGCGGCGATGGTGCCGACGGCATCGTTGATCGCGCCGAACGCCTGCGTCACCAGCGGCACCTTGATCAGCACCAGCGCGGTGACGATCGTGACGATGAGCCCGATCGCCGCCTGCCGCAGCGACACCTTCAGGTGATTCTCGCTCAACGCCCAGGCGATCAGAAGCAACGCCACCACGCCGAACGCCGATTGCAACTGCAGCATCATGCCCCCAAGAACCCTCGTGCGATTATGGGCAGGGGCCTCGCGCAGCGCAATGCTGTTGCGCGTTCTCTTTCCCGCCATTGACAAGTTGCAGGTGCTCGGTCACGCCATCATCCATGTCCTCCGTCACATCGGCCGGCGCCCGCGATCTGCTCGGCCACAGACCGTTCCTGTTTTTTCTGTCGTCGCGCAGCCTGTCGCGCTTCTCCAGCCAGATCGGCGCGGTGGCGATCGGCTGGCAGATCTATGATCTGACCGGCAGCGCATTCGACCTCGGCATGGTCGGACTGGTGCAGTTCCTGCCGACGGCGCTCTTGGTGTTCGTCGCGGGTCACGCTGCCGACCGCTTCGAGCGCAAGCGCGTGGTGCAGGCCTGCCAGGTCGCGGAAGCGCTGACCGCATTGTTTCTCGCCGGAAGCACTTTTGCCGGCACCATCTCCGAAATCCAGATCTTCGCTGCGACCTTCGTGCTCGGGATCGCCGGTGCATTCGAAAGCCCGGCAACCGCGGCGCTGTTGCCGCTGATCGCGCCGCAAGGCTCGCTGCAGCGGGCGACCGCAATCTCGAGCGGCGCGGCGCAGGTCGCGACCATCACCGGACCCGCGCTCGGCGGCTTCGCCTATGCGCTGATGCCGAGCGCGCCATATGCCGTGATGATGGTGTTCTGGCTGTTCGGCGCGCTGCTGACCGGCGGCATCGGCCGGCTGCGGCAGGCGGCGGCAAAGGATGGCGCATCGGACGACCTGTATGCCGGCGTCACCTTCGTGCGCAGCAATCCGGCGATCCTCGGTACCATCTCGCTCGATCTGTTCGCGGTGCTGTTCGGCGGCGTCACGGCGCTGTTGCCGATCTATGCGCGCGACATCCTGCAGACCGGCCCGCTCGGCCTCGGCATCCTGCGCGCCGCGCCCGCGGTCGGTGCGCTCTTGATGACGATGGTGCTGGCGCGGCACACCATCAACCGCCGCGTCGGCATGCGCATGTTCCAGTCGGTGATCGTGTTCGGCGTCGCGACGGTGGTGTTCGCGCTGTCGCACTGGATATGGCTGTCGGCGCTGGCGCTCGCGGTGCTCGGCGCCGCCGATACGATCAGCGTCGTGATCCGCTTCTCGCTGGTGCAGCTCGCCACCCCCGACGAGATGCGCGGCCGCGTCGGCGCGGTGAACTTCCTGTTCATCAACGCCTCCAACCAGCTCGGCCAGTTCGAGAGCGGCGTCACCGCGGCGCTGCTCGGCGCCGTGCCGTCAGCCGTGCTCGGCGGCGTCGCGACAGTCGCGGTCGCGCTGCTCTGGATGAAGCTGTTCCCGACGCTGCGGAATGTCGAGAAGCTGGAGTAGGGGGCTATCCCCAGCCGTCATTGCGAGGAGCGAAGCGACGAAGCAATCCATCTTTCCCCGCGGGGATCGATGGATTGCTTCGCTTCGCCCGCAATGACGGTACATAATTTCGGAATAATGGAAAAATATCGCTGATTTGCCCGACGTGTCAAGTTGCGGTGTCGAACGCCGGGTAGCTGCCGGCTACTTTGCATGGGGTTGTTTTCGATATTTTGGCGGTGGGCCTTGGAAACGGCATGGCCGGGACAAGCCCGGCCATCCCAACGTGATAGTCCTGCCGAAAGCAGGGAGAAGAAGATCAGCCCCGGCCGACGAACGGCATCTTGGTCGCCATGACCGTCATGAACAGCACGTTGGCGTCGAGCGGCAGGCCGGCCATGTAGGCGACGGCATCGCCGACCGCCTTGGCGTCCATGCGCGGCTCGTGCTTGGTGGTGCCGTCCGGCTGCAGCACGCCGGGACCGTTGACCATGCGGTCGGTCATCGGGGTCGCGGCATTGCCGATATCGACCTGGCCGACCGCGATGTCATACATGCGGCCGTCGAGGTTGGAGGCTTTGGTGAGGCCGGTGATGGCGTGCTTGGTCGAGGTGTAGGCCGCCGAGAACGGCCGCGGCGCGTGCGCCGAGATCGAGCCGTTGTTGATGATGCGGCCGCGCGCGGCTTCTGGTCCTTCATGATGCGGAAGGCATGCTGGGTGCACAGGAACGGCGCGGTGAGGTTGGTGTTGACCACGGCCTGCCACTGCTCGAGCGGCAGATCCTCGAAATTGACCGGCGGCGCGCCCATGCCGGCATTGTTGAAGAGCACGTCGAGCCGGCCGTAGGTCGCCTTCACCTTGTCGAACAGCGCGGCGATCGCGGCCGGGTTGGCCATGTCGGCCGAGACGCACAGGCTCTTGCCGGCGGGACCGAGCTTGGCGGTCTCTTCCAGCATTTCGATGCGGCGCCCGGCGAGCACCACGGTATAGCCCTTGTCCATCAAAGCGAGCGATGCTGCACGTCCGACACCGGTGCCGGCGCCGGTCACGAGCGCGATCTTGCTGGTTGCTTCGGTCATCCGAGTTTCCTCTTACTTGGTTTTTGCTTCGGTTTCGTTCTTGTAGGGTGGGCGTGGAATGTTCTGGTGCGCCGCGCGCAGCGCTGCCGACCAGCGCGAGCGCAGGTCGTGGAAATAGGGCTCGCCGGCCTCGATGCGGTGGTTGAGGTCCGCCTCGCAGGCGTCAGTGCGCACCACCAGCACGTCGATCGGCAGGCCGACGCCGAGATTGGAGCGCATCGTCGAATCCATCGAGATCAGCCCGGTCTTCAACGCCTCGTAGAGCTCGACGTCGTAATGCATGGCACGGTCGAGCACCGGCTTGCCGTATTTGTGCTCGCCGATCTGCAAATACGGCGTGTCGGTGGTGCATTCGATGAAGTTGCCGGCGGTGTAGACCATGAACAGGCGCATCCGCGAGCCCTTGATCTGGCCGCCGAACAGGAATGAGACGTCGAAGGAGATATCTTCGGAACGCAGCGCATCGCCCTCGGTGGCGTGCACCGACCGGATGGCGCGGCCGATCCGCTGCGCCGCCTGGAACATGGTCGGCGCGTTCATCAGCGTCTCGAGCTCGCCGGTGTGCGGATCTTCCATGCCCTCGGTCAGGGTCGACAGCACCGACTGGCTGATCGCCAGATTCCCGGCGCTGGCGATCGCCATGATGCGGTCGCCGGGCTTTTCGAAGATGTGCAGCTTGCGGAAGGTCGAGACGTTGTCGAGGCCGGCATTGGTGCGGGTATCGGCGATCATGACGAGGCCGTCGCGCACCAGAATTCCGCAGCAATAGGTCATTTGCAGTCCTCAAACGGTCCGAGTTTCTCGGCGCCAAACGTGTAGCCAATTTCGAGGTCGCATCCAACCCTAATTCCCCGTGACGGGACATCAGGTGGCCGGTCGAGAGGGGCCGGCGACGGTCCGCACGAGGCCCTTTTCGACCGTTGGCCGCCTGAGAATCCCGGTCCGCGCCAAGGCCTCGTTCTGCGTTGCACGCAGCCGGCAATGATCTGCGCTCCCGTGTCATTGCGGGGCACCTGGCGTTGTGGTCGACTGCCCACAACCGACAACAACAAGAAATTCCGGGAGGCGAGAATGTCGTTCAAACTGGCCACGTGCATCATGGCATTGGGCGCAGCAGTGATGGCTGCGAGCCCTGCATCGGCGCAGAAGAAGGGCGGCACGCTCCGGCTCTATCACAACGACAATCCGCCCTCGACCTCGCTGCTCGAAGAGTCCACCATCGCCTCGGTGATGCCGTTCGCGGCGGTCTTCAACAACCTCGTGGTGTTCGATCCGGCCAAGGTGCACGAAAGCATCGACACCGTGATTCCCGATCTCGCCGAGAGCTGGTCGTGGGACCAGACCAACACGAAGCTCACCTTCAAGCTGCACCACGGCGTGAAGTGGCACGACGGCCAGCCGTTCACGGCCAAGGACGTGCAATGCACCTGGCGGATGCTGATCGGCAAGAGCGAGACCCAGGACTTCAAGCGCAACCCGCGCAAGGTCTGGTATTCGAAACTCAGGGACGTCAGCATCAATGGCGACGATGAAGCGACCTTCGACCTGAGCGAGCCGCAGCCTGGCTTGCTGGCGCTGCTCGCCAGCGCCTTCTCGGTGGTCTATCCGTGCCACGTACCGCAGCAGGTGATGCGCACCAAGCCAATCGGCACCGGGCCGTTCAAGTTCGTCGAGTTCCGCCGCGGGGATTCGATCCGCCTCGTCCGCAATCCCGATTACTTCAAGAAGGACCGGCCGTATCTCGACGAGATCACGGTGCGCTCGATCGACAGTCGCGCCACGCGCATGCTGGCGTTCGCGACCGGCGACTATGACATCACCTTTCCGTCGGACGTCAGCATTCCCCTGATGAAGGACGTCAAGGCGCGGGCGCCGAACGCGATCTGCGAGATGACGTCGACCAATCTGCAGATCAATCTCTTGGTCAACCGGGTCAATCCGCCGTTCGACAATCCGGAGATCCGCAAGGCGATGTCGCTGGCGCTCGATCGCAACGCCTTCAACAGCATCCTGTTCGAAGGCACCGGCCGGCTCGGCGGCGCGATGCAGGCCAAGCCGGAAGGCGAGTGGGGCGTGCCGCCGGAGATATTGTCGACGCTGATGGGCTACGGCGCGGATACCGAGAAGAACCTCGCGGACGCGCAGGCGATCATGCAGAAGCTCGGCTACAGCGACGCCAAGCCGCTGTCGATCAAGATCCAGACCCGCAATCTGCCGACCTATCGCGATCCGGCGGTGATCCTCGCCGACCAGCTCAAGAAGATCTACATCGTGGCCGAGCTCGATATCCTGGACACGCCGCGCTGGTACTCGCGGCTGCAACGCAAGGATTACACGATCGGCCTCAATGTCACCGGCGTCAGCGTCGACGATCCCGACGGCAATCTGGTCGAGAACTATTCCTGCAACTCGGAGCGCAATTACACCCAGTATTGCAATGCCGAGGTCGACAGACTGCTCGCCGCGCAGTCGCGCGAGGTCGACAAGGACAAGCGCCGGACAATCGTGTTCGACATCGAGCGCCTGCTGGTCGACGACGCGGCGCGGCCGGTCATCCTGCACTCATCGGCCGGCAATTGCTGGCAGCCCTACGTGAAGAACTTTCGTCCGCACGACAACAGCCAGTACAACAATCTGCGTTTCGAGGACGTCTGGCTGGACAAATAGTGCGTGCTGCCCCGCTGGCGACGACGTGCGCCGTCGCCCTGCGCACACGCGGAGCGCTCGCGCCGATCGCCGGGTGCCAGAATAGCGACGGCACCCGTAAGTCAGGCCGCGCCGAGATCCATCGGGACATCCGAAGCCGCTACGGAAGCTCGGATATCAGCTTGGTCCACTCGGCTTCGGGCCACGCCCGTGAGGTGCAGGTCCGTATGTTTCCCTGCGAACTGAGGGCAAGCGCCAGCTTTGTGATGTGGTCGCCGAGAGGCGCTTCGGCGAGGAGAAGGATGTCATGCTCGCCGGAGGTGAGATAGACCTCCTTGATTTCGACACCGAGCGTCTTGGCGAGTTCTCTCGCCGCTCGGCTGCGCTTGGGAGCGTCCCTGACGTTACGAATTCCCTGGTCGGTCCAGTCGATCCTCACTATGAATGTCGCCATGTCGTCCTCCAAGGGTTATGCATTTCCCTTGTCTGCCGCGCGCGCGGCAGGCCAACTTGCTTCATGTTGAAGTTGAGGGAGCGCCACATAAGGCAGGCGCTGCTTTCAGACTGAGATGCCTGCCGACGGCCTGACCGCTGCCCGTTCCGTCAAACGGAGACGTCGGCCCGTCCCGTCTCAAAGGGCAGCTCGGCACAGATTACGCTATGTCGTTTGCTGGAGAAAGAGGGCTCCCCGCGTTGTGATCGCAAACGCGGCGCATGAGGGCCGCAGAAAGCCTTCGCGTGCAGGGCTGCCATCCGGTGCAAATCAGGTGTGAGTGTAGTCACCCGGTCTCAATCCGAGCGCTTTGACAGCCGCTTCGGGAAGCGGTCCCCACGCTTCGACCCTTTCATTCGGGGCCATCATTTCCGCAATAATTGCCGTGGCCCTTGCCGCATCTCCTTCAGCCACGAAGAAGACCGAGCGAACAGGCGGGCCTCCGTCCAACGGCTCAGTCGTTACGAGAACAACCTGACCATTTGCCATGCTCTCATATACTGCTATTGCGGCGCCGTTTCCATGGATCTCATCGATCGATCCCAGCGATCCGGCCGCCGACGCAGGTGCCAATAGCGAAGCTGCTCCGGTATTGCATCGTCGCGGCTCGAACACCAAATAGCAGAACGTGGGACGCAGAACCGCTCCAGGAGCGAGAGCGTGGCCAGCAAAAGAGCAAGCGAAGAGCTCCCCGTCATTGCGCGCTTTGAGGTGCGCCGCCGCAACTACCTCGCGCCGGACGGCTCGACAAACCGGCCGCTTCCCGCCTTCGCCACCGATGCCAAGCTGCTCGTCGAGCTGTACCGGTCCATGGTGCTTCTGCGCCTGTTCGACCGAAAGGCTGTTGCGTTGCAACGCACCGGCCGGCTCGGAACCTACGCCGTTTCGCTCGGCCAGGAGGCGGTGTCGGTCGGGATTGCGAGTGCGATGCGGGAAGAAGACGTTCTGCTGCCGTCCTATCGCGACAATGGCGCGCTGCTCTGGCGCGGTGTCAGACTAGAGCAAATCCTGCTGTTCTGGGGCGGCGACGAACGGGGCAATCAATTCTCCGGGCCCGTCCATGATTTCCCGTTCTGCGTTCCCGTCGGATCTCAGGCGCCGCATGCCGCCGGCGTGGCCTATGCCTTCACGCTGCGCAAGCAGCCGCGCGTGGCCGTCTGCCTGTTCGGCGACGGCGCCACCTCGAAAGGCGATGTCTACGAAGCGATGAATTTTGCCGGCGTGCACAAATTGCCGGCCGTCTTCGTTGCCACCAACAATCAATGGGCCATATCGGTACCGTTGCGGCTGCAGACCGGATCCGAAACGCTGGCGCAGAAGGCGATTGCCGCAGGGTTCACCGGCGAGCAGGTCGACGGAAATGACGTGGTGGCGATGCGGGCGGCAGCGGAGGACGCCATTGCTGCTGCCCGAGACGGCAAAGGCCCTCGCTTCATCGAAGCGGTTACCTACCGGCTCGGCGATCACACCACCTCCGACGATGCGTTGCGCTATCGTTCCGCCGAAGACGTCCAGGCCCATTGGAAGGAAGAGCCGATTGCGCGCCTCAGGTCCTATCTTGTGAGCCAGAAAATGTGGACCAAGGCGGAGGAGGAGCAGCTTGCCGCCGAGTGCCATGAGCGCATTGAGGCGGCGGTCGAACGCTATTTGACAACGGCGCCGCGCCGACCCGAGACCATGTTTGACCACCTCTATGCCGATCTGCCCGAGCCGTATGCGGCGCAACGCCACGAACTCGCGGGAGAGAGCGATGCCTGAGGTGACGTTGGTCGAGGCCATCAATCTGGCGCTCGGCCGCGCGATGACGGAGGATCACGATGTGGTCGTGCTGGGCGAAGACGTTGGCGTCAATGGCGGCGTGTTCCGCGCGACGGCGGGCTTGCAAAGGCGCTTCGGTGCGGAGCGCGTCCTCGATACGCCGCTTGCCGAACTCCTGATCAGCGGGCTCTGCGTCGGCATGGCCGCGCAGGGACTGAAGCCCGTCGGCGAAATCCAGTTCATGGGATTCATTTATCCCTGTCTCGATCAGCTGGTGAACCACGCATCACGGATGCGCAACCGAACCCAGGGACGGCTCACCTGTCCGATGGTTCTACGCACGCCGCATGGTGCCGGCATTCGCGCGCCCGAGCATCATTCCGAAAGTACCGAGGCGATGCTCGCCCACATTCCGGGCTTGCGTGTCGTGATCCCTTCGTCGCCGGAGCGCGCCTATGGACTTCTCCTCGCCGCGATCCGCGATCCAGATCCGGTGGTGTTCCTGGAGCCGACGCGGCTGTACCGCGCGGTGAAAGGCGAGGTGGAGGACAACGGCGAAGCCTTGCCGCTTGATGTCGCCTTTATCCTGAGGGAAGGTCGCGACGTCACGCTGATCAGCTGGGGCGCGATGTTGAAGGAAACGATGGCCGCAGCAGACACGCTAGCCGACGAGGGCATCGCTGCCGAGGTCGTCGACCTCGCCACGCTCAAGCCCTACGATGAAAACACCGTGCTCGGTTCGGTCGCAAAGACCGGGCGCTGTGTCATCGTGCACGAGGCGGCGCACACCGGCGGATTTGGCGCGGAGATCGCAGCCCTGATCGCCGAGCGCGGACTATCCGCGCTGCTCGCACCCGTGACCCGCGTCACCGGCTACGACGCGATCATCCCGATGGCCCGCCTTGAGCAACGCTACATGCCGTCGGTCAGACGCATCGTGACCGCAGCCCGAAAGGCGTGTCAGTACAACTGAACACCAGCGGACCTCGTCCCATGCGCCAGTTCACGTTGCCGGACCTTGGTGAAGGTCTTGAAGAAGCAGAGATCGTCACCTGGTACGTCAACGAGGGCGACCACGTCGTGACCGACCAGCCGCTTGTTTCGGTCGAGACCGACAAGGCGGTGGTCGAGATACCGGCGCCGTCGAGCGGACGCATCGCGCGCCTGTTCGGTGCCAAGGGCGATATCGTGAAGGTTGGCGCGCCGCTCGTGGAGTTTGCCGAAGGCGCCGGGGAGGACACCGGTACGATTGTGGGTGAGCTCGGCACCGGCGAGCAACAGCCGGCGGCAGCCACTCCTTCGACGCCGCCCAGTGGGGAGGCAGCTCAGGCGTTTCCGGCGGTGCGCGCCCTCGCGCGCAAGCTTGACGTCGCGCTCGATCTCGTCGAGGCGACGGGGCCCGGCGGCACCATCACGCGGGCCGATGTCGAGAGGGCGGCGAAGCGGATGTCTCACGGCGGACCCGCCGAGCCGCTGCGCGGCCTGCGCCGCGCGATGGCCCAGCGCATGATGGCGGCGCATGCGGAAATCGTCCCTGCGACGGTCACCGATGAAGCCGATATCAACGACTGGCGACAGGGCGAGGACGTGACAATCCGTTTGGTGCGTGCGATCGCCGCCGCATGCAAAGCAGAGCCCGCGCTCAATGCCTGGTATCATTCCGGCTCGGGAGAGCGGCGTCTGATCGAGCGCATCGATCTCGGCATCGCTGTCGACACCGGCAGCGGCCTGATCGTTCCCGTGCTGCGCAACGTCGCGGAGCGGAGCGTATCGGACCTGCGTGCTGGGCTCGATCGCCTGCGCGCCGACGCAATCGCGCGCGCGATACCCCCGGAAGAGCTGCGCGGTGCGACGATCACGCTGTCGAACTTCGGAATGATCGGAGGCCGCTTCGCCAATCTCATCATCGTGCCGCCGCAGACGGCGATCGTCGGTGCCGGGCGGATTTCGGAGCGCGTGGTCGCGCATCAGGGGCAGGTTGCAGTCAGACGCACGCTGCCGCTATCGCTCACCTTCGACCATCGGGTGGTGACGGGCGGCGAAGCGGCCCGTTTCCTGGTTGTCCTCAAATCCGACCTTGAGCGCATTTCCTGACTCCACGCAATCGCCCGTGATGCGACGGCGCATAGCGCCGACCGGGTGGCTGGCAGCGAGGGCGCGCGGGTAGGGTGCTGGTCTTCGGCCTACGACTGCGTCTGGCTCTGCCACTGCCCGGGGCGGCCGGCCTGGTCGACCTTGACCGCGACCGTCAGCGTCTCGTTGCCACCGCCATAGCGGGTGCCGCGGACCGGGGCGGCACCGAGATAGTCGAGGCCGATCGCGACGCGGGCATGGGCGTCGGTGGTGCAGATCCCGTTGGCGACGTCGAAGCCGACCCAGCCGAGGTCGGGCACGAAGGCCTCGGCCCAGGCGTGACCGGCCTGCTGATTGACCATGCCGTCGGAGCGCAGGAAGTGGCCGGAGACGAACCGCGCCGGAACGCCGCCGGCGCGCGCGCAGGCGATCAGGATGTGCGCGTAGTCCTGGCAGACCCCGCGCTTCAACGCGAACGCCTCGGAAGCCGAGGTGGCACTGTTGGTCGGGTCTTCGTCGAAGGTCATGTGCTCGTAGATCTGCACCATCACCGCGTGCAGGAAGCCGAGCACGTCGGCGCCGGCCTCCGCGCGCAGCTCGCGCACGAAACTCGTCATCGCCGGGTTGAGGTCGGTCAGCGGCGTGGCACGCAGGAACAGGCTCGGGGGAAACCGCTCGTCGGTGCCTTTCAGCACGCCGCCGGTGTCCTGGGTCTCGACCAGGCCCTCGCAATGGATCGTAAGGTCGGTGATCGCGCCGTGCGTCAGCACATGGGTGACGTTGCCGAACGCGTCCTCATGGGTGTCGAGCCGGGAATCGGTCGAGACGTCGATCTGCCAATCGGCGACATACTGGCCGTCATGGCTACCCGGCGTCATCCGCAGAATCTGGATCACGCCCGAGGCCGCCGGCTCGTAGCGATAGGTGGTGGTGTGGGCAATCCGCAGGCGCATGGCTCAACCGGGTTCAGTCGGTCTTCTGGGGCAGGAACATCATGCCCCGGGCACTCACGTCTTTCTTCCTAATCGGCCGCGAAAGCAAGACATGGGTGACCGGGATCAACCCGGTCATGACGACATTTTGAGCACTTTTCCCGCCGCGCGGTCAGATCAAATATTGCTTGGCGACGATCTCACCCAGCCGCGAATTATCCGCAAGGAACTCCTGGATGAATTCGTGCACGCCGTGCTGGAAGATATCGTCCATATGGCTGTGCTCGAGCCGATTCCTGATGCCGCGGGCATGGCGCTGGGCGGCGCCCTGGCGGCCATAGGCGACGCCGATCTGGTCCAGATTGCGCACCAGGTTGCTGTAGCAGCTGGCAAGCGACCGCGGCAGCGTGTCGTTGAGGATCAGGAGGTCGGCGATCAGCCAGGGCTTCAGGGTTTCCCGGTACACCCAGTGATAGGCGGTCGTCGCCGACACCGAGCGCAGGATCGAGGTCCACTGGTAGTAATCCAGCGGGCCGCCGACATGCTCCTCCTCGGGCAGCAGCATGTGATACTTGACGTCGAGAATGCGGGCGGTGTTGTCGGCGCGCTCGAGATGCACGCCGAGCCGCGAGAACCAGTAGGCGTCGTTGCGCAGCATGGTGCGGTAGGCCGAGCCGTCGAAGCGCAGCGAGGTCTCCTGCACGAAGCGCAGGAATTTCGCCAGCTCCTCGCGGTTGGCGGGACCCTTGTTCCAGACTGCCTGCAACTCGATCCACGATGAATTGATGGTGTCCCACATCTCCGACGTCAGCGCGGTGCGCACCGAGCGCGAATTGAGCCGCGCGGCCTCGATGCAGTTCTTGATCGAGGAGGGATTTTCCGACGCGAACGACAGATACTCGACGACGTTGCGCTCGTTGGCTTCTTCGTAATGGTCGTAGAAGGCCGCGCCGACACCGGCGGTGAGCAGCGCGGAATCCCACTCATTGGTCTTGCCGATATAGGCCGCGGGCAATGCGGTGACACGGAGCGTGGCGTCGATCGTGCGCGCGAGATACTCGGCGCGTTCGACATAACGGGCCAGCCAGAACAGGTTTTCGGCGGTGCGCGACAGCATGCTTTCAACTACTCGCTCAATATCCAGGTGTCCTTGGTGCCGCCGCCCTGGCTCGAATTGACCACGAGCGAGCCTTCCTTCAGCGCGACGCGGGTCAGCCCGCCGGGCACGATGGTGGTGTGGCTGGAGCCGGTCAGCACGAACGGGCGGAGGTCGACATGGCGCGGTGCCAGGCCCTTGTCGGTGCAGGTCGGGCAGGTCGACAGCGCCAGCGTCGGCTGGGCGATGAACCCCTCCGGCTCGCGCTTGAGCTTGTCGCGGAACGCCTCGATGGTCGCCTTGGTGGCGGCCGGGCCGATCAGCATGCCGTAGCCGCCCGAGCCGTGCACCTCCTTGACGACGAGGTCGGCGAGGTTGTCGAGCACGTAGGACAGATCCTGCGGTTCGCGGCAGCGCCAGGTCTGCACGTTCTTCAGGATCGGCTCCTCGCTGAGGTAGAATTTCACGATATCGGGCATGTAGGAGTAGATCGCCTTGTCGTCGGCGATGCCGGTGCCGACCGCGTTGGCGAGCGTGATGTTGCCGGCCGCGTAGGCCGACATCAGCCCGGGGACGCCGAGTGCGGAATCCGGACGGAAGGTGAGGGGGTCGAGGAAGTCATCGTCGACGCGGCGGTAGATCACGTCGACCCGCTTCAGCCCCTCGGTGGTGCGCATGAACACCTCGTCGTTCTTGACGATGAGGTCGCGCCCCTCGACCAGCTCGATGCCGAGCTTGTCGGCCAGGAAGGAGTGCTCGTAATAGGCCGAGTTGTAGACGCCGGGCGTCATCAGCGCGACCGTCGGCTCGGCCGAGGCGCTGTGCGGCGCCACCGACCGCAGCGCCGACAGCAATTCGTCCGGATAACGCTCCACCGGCGCGACACGGTGCCGCGCGAACAGGTCCGGAAACAACCGCATCATGATCTCGCGGTTTTCCAGCATGTAGGAGACGCCGGACGGCGTGCGCGCATTGTCCTCCAGCACGATGAAGTTGTCCGGATCGGTGCGGATGATGTCGATGCCGGCGATGTGGACGTAGATGTCGTGCGGCACGTCCTGGCCGTTCATTTCCGGCCGGAACACCGGGTTCTGGAAGATCAGGTCTTCGGGGATGATGTTGGCGCGCAGGATGTCGCGGCCGTGATAGATGTCCTTGAGGAACATGTTGAGCGCGAGCACGCGCTGCTTGAGGCCCTTCTCCAGCAGCGTCCACTCGGTCGCCGACATGATCCGCGGAATGACGTCGAACGGGATCAGCCGCTCCTGGGCCTCGGAATCGCCGTAGACCGCGAAGGTGATGCCGATCCGGCGGAACAGCAGCTCCGCTTCCTGGCGTCGATACTCGAGCGCATCCGGCGGCGTCTCTTTGAGCCAGCGGGAGAGCTCCTGGTAGGCCGGGCGGAGATCCTCGCCGAGGCCGTTCATCTCATCGAACGCGACTGCCATATATCCCGATTGCCCTCCCAAGCCATGTGACACAGTGCATGACTTGATGGGATGGTAGCAAGGGGCGGGCCAGCGCGATATGCATTGGCTTCTGGCATTTGCTAAGGGGGAGGCGGAAGGCCTGCCCGAAAAACCGGCTGAGGTCTGCTTAATTCGGCGGCAAAACCCCGTGACATCAAGGCATTGGAACGGCAATGTCAGGGGATCAAGTTTAAGGAAATGAGACCATGAGCGAGATCGTCACGGCGGGGATATTGGTGATCGGCGACGAGATCCTGTCCGGCCGGACCAAGGACAAGAACATCGGCTTCATCGCCGAATACCTGACCAATATCGGCATCGACCTGAAAGAGGTCCGCGTCGTTGCCGACGACGAGGCAGATATCGTCTCCGCCCTTGATGCGCTGCGGCATAGGTACACTTACGTGTTCACCACCGGCGGCATCGGGCCGACCCATGACGACATCACCGCCGACAGCGTGGCGAAGGCGTTCGGGGTCGATATCCACCATCATCCCGACGTGGTGGCGCGGTTCAGGGAGCGCTGGACCGAGCAGGATCTCAACGAAGCACGGCTGCGGATGGCCCGGGTGCCCGATGGCGCCGAGTTGATCCAGAGCGCGACCATCCTGGCGCCGGGCTTCAAGCTCGGCAACGTCATCGTGATGGCCGGCATCCCCACCATCATGCAGGCGATGATGGACATCGTGGCGCCGACCCTGAAATCCGGCGTGCGGATGTTGTCGGACTCGGTCCGCGCCGACGCGCGGGAAGGCGACATCGGCAGCCCGCTGCGGGCGATCGCGGAAGCCAATCCCGACACCATCATCGGCAGCTATCCGTTCCAGGACGAGAACCAGAAGCCGAACACGAATCTGGTGGTCCGCTCGCGTGATCCCGAGAAGCTCGCCGCCGCGATGGCCGCGGTGAAGGAGATGTTGAAGCAGGTGCAGGCCGCGCAGAAGAAGCCGGCGGGTTGAGGCGACATGGTTGAACGAAATTCTGAACAGAATGCGCAGGATCGGGCCGGTAGGCCGTTCCCGGTCTCGTGGGATCAATTCCATCGGGATTGCCGGGCGCTGACCTGGCGTCTCAACGAGGTCGGCCCGTTCCACGCGGTGATCGCGATCACCCGCGGCGGGCTGGTGCCGGCGGCGATCGTGGCGCGCGAGCTCGGCCTGCGGGTGATCGATACGGTCTGCGTCGCAAGCTACGACCACGACAAGCAGGGCGACCTGAAAGTGCTCAAGGGCATTTCGGAGCAGACCGCCAAGCTCGGCGGTGGCACCGGCAAGGGCCTTCTGATCGTCGACGACCTCGTCGATACCGGCAAGACCGGCAAGCTGGTGCGCGAGATGCTGCCCGATGCGCATTTCGCCACCGTCTACGCAAAGCCGAAGGGCCGCCCGCTGGTCGACACCTACATCACCGAGGTGTCGCAGGACACCTGGATCTTCTTTCCCTGGGACACCGCGCTGTCGTTCCAGCCGCCGATCCGCGACGGGGCGGCGTAGACGCGTCATTCCGGGGCGATGCGAAGCATCGAACCCGGAATCTCGAGATTCCGGGTCTGGTCCTTCGGACCATCCTGGAATGACGGTGGTGGATAATTGAACTCGCAATATGCCCCTGCAAAACCGCGTCACCCCGACAGGCGACATCGTCGCGTCAGAACATCGCGGCACCTTCACCGGCAATCGCGGCATCATCCACGATCCGGCGACCCGCGCATTGCTGAACAAGCGCTGGTCGAGCCCGGCCTGGCTCACCTGCGTCTGCGAGTTCAGAGGACGGCGGCGCGAGGTGATGAGCCGGCAGAGCTGGACCGAGCTGTTCTTCCTCGATGAAGCGACCGCCTTCGCGGCCGGGCATCGGCCCTGCTTCTACTGCCGCCGCGACGACGCCAAGCGGTTTCGTGCCGCGTGGGAGCAAGGTAACGGCGTCAGCGATCTCAGCGCCAAGGCGATGGATGCGGTGCTGCATGCCGAGCGGCTCGACCGCGGCAAGAAGCGGCTGCATCCACTGCCGATGCCGCTCGCCGCGCTACCTGACGGCGCGATGGTGCAGGCGAACGGCGAGAGCTACCTCGTTGCCATTGGCACGACCTTGCGCTGGTCGTTCGCCGGCTACGAGCGGGCCGACGTGACCGCTCCCGCGATGCTGCTGACGCCGCCCTCGACCGTCCGTGCGTTTCAGGCCGGCTATCGGCCGGTGCTGCATCCGAGCGCGGCGGCTGCTTTGGACTGAGCCGCCGGCGCGGCCCTTACGCCAGCCGCTGCCGTGCCAGTTTCGCGCCGGCGCCGAGCGCGATCAGCTTGGCTTCGGCGATGTCCCGCCGCATCGGGGCCATGCCGCAATTGGTGGTCGCGATGATGTTGCCCTTCGGCACATGTTTCGCGACGGCCTCGATTACCTTGACGACATCCTCCGCGGTTTCGACCTCGTCGCTGGCGACGTCGATCACGCCCGCCTGCACGATCTTGCCGGGGAGCGCCGCGAGCAGCTCGATCGGCACCTTCGAGTTGCGGCATTCGATCGCGACCTGCTGGATCGTGCTCTTGTCGATCACCGGGAAGGTCTCTTCATATTGCCGCCACTCGCCGCCGAGCGTCTGCTTCCAGTCGGTGTTGGCCTTGATGCCGTAGCCGTAGCAGATGTGCACGGCGGTGGCGCAGGTCAGGCCTTCGGCGGCGCGCTCCAGCGCCTTGATGCCCCAGTCGCGGACTTCATCCATGTAGACGTTGAAGGCGGGCTCGTCGAACTGGATCATGTCGACGCCGTCGGCCTGCAATGCCTTGGCTTCCTGATTCAACAGCTCCGCGAAGGCGAACGCCATCTTCACGCGGTCGCCGTAATATTTGTCGGCGATGGTGTCGATGATCGTCATCGGACCGGGCAGGGTGAATTTCAGCCTGTTCCTGGTGTGGGAGCGCGCGGCACGCGCCTCGCTCTCATGGACGCGGCCCTTGAGCTGCAGCGGCGCGACCACCTGCGGGACCATGGCTTTGTAGCGGTCCTTGCGGATGCCCATCTCGACCTTGTGGGCGAAATCGATGCCCTCGATCCGCTCCAGAAAACCGTGCACGAAGTGCTGGCGCGCCTGTTCGCCCTCGGTGACGATGTCGACGCCGGCATCCTCCTGCAGCTTGACCGCAAGCACCGTGGCGTCGCGCTTGGCGCGGGCGAGTTCGGCGCCTTCGGATTTCCACGGTGCCCACAGCATGTTCGGCTCGGCGAGCCATTCCGGCTTCGGCAGGGAGCCTGCGATCGTGGTTGGAAACAGCATGAGTGCCTCCCGGTGGGTTCTGATTGAGCGCCTGTGTGCCATGTCCTAGAGTGGAGGTACAGAACAACAAAAGTCTTTGTGAGGGGGAAGTGGACGCCGATGATCGACCTGCACTACGCGCCGACGCCGAACGGCTGGAAGATCTCGATCATGCTGGAGGAACTGGGGCTGCCCTATCAGGTGATCCCGGTGAACATCCGCGCCGGCGAGCAGTTCCGGCCCGAATTCCTGGCGATCAGCCCGAACAACCGCATCCCAGCGATCGTCGACCATGCGCCTGCCGACGGCGGCGGGCCGTTCTCGGTGTTCGAGACCGGCGCGATCCTGATCTACCTCGCCGACAAGGCCGGCCGCTTCCTGTCGAGGGAGCTGCGTGCGCGGTCGAGCGTCATCCAATGGGTGATGTGGCAGATGGGTGGCCTCGGGCCGATGCTCGGCCAGCACGGCCATTTCGCGCTCTATGCGGCCGAGAAGATTCCCTACGCGATCGAGCGCTACCGCGACGAGACGGCGCGGCTCTATGGCGTGCTCGACCGCCAGCTCGGCAAGACCGGCGCCTATATCGCCGGCGACGACTATTCGATCGCCGACATCGCCTGCTTCCCCTGGACCATGACCCACAAGGCGCAGGGCTTTACCCTCGACGATTACCCGAACATCAAGCGCTGGTACGCCACCGTGCGTGCCCGCCCGCAGGTGCAGGCGGGCCTTGCGATCGGAAAATTCGTCAAGGAGCCGTTTGACGAGGAATCACGCAAGAACATGTTCGGCCAGCGTGCGAAGGAGCTGGTGGAGAGGAAATAATTGAGTGTCATTCCGGGGCGCGACGAAGACGCGAACCCGGAATCCATAACCGCCATCGTAAGTATGGATTCCGGGCTCGCGCCAAGTGGCGCGCCCCGGAATGACGAAAGTAAGAGAACCACAAAAAAGGAAACGCCAATGATCGAATTCTTCTTCGACTGTTCCAGCCCGTGGACGTATCTCGCCTGGCACAACATCCAGCCGATCGCGAAGGAGTTCGACGCGCCGATCAGCTGGCGGCCGATCCTGGTGGGCGGCATCTTCAACACCGTCAATCCGTCGGTCTACGCGCAGCGCGAGAAGCCGGTGCCGCTGAAGGCGCGCTACATGAAGAAGGATCTCGGCGACTGGGCGCGCTCGGCCGGCCTTGCGATCAAGATGCCGCCGACCGTATTCCCGGTGAACAGCGTCAAGGCGATGCGCGGCTGCATCTGGCTCGGCAACGACAAGATGGTGCCGTTCGCGCGTGCGGTGTTCGAGACCTATTGGGGTGACGACAAGGACATCTCGCAGGATGCGGTGCTGACCGAAATCTGCACCAAGCTCGGGATCGATCCGGCGCAATTCCTGGCCGGCATCGGCGACCAGGCGATCAAGGATCAGCTCAAGGCCAACACCGAGGAGGTGATGGCGCGCGGTGGTTTCGGCTCGCCCACGATCTATCTCGACAAGACCGACATGTATTTCGGCAACGACCGCCTGCCGCTGATCCGCGAGGCGCTGGCCCGCCTCAAGGCGCGAGCCGCCTGATGCCGAAAGCTGTCGTTTGCCGCGAGTTCGGCCCGCCCGAGCGCCTCCAGCTCGAGAATTTTGCCTCGGTGCCTTTGCAGCCGGGGCAGGTGCGCGTCGCGATCCGTGCCGCCGGGATCAATTTTCCCGACATCCTGATGGCCGCCGGCGAGTACCAGCTCAAGCCGCCGCTGCCGTTCACGCCGGGCTCGGAGGCTGCCGGCGATGTCGTCGAGGTCAATGGAGCCGCCGGTGTCGCCGTCGGCGACAGGGTGATCGTCAAGATGCGCTTCGGTGCCTATTGCGACGAGACGGTTGCGACACCGTCGCAGCTCGTGCCGGTGCCGTCGACCTTCGACTATGCCGAAGGCGCGACCTTCCTTGCCGCGCACGGCACCGCGTATCACGCGCTGATCGACCGCGGGCAGATCAAGCCGGGCGAGGTGCTGCTGGTGCATGGCGCCGGCGGCGGCGTCGGGCTTGCCGCGGTCGAGATCGGCAAGCTGCTCGGCGCCACCGTGATCGCGGCGGCCTCGAGCGAGGAGAAGCTCGCGATCGCGAAGGCACGCGGCGCGGATCATCTCGTGCTCTACGCGCGCGAGCCGTTCCGCGATGCGGTCAAGCGTCTCACCGACGGCCGCGGTGCCGATGTGGTGTTCGATCCCGTCGGCGGCGAGGTGTTCGAGAACTCGATGCGCTGCATCAACTGGGGCGCGCGCATTCTCGTCGTCGGCTTCACCGGCGGCATCGGTCTTGCCCGCACCAATCTGTTGATGATCAAGGGCGCGAGCGTGCTCGGCGTCCGCGCCGGCGAGGCGGTGCGGAAGAACCCGGCGCTCGGCGAGGTCAGGGTCAAGGTGCTCAGCGAATGGGCTGAGGCGGGCCGGGTGCGGCAGAATATCTCACACCGGCTGCCGCTGGAAGACTACGCGAAAGCGATGCGGCTCCTGATCGAACGCAAGGCGATCGGGCGTGTGGCGCTGTTGATGCAGTAGCTTGTCATTGCGAGCGAAGCGAAGCAATCCATAGTCACCGTATAGCGATATGGATTGCTTCGTCGCTTCACTCCTCGCAATGACGGCTACGGCTTTGCGAATTTGCCTTGCCGCAAAAATACAATCGTCTGTGCGATCGCCTCGCGGTTGCGCACCAGCCAGGGATGCGAGGTGCGGATCACGATATGATCGGCCATGCCGTCGAGCCTGGTGTTGGCGACCGACACCCGGCCGTCATGCGGACGCGGCAGGCCCATGGACGTGATCGGATAGACCGAGCGGTTGCCGGCGACGATGCCGGCGGGATAGTCGATCGCTGGCAGCAATGCGCTGCTTGCGGCATCGCGGCGGGTGACGAGCTGCTGGCCGGCCGGACCGAAAAAAGCGCGATAGGCCGCGAGGTGTTTCAGGCGGTCGGCGATCTCGCTGCCGCCGTTCGGCGTGCCCAGCATCACGACGCGGCCGAGCCGCGCCGGGCGATATCTGGCCAGATAGACGCGGGCGAGCAGGCCGCCCATCGAATGGCAGACGACATGCACGGAGCCATCGAGGCTCTGCGCGAAGCGATCGAGTGAGGGGTGGATATCTTCGGCCAGCGCATCGAGCCCTTTGCGCCGGCTGTAATAGTCGAGATTGAGGGTGGCAAAACCGGCATCCTTGAGCGCCAGCTCCATCCTGCGAAACGAGCGCGCCGTCCTGCTGATGCCGTGCAGCAGAACGACGCCGTCAGGTGTGGACGCCGCGGGACGCCGTTCGCTCACTTATAGTCGCGCTCTTGCCACCACGGGAAATAGTCGGGCATGTCCGACGACACCTTGTTCTTGAACTGCGCGGGGCGCTTTTCCAGGAACGACACCACGCCTTCCTTGACGTCCTCGGAGCGGCCGCGGGCATAGATGCCGCGGCTGTCGACCTTGTGCGCCTCCATCGGATCGTCGGCGCCCATCATGCGCCACATCATCTGGCGGATCAGCGCCACCGACACCGGCGCGGTCTTGGCCGCGAATTCCTTGGCGAGCGCGCGCGCGGTCGGCAGCAGATCCTCTGGCGGCACCACCTTGCTGACAAGCCGACCCGCGAGCGCTTCCTGTGCCGGGAAGACGCGGCCTGAGTAGCACCACTCCAGCGCCTGCGAGATGCCGACGATGCGCGGCAGGAACCAGCTCGAGGCGGCCTCCGGCACGATGCCGCGCTGGGAGAACACGAAGCCGAAGCGCGCGGCTTCCGACGCAATGCGGATATCCATCGCAAGCTGCATGGTGACGCCGATGCCGACCGCGGGGCCGTTCACCGCGGCGATCACGGGCTTCAGGCACTTGAAGATACGCAGCGTCACCTGGCCGCCGCCGTCGCGCACCTGCGGATCGCTGTAGTCGACGCTGCCGTCGGCATTGCGCTTGACCGGACCGCGCCGCGCATCGCGGTCGAAGGTGTTGGCGCCGGACGACAGGTCGGCGCCGGCGCAGAAGCCGCGGCCTTCACCGGTCACGATGATGGCCCTGACGTCGTCATCCTTGTCGGCTTTGTCGAACGCGTCGATCAGCTCCTGCTGCATCGTGGCGTTGAAGGCGTTGAGCTTGTCGGGCCGGTTCAGCGTGATGGTCAGGATCTGCTCGGCGACCTCGTACTTGATCGTCTCATACGCCATGGGGATGATTTCCTCTCGGTTTCTTGAATGAACGGCGCTGGCGCGCGTCTCCATCCAGTTAACCCGGCAATCATCCCTTGTGAAGAAGTCGGATGCGCGGGTTTGGCTCCGCGCGTCCTGACTTGCGTTGAGGCGCTACTTCTTCGGCGGCGTGGGCCACGGCTTCTGCGGGCCGCGCAGGCCCTCGAACGCCTTGCCGATGCCGAGCACGCCGATGTCGTCGAAGCGGCGACCGATGATCTGGACGCCGATCGGAAAGCCCTTCTTGTCGTAGCCGCCGTTGATCGACAGCGCCGGGTTCTCCGACATATTCCACGGCACGGTAAAGCAGATGTGCTCGAACGGTTTTGCGGGGTCGTTGAGTGGTGCTGCGAATTCCGCCGGGAAGTTCACGACCGGAGACACCGGCGAGATCACGTAGTCGACGTCGCAGAACAGTTTTGCGGCGGCCGCGCGGATCGCCATCGTCATGTTGAAGCCGCGCACCACGTCGACCCCGGAGAGCTTGGCGCCGGCCTCGGCCCAGTTGAGGATGTAGGGCAGGGTCTTGTTGCGGTCGGCCTGCGACAGCTTCGACAGCTCGTCCCAGGTCCGCGCACGCCAGAAATTGTCGAGCCCCTCGAGCATCTCCGGCGTCAGGATGCCGTCGATCTCGGTGATGACGGCGCCTGCGGATTCGAACGCCTTCGCCGCCTTGACGGCGACCTCGCGAACCTCCTTCTCGACCTTCTGGCCGGATCCGGCGTCGAGCATCAGCCCGATCCGCAGCTTGCGGGGCGACTTCTCCAGCGCCTTCCAGTTCACCTCGAGCGCCGGCAGGCTCATGCCGTCGCGGCGGTCGGGACGCGACAGCACGCTCATCATCAGCGCAGCGTCGTCCACGGTGCGGGTCATCGGACCGGCGACGCGGCCGACATAGGGCGGATCGATCGGCACGCGGCCGAGGCTCGGCTTCAGGGCGACGAGGCCGCACCAGGAGGCCGGCAGCCGCACCGAGC
>NZ_JACMYP010000129.1 GCF_020889705.1 Bradyrhizobium altum | reverse complement strand
GAACGGGCGCCAATTGCATTTCGGGCTCGGCCGCGAAGACTTTCTGGTGCCCGAATTCATTGCCTGGGGCGACCCGGCCGCGGCGGCGTGATTACTGCGCGAGACTTTCTTCCAGCTCCGGCCAGCGCGCCGCGGCTTCCTTCAGGAAGCGCGCGGGATCGGCGGCGAAGACGTCGCGGCTGTGTTCCCGATTGAACAGATAAAGCCTGTTCCCGACGACGGCCCAGAAGCGCGGATTGCCCGCGCAGGTCACGCCCCGCACCAGATCGGTCGGATCGTAACCGCCGAACTGCGGGCCATAGATTTCCGGATGCGCCACGAACGAGGCGCGGTTGCCTTCGTTGCGGAAACGCCAGACCGCACCGCTGTCGGCGGCCTCGAATTCCGGCCGCCCCTGGGTGGCGGCGGCATCGGTGAAATAGGCGACGGGATCGAATCCCTCGATCGCGAGGCCAGAGTAGCGGTTTGTCACCACGCGCTCGGTCGTCGTGGCCCGAACAGGTAAAGAGGGCTCGATGGCCGTCAAAATGCCCGCCAACAGGCCGAAAAACGCCATGCCCCGGCACGATCCATATCTTTCCTGCCGTTGTGCCGTCATAGTTGATACCGATAACATCCGAGTCGAGGGGACACCGGGCGCAACCTAGAGCCGTGCCTGTTGGCATCTGGTTAAAGGGCAACGCCCGGATTTCGATAGCAGGGGTTCTTAATGACTTTCGCATCACGCCTTGCCGCGGTCGCGTTTGCCGCGCTGATGTGCTGGAGCGCAGGGGCGTCCGCGCAGCAGCCCCGACCACCGCAATATCCACCGCCGCAGCGTGAGCCGACACCGTATACTTACGGGCCCGACGAGCTGGTCGGCGCCGGACATAAGTTCTTCGGCAACGTCTCGCGCGGGCTCGCCTCGGTCATCGAGCGCGCGGTCAGCCAATGGGGCCTGCCCAACGGTTACGTGCTCGGCGAGGAAGGCTCCGGCGCTTTCGTGGCCGGGCTGCGCTATGGCGAAGGCACGCTCTACACCAAGAACGCCGGCGACCTCCGGGTCTATTGGCAGGGTCCTTCGGTCGGCTTCGACTGGGGCGGCGACGGCGCCCGCACCATGACGCTGGTCTACAACCTGCCCTCGACGCAGGCGATCTATCAACGCTTCGTCGGCATCGACGGCTCGGCCTATATCGTCGGCGGCTTCGGCATGACGGCGCTGACCGCCAACAACATCGTGCTGGTGCCGATTCGCTCCGGCATCGGCTTGCGGCTCGGTGCCAGCGTCGGCTATCTCAAATTCACCCCGCGCGCGACCTGGAACCCGTTCTAGGTCTTGGGCCCGGACGGGTGATCCGACACGGTTAGCGATTCAGGTTAACGCGGCAAACGGGCTGGCCTTTGGCCGGCCCGCCGTGGCATTGTGATTAACAAATTGCTTCTTTTTTTGGAGTGACCCTTCATGATCGAGCCGATCATGTACGCGGCGATCGGTTTCCTGATCTCGATGCTGTGTGGCCTGATGATGGTTCCGCTGGTGCATAACCGGGCGGTGCGGCTGACCACGCGCCGCATGGAAGCGGCCACCCCGCTGTCGATGGCCGAGATCCAGGCCGACAAGGACCAGCTCCGCGCCGAGTTCGCGATGTCGGCCCGCCGGCTCGAGATGAGCGTCGACCAGCTCAAGAGCAAGACCACGAGCCAGCTCGCCGAGCTCGGCAAAAAGACCGATGCGATCAACCGCATGAAGATCGAGCTCGGCGAGAAGAACGCCGCGATCTTCGCGCTGGAGGCGCGCGAGAAGGCGATGAAGGAGCAGCTTCGCGCCACCGAGGAAGAGTTTTCCGCCAAGACCGAGCTGTTGCGCAACGCCGAGCAGGCGCTCACCGACAAGCAAGGCGAGCTTGGCAAGATCAACGCCGAGCTCAGCGACCGCTCGATGACGGCGGACGGCCGCCAGATCGAACTGGTCGCGGTGCGGACCCAGGTCGAGGAGTTGAAGAACCGTGTCGGCGATGCCGCCAGGGAGTTTGCCGCAACCGAAGCCCGCCTCGCCCAGGAGCGCAACCAGTCGGAAACCGCAACGCGCGAGCTCACCGACGCGCGCGGCCGGGTCGAGAATCTGAGCCAGCGGGTCACCGACCTCGACCGCCAGCTGATCGTCCAGGTCAAGGAAGCCGAGATGCTCGGCAACCGCGTCACCGACCTCGAGACCCGGCTTGCGACCCAGGGCAAGCTGCTTGCCGAACGCGAATTCGAGAACGGCCAGCTCAAGCAGGCCAACGCCGCCGCCGAGCGGACGGTGCAGGAGCTGCGCGAGGAGATCGCTGCGACAAGCGGCGGCAAATCGTCCGTGCTCGAGAGACTGCGCCAGGAGAAGGCGGCAGTCGAGGAGCAGTTGCGCATCGCCCGCGACGATCGCGGCAAGCTGCAGCGCGACATCAACGCGATCCAGCAGCAGGCCGAGAGCTCCTGGGCGACCGAGCGGATGGAGAACGCGCTGCTGCGCGAGCGCATCAACGACATCGCCGCCGAGGTGGCCAAGCTCGCGATCCAGCTCGAGGGCCCCAATTCGGCGATCGAGGCCATGCTGGCGGCGGAGCCGACCGTGCCGGCCAAGGCGGCCGCCAAGCCCGCCAACGGTCTCGCAAATGGCATCTCGCCGGGCAGCGGGATGCCCGAAGGCGGCGGCACGCTCGCCGAGCGCATCCGGGCATTGCAGTCACACGCCTCCCGCGCCCGCCAGCAAGGCGCCTGATTCCCGCAGGGTTTGGCTTGACACCCCTACCCGGCACTTCGTAAATCGCACGCTCTGACGAAGCGCCACTTTTCGACCGGCCGCCGACCAGCGGCCTCTGGCACGTCACATCCCGGACGCATAGCTCAGCGGGAGAGCGTTCCCTTCACACGGGAGAGGTCCAAGGTTCGATCCCTTGTGCGTCCACCATTAATTACATTAAATCAATAGGTTATGGATTCGCCTCCCGTGAGGTGTACCCCGAAATAATTGGGGCACAATGGGGACACACGTCGCCCGCGCGGTGATTCCCGAAAATGCGCAACGAAAAAACTTCCGAAGACAATTTGGCTAGTCGCGCAGCTTGGGGATACGAAGCTCGACCGTGCCGGCGCGGGTCTCCCAGGTCCGGTCGCGGTAGCGTTGCGCTGCGCCAGACGCTGGGGGTTCTTCTCGCCGTAGGCAGCCCCGGTCTGGTTCCGCTTCAGCTCCATCAATCGCTGGGCCGCAAAGTCAATCATCTCCCGCAGCAGATCCGCGTCAGGGGTCTTCTCCACGAGCGTGCGGAGGTTCATCATCTCATCAGTCATCGGTGGTTCCTCGAATCAGGTTGGTGTCAGCAACCCGACCCTACCGGCGAACCGCCGGTGACCACCGCAAAGCCGCCCGCTACGGCGCTATGTGGGGGCGCGCGTGCGACGGCTTGGCTCTGCCGAGCTACACCATCAATGGGGACACGACTCAGCCGAGAGCACTAGCCTGCGCAACTTCCCTTTCTGGTCCGCCACGAACGCCCCGCGCAGCCTTCGATACATCGTGGACCTGGGGCCAAGCGGCGCAAGTATTTTTATTGCGCTCCGTCACGCCATCCTGCGACCATCAACGAAGCCCGACACGCCAAGTCGTCCGCGTTTGACGCGAGCGACGCAGGCTTATCGAGAATAACGTTTTTTCGTCATTCAGGGTATCAACATCGGCCATTTCGACCGTGACGTGTCGTGCGGCGGAGTGATGGAGAATACGAATGTCGGACGCCAAATTCCTTACGCCCGAGGAAGTGCTTGCACGATACGTGGCGAGGTCACAGTGGGCACGTCGCGGAGCTGGCGCGCAATGCGAATCGGACCTGCATACGTCAAGATCGGCAAAGCCGTCCTATACCCGGTGGACGAACTTGACGCATGGGATCGAAATAATCTTGTGATTTGTAGTACATCGAAGGTCTGAACGCGAACTGGCGTCGGGGCAGTTACCGTCACGGAAAAGCATCCGGTACCGACCCAACGTGCCAAATATGGGATTTGAGTATGATGACGTCCAGCAATAGCGCGCGAGTTGAGCTAGACGCCCGAATTGGTCGCAGTGACAGGATTTGAGTCTGCGGCTCTTGCTTCCGGAAAAGCGCGTCGGCCCGGACGGCCGTTCGCGGCCGAAGGCGCCGGCGTTATCGGCAAGGCGCCGCTGGTTCGCTTCGAACGGTTCCCGATCGATGTAGCCCCCATGTTGGCCGACATGACAAACTGCCAGTCCGCCCCGGCGACCCTGACAACGCTGACGCTGCCATCGGACCTGTGCTGCGTGCGCGTGCGCCCATAGGCCACGACATCGGGCGCGCAATCGTAATCGCGGAGCATGGCCCTGACGTAATGCGATAGGACTTGCCGTAAGTGCGCGCGGCGCGGTCGTAGCGTTCGGTCGTGCAGAACGGTGTGAACGAAGGTGGCGGGACACCGCGGCTCCCAGAAGGACAGGTCTTCGACGCCGGAAACAGTGACCGTATCGAATTCGCCGGCGCCAAAATTGGCATGGTATCGGCCGAGGACAAACGCCCGCTCTTAGCTGAAGCCTGACGGAAGGCATGGTCTGCGATAGATAACGGCGGCAGGGCGGCGCCAAATCGCAGCCATCTTGATCTGGCGTGTTCGAGCAGCCTGCGCGACCTGGATCCAGCGCTGTCGTTCGAGGCCAGCCCTTCATCTCACCGGATTCCAACTCCATCTGGAGGAAATACGCAGCGCCGGGTCACTGTGAGCTCGCCGCTAATCCTGAGCGCCGCCGCACGGCTCGAGAGACATCGGTGGGCGTTCGTCGGCGTATCGTTAGTCGTTCGAGGCTCGTCAGCTTGTCGACAGCTGGGCCGCGTAGCATGAGCAGCTCGACGGACAGGTCGTCTTGATTTGCTCAAATCTGACTGCAGAAAATGATAGATGGCTTTAACAAGACGCGCCCATTCGACGAGACGGATTCCCGGCGCGCGATTGCTCGGCCGGCGAATGAGGCGCGTTTCGGCGGCCGCATGGCGGCAACCGCCGTCGTTGATCGCCAGCTCCATCGTTGGTCGCTGATCACCATGTGCGCTGACAACGGCGGCGGCTTGGAGCAACACGCTCCGGCGCATTTCGCGTGAATTGCTAGGCGGAGAAGACGGCATTGATGAATACAGGACGGGCTGAGCAGGGCCCTGGAATTGCACCCGAAAGTTCCGAACGACGGCACCGGCAAGGTTGCCTATGCGGTCTCACCCAAGCTGCGGCGCAGTGGGTCGAAGCTATAACGCGGGCGGGCGCGGCCGGGCCTACCTCGTCGCAGGAGCGGACGCTCCAGGAATGGGCTGCCGAAGGGGGGCAGGACGAGAATCGGCAACAAGCGATAATACAAACGAGAGCTTGGCAAGAGGCGGGACATCTCCACGAGCCGCTCAATTTGATGTCCCTGTCCCTGACCGCCTTGCCCGCCGCACTACCTGTCGGGCTCCAGGGTCTCAGCGTCAGCAACAACCAGCTGAGCAGCCTGCCTGCCGCACTCCCGGTCGGCCTGCGGTGGCTCGACGCGAGCAACAATCGGCTAACAAATCTGCCTGGCACTCTCCCGGAGACGCTTCAGGATCTCAACGTCGGCGGCAACCGCCGGCTGAGCAGCCTGCCTGACGCCCTCCCGGCCGGGCTCAGGCGGCTTAACGCCAGCAACTGCCGGCTGAGCAGCCTGCCTGCCGCACTCCCGATCGGCCTGCGGTGGCTCGACGCGAGCAACAATCGGCTAACAAATCTGCCTGGCACTCTCCCGGAGACGCTTCAGTATCTCAACGTCGGCGGCAACCTGCTGAACAGGGTGCCTGACGCCCTCCCGTCGCAGGGTCAGACACGGGCTCTGCGGGATGCCCTCGAAAAGTGGCTCGATCGCGAGCCGGAGGTAGTGGCCGCCTGGCAGCGCTTCGCCAGCGAGCCTGGTGCCCGAGAATACGCGCTGTTCCTCGATAGGCTACGGGACACCGTGAGCTATCGCGATAACGCGTTCCGGGAGACCGTGGCCGAGGATCTGCGGCATGCTGTGACCAGGCCTCAATTGCTTGAACAGTACTTCCAGCTGGCCCTCGGAGCGACCGCGAGCTGCGAGGATCGTGTCACCTTGACCTGGAACGGCATGCAGACCGTACGCCTAAATGCTGATGTCGAGGATGGGGCTTATGACGAGCGGCTCGACAAACTCCTTCAGCAGGGCCGCGTCGCGTTCCGGTTGGATACGCTGGAGGAGATAGCCCGCGAGAATATCCGCTCGCTCCGCCGTGCTGACCCGAACGCCAACATCGACGAGATCGAGGTCTATCTTGCATATCAGACCCAGCTGCGCGAGCCGCTGGAGCTGTGGCACATCGCGCCGGAAATGTTGTTCTTCGGCGTCTCCTGCGTCACCAAGGGCGACCTTGTCGCGGCCGAGACATCAGTGCGGAACAGGGAGGCGGCGGAGTTCGGAAATTATCTGGCGACACGTTGGCAGCCTTGGGAGACGGTGGTAGGCCGCATCGCACCCGAACCGTATGCGGCGATGAAGGAGCGGCTCGCCGATGCGATGGGCGAGGAGTTCGAGAGTCGCCTGAAGCAACGGCTCGCCGATCAGGAGCTGACCGGCGACCCCGATGCCGAGCGGGTGTTCGGAGCCCAAATATTGAACGAACTCGTTCGCAAGATCAAAAGCGAGACCATGCACCAGGTGCTCGGGGACCGCGGCCTGCAGCTATGAAGTGGCTTGCCAATTGCGCGGGGGTTCATTTGTAATGCGTCCGCAGCAGCCTTCGTGCCGAAGCGCAGATGCGGTGCAAAAGCGATCGAGGCAACAGATTAAAGGCGGTGGACATTTCAGCGGAATATCTGATTGCCGAAGTCCGAACCGCGCAGTTGGCGCGGCCGAGGACAAACGCCCGCTCTTCCGCGCTCATGCCTTCGCCTTCCCGTCCCCAGCCGTAATGTCTCAGCCTTGTGCCGGTCATGAGCGTTCCCCGTGTTTCACTTCGAGAGTTATTTGAAATCGAAGAACAAGATACTCTGAACGACAGCGCTGCAGAATGAGCTCGCTCAATCGAAACACGCGCTTTCGAGAGCGAGCATGACAAGCCGGCGGCGGCGGGGCAGTTTCTTCAGCAAACGGCGCCGCAGCGGCCGCTGCACCCAGCTCAGTTTACCCGCATGGGGTGCGACCAAATGTCAGGCCGCCGCATTCCGCGCGGGTGGACATCATGCGACAACGTTGAAAGAGCTTTGGCTTGCTGAATTGCTCTGAACTGCATAGATCCGCGGTCGCGCAAACGCTGGATTGATATCGCTTTGCCACTGAAGGGCCGCCTCACAGCGCAAGGCCGCGATCTGCGAGCACCTTCTGCGTGAGCGGGACCATGATCTTGCGGGCGATTTCACGACTGATTGGACCCCGGGCTGCCGCGCGGCATCGGCGTTGCCGGTCAGGTGATGTTCGGCCAGTCGTTGCCCCAGGCGGCTGTCGAACTCCTCGCCCATCGCATCGGCGAGCCGCTGCCGCATCGCTGCATGTTCGTCGGGTGCGATGCGGCGCACCACCGTCTCCCAGGGTTGCCAACGCGTTGCCAGATAGTCGGCGAACCCCGCCGCCTCTTGGTTCCGCACCGACCTCTAGGCCCCGGCAACATCGTTCTCACTGACGTGGAAGACGTCGAGGAAGCGCATGTCCGGCGCGATGTGCGACAGCTCCAGCGGGTCCCGCAGCTGGTTTCGGTAGACAAGATAGACCTCGATGTCGGCGTTCGGGCGGCACGGCGGAAACGAACTGACGGTCTCGCGCGCGATCCCGTCCAGCGCCTCCAAACGGAACATGACACGGCCGCGCTGGAGCAGTGCGTCGAGCCGATTGTCATAGACCCCGTCCTCGACATCAGCGGTCAGGCGCGCGGTCTGCATGCCATTCCAGGTCAAAGTGATGCGATCCTCGCAAGTCTCGCTCGCATCGAGGTCCAGCTGGAAGTACAGCTTACGCAATGGCGGCCTGATCGCCGCCTGCCTCAGATCATCGCGCACCGCCTGCCGGAACGCCTCATTGCCATAGTTCACGGCGCCGCGCAGCCTGTCGAGGAAGCGCGCGTATTCCTGGGCACCCGGCTCTTCGGCGAAGTCCTGCCAGCGGTCACCATCTCCGGCTCGCCATCGGGCCAGTCCGCCACCGTCTCCGCCAGCGGCCGCACCTGACCTTGCGCTGCTTCTCCTTCCATCGAGAAGGAGACCTCCGGGCCGTCATAGTCCGGCATTCAGAGCTGCCGCCACACTCGCCAGCACCGGCTCGGGCAGGGGAGTAAATTCCAGGGAAACCTCGCACTCAGAGCTGAGCTGCGTCAACAGGGTCTCGGGCAGGCTTCTCAGTTGATTGTTCTCGACGTACAGCCGCCGGAGCCCGGCCGGGAGGATAGCGGGCGGACTGGTCAGCTGGTTGTTGCCGCTGCAGCCCGGCCGGAAGCGTCTCAATCAGCCGATCCGACACGTCATCGACGGTTACGGAGCTCACAACCTGCCGCAGCGTGAGGTTTCAATCGCTTGTCTCGACGGAGCATTTCGTCTGCAGTTTCAGTGAATAGTGCCCCGGCAAAATGTTGCAAATAGCTGGAGCAACAATCTAGCGCATGATCCGGAAAAGTGCGAAGCGGTTTTCCGAAAAGACCATGCGCAAACAAAAGGCTAAAGCGCGATGACGATTCAACCCAATCTCATCGCGCTTTAGCTAATTGGCGCTTGCTCCTGTTCGAGTCCAGTTCAAAGAACATTGAGGCGAATCGCCATGACGATCGCTTGGATCCGGCTGGTCGCCCCCAGCTTCCGCATCGCATTCTTGATGTGAAAATTGACTGTATTCTCGCTGATTTCTAGGATCATCCCGATTTCCCATGACGATTTTCCTTCTGCCACCCACCGCATGCAGGTGATCTCCCGCTGCGACAGTGCCACTTTTTTCTCACCGCCATTGTTGCAGGGACGTGCGATCTCGCCATAGGCGGTGTGAAAGTGCCAGGCCAATGCGTTGAGATGACCGATGCGATCCTGCGGATCAGCATCGTCGGACGGAGATGCAAACGACACCACAGATACCCGGCCTAGCGGCCCAAACAATGGCACGCTCATGCCATGCTTCAGGCCTGCCTCTCTGGCTTCGTCCAGTACGCGTCTCTCGTCAGGTTGAAGTTGATAATGGTCAGCGAGTTGATCCCACAAAAACGGCCGGGAAAGCATCGGCGTCCGCCGGACCACCGGATCGATGGTGTGGTACTTGCGTTTGAAGTATCGGTCGCACCAATCTGGCGGCCATTTCACGGCCACGGTCGGGGGTGGATACTCCGCCAGGCGAAGTGGCTCGACGAAATTGAGGGCACCGTAAGCAACCGCACTGAAGCCCTCCTCGGTGGCGCAGCTGACAAGAAGCTCGAACAGCGCTCTGAGCGAATGCGTTTGGTTTGCGCATTCAGTGAAGCTGAAAAGATCCATGGGCGGCTCAGTCAAGGTCGGTGTCGCGGGGTTCTATTGCGCCTGTCTCAGGCGGAGCCAAGTTCCATTCCATGACCTGAACTCCTGGGTTTCCTCTTCGTGACGTCTGGAGCGCGCGCATGCTTTCTCAGACGCCATACCCGAATTCGTTGTCCTGCCGCCAGCTCGGCTGGCGTGATCGTCTCCGTCGAACAGTTGAGATGCCGCCGCTATCCTTCCTCTGGGCTGAACGGCATGCCGCAACCGCTGCAGGTCGGGCGCTGAACCGCCCATGTAATGCCCGCACTGACGGAGATTCTCACAGTGGTTCCACCTACACTAGCAACCGATCGGAGGCGATCCGACCGTTCTAATGACCCGGCTGGCCATACGAAACAAGCAGCGCTAGCGGCTATGACGTGGGCACAGGTCGGATTGGATTGTGCGAACCCGAGGTTCGGCCTGAACGACACCCTCGCTCCGTCTGAAGCGCCAGCACGACGAGACCCGAGGCGCTGAACTTGGCGATCGTGAGCTGGAGCAGGCCGGCTCGCCCGCCGGTGTCGGGTGCCACCCGCGCGGTATCGGCATCAATGCTCTGCGTGCTATCGAAGATGACAGGGGTGTCATTTTTCGTCCCAATCCTGCGGATTGCCATCGCTTAGCCTTGGCCGAGCCTCCGCCCTTCGACGGCGTCGAGGACGCGATCGATGAGCGACACGCCACAGTCGCCGCAAGAGGTAGCCGCCGAGCATCAGTGCCCGGCCTCTGAGCGCTTCCGCCGCGCAGATCCGGTGCGAATGAATCGAAGCGGCACATCGTGGTCGCATCAGAGGCACGACGGGAGATGGGCGCAGTCGTGAGACCTGCTCGATGCAGAGGACACTTTGCATGCGCGTCTCCTAAAGGGAGAGGACCTCCGATCGGATGAGCAAGTGTCGTACCAATTATTGGGTTGGCTAAAATTCAACCGTCTAGACAAGGGCTTGACAGGACAGCGGTGGGTTCCTGTGCATCACATTGAAGCAATCGTGACATCGGGAGGAAACGCGACAGCGCCATTTACGTGAGCCGCCATACCGGTTGATCTGGATCAAAAACACTGCAGCTTTCCGCGACGGCCGACTCGAGGCGCTGTTGGCCTCAACTTCGTCGGTGCGCCACGCTTGAACTCTGATCTGAAAACACCGGACTGACCGATCGGCGACGACGACAAGGCAAATCGCGATGAGAGGGCAACCGACCGTGCATGTGCGACGGCTCGGAACACACACGCGGAGGTCAGACAGAACCGAGAGCACTGCCCTATCCATGTAGCCCGTCGCCAGCCACACCAGCACGCCCGTCGGGATCGGGATGATCGGCGCTCCAGTCCGCGAACAATTCGAACCACCGCCTCGACGTCCACGCCGGGACCGAAGACCACGCGCAGCCCTTTCGCGCTTACGATTTCGATCTGGCCTGCCTCAACAGCTTCCGTCGTTGGGGGCGTGCTCAGCACAACTATCGCAGGGACAAATGTCGGGCCGCTCGAACCCTCTCCAGCCCCATGATTGGAGGCCAACGCCTTGCGCCAATTCACCAGAAGCTGGCGTGAGATCCCGTACCGGCGAGCGGTCGCCGAAACCAGTCGTGGCCCCGCGAAGCTCTCTTCTACGATCCTGAGCTTCTCCACACTCCTCCAGCTGCGCCGCCGACCGGTCTCCACCACCTCTATGCGGCACCGCACTGTCCTTATACATATCCATAAGGACAGTCAGCTACGCTCACAATCTTTTCACAAGGCGGCCCTGCTCGGCTTACGATTACCCACATTTTTGAGTCAGAGTTTTGTTCCCGTTGCGGCGGTATCGATGAATCGCGATAATCCGCGCCACATGATCAGATTCCCTGGTGGCGGATCGTTGGCGCGGGCGAGATAGCCGCCGAGCCTGGCGATCTTGATGAGATAATGCGAGAATGTCTTTCGTTGTGTTCTGGCTGGACTCTTGTCTTTGACGACCCGATCAAGGTCAGCACAAACTCCGGTGATTTGACGGAACGATTGAGCATCGTCATCCAAAAAATGCGCCAGCTCACGATGCAGAATACCGAGATCAGATTCGTCAATCGCTGAGCAGTCCGCAATTGCAAATCCTCCGCCGTGCAGCCGGATTTGAGTATCTTGTGGAAGACCTCGATCTTCCATCGCAGGGAATACCATTCGAGTTTCTCGATCGCATCCCTGCGCGATTGCACCGGAAGATCGGTCAGGAGTTTCCATTCGATCTTCTTTCTGTTCTTTGGCGCCCCTCTTTCATCAGCGTGAATCACTGCCAGTGTCAAAGCTGGATACCGCGACTGCTTGCCTATCGGCGGCAGAATACGGATTTTACGATTGCGGATTTCAAGAACAGCCTGGTCTGGATTGCCCTTGCTATCCTGGACCTCGATCCGGTGGAGACCATCGCCTGCGAGGCGATTGACGCAGGTCCTTACTAAGAAATGCGTTCCAACCTCTTGGGCGGCGCAAAACAATTCATAAATATCGGCCTCACGATTACCGATATGGATGCACTGCGATGGCTTCTCGAAAAGCTCAGTGGATTGCTTGAGGTTCTCCAGCCACCGAATGCTCTCCCTGGTTTCAATGGGTATCCGTGTCAGGTTGACCTCGCGCCTGAGCGCCGCGACCCCTTCTGAATTTCTTTCTGGTCCAGAACTTCACGGCGCTGAGCCCCAGTGGAAGTCCCTCGAGGGTCACCGCAAGGCTCGAATGCATCAATATTCCGCATGTCGCGTAGGTTTGGGGTTTTCCGTCCAATCTTCGAGAGTTGCTTTTGGGGATGCGCTTAATCATCCCGATCAGATCCGGGCGCTCCCTTTGATAGGTGAATTCGGTCGCATCATGCAGGACAAGAACAGACCCTTTCGCAGCCGCGATACGTTCCCGCGTCGATTTAAAATGACCAGACAGGACGTCGGCCTCGCTTACTCGTTCATTGGAGAAGAAACGATAGGCCGCCTTGGTATTCGCCCAGTCTTGGCAAAACCATCGGAATGCTCTGGCCGATGTCTCCACCAATCTGCTTCAGCAGCATGCGAACTCTCTCGCCAAGTCGAGCGTCCTGGAATTCGCACAGCGCGGCTTCACGGTCAAACCAGGTCACCGCATCAGACGCCAACCGATGCGCCTTCTCATCCCGGGCGCGTGAAGTCAGTCCCATAGGGCACCTCTTCTCGAATCAGGTGCCCATCAAAGAATCGCAAGCGATTCCGGCGACTCAAGTTTTTCAGCTCAGTGCACTCCCGAAAAATATGGGTAATCGTAAGCTTGCTCGGATACGTACGACGCAGTCACATGCCTGAGACATTCAACGGCAAAAAGGGAAAGCGGCTGCCGTGGATAACGAGGAAGATTGGTATGAAGGACTCTTGGACGGGCTGGCGGATGTGCCGGCAAAAGTGTCAGCGAAGCGGCGGTCCAACAGGTGGATGATTATAGGGCGAACGAACGGCAAACGCTGTGCCGACTTTTGTGCCGGCGCCGAACCGCTCTATTCGCATCAATCGCGGTAAACTGCGAGAGCGATTTTTGGTAGAGACGTTTAGTCAAATGTATTCAACGACGACGACGGCCTCGATCCGGCAACCGTCCCGAACTTGGACCTCTAGCAGGCGACGGCCGATAGATGACCGAAGACCTTTGATGTCGACGTTCAAGCAAGAGGTGCCAATTACAAGCCACGACGCGCGTTCAGCCGCCCTTAAGTCGAGGTATGAGAATAACTTTGACGCCCAGCGGATTGTTGGGGGTAACCTCCCCCATCCCTGCAGCCAACTGTGCCATGTAGGGATGACCGTGGATGTAAATATCTGTTGTGGGCTGGTACGACCTGGGGAAGGCATCTACGCTATTCAGCGCGCCGAGCAGGATGTCTGGAGCCGCTTGAGGACCGTGGTTCCAGCCCAAGTCTACGATGTGAGTGAAATCCTCATCTAATATCCTAGCCGGCACACCGAATGCTGGGCATGACAAGTGCCGCGGCAGGTCAAAATGGCTTGCGCCTCCGGCCAATTTCCCCTCAACCTCTCGTTTCGAACTGCTGGACTCTCCCACATCCCGCGGGCTCTGTCTTGCGAGTTTCTCGATCCGAATTTTCTCCAACTCGGAGATAAAGTCCTCCGACCATTTCTGGATGGGATAAGCTCGGAGCCTCGCCTTCATCTTCTTCCAGCGACAGATGCGGTCGGGCAGCGACATTGAAAATGCGATCGAAAGCTTGTCTGCTATGTCTTCGATGTCGTTGGGATCGATGAGCAGCGCCCCGTCGAGTTCCTTGGCCGCGCCGACAAATTTCGACAAGACCAGTACGCCGGGATTGCTGGGGTCTTGCGCGGCAACATATTCTTTCGCTACGAGATTCATCCCGTCACGCAACGATGTTACCAAGCAGACACGTGCGGCGCGGTACAGACCCGCGAGCACTGGCTGACTCTGAGGCTTCGTTTCGTGGCGGATCGGCATCCAGCCGTCCGCGCCATGACGCGCGTTGACGTCCTCGACAAGAGCCGCGACATCGTGCTGATAGTCATCGTAGCTCTTGATGCCGGATCGTGAGGTGGTCGCGATCTGCAAAAGCGAGATGCTGCGCGGTTCCTTGTTCAAACGGTGATCGATAGCCCGAACGCGATTGTCGAGACCTTTGGTGTAGTCGAGCCGGTCGACGCCGACGGCAAGCTTCTCACGATCGAGACCTTCCAATAGCGATGAGACGTCGGCATTCGAACTCGCGTCTGCTGCATATTGTGCAAATTTGTCTGTATCTATGCCGATCGGAAATACTTGGCATCTTGTGACGTGACCATCGTCCGAATTCACAACACCGTCTTCGCGAGGTGTGAGGTCGAGATCGGCACGGACGCAGGCTAGGAAATTCTGCCGGTCCTCGTCGGTCTGAAAGCCTAGCAAATCATACGCAAGCATCGATTTGGTCAGTTCGCGATGATGCGGTACCAGCTGCACGTCGGGCGCCGGCCATGGCGTGTGCAGGAAGAAACCGATCGGTCGGTCGACGCCCAGATCACGCAACTCGGCGCCGAGCCTGAGGAAATGATAATCATGCACCCAGAACGCGTCCCACTTTCCATACGCGAGCAGCGCATCCGCCATGCGGGCATTGATTTTGCAATAGCTTTTATAGTCGTCTGCTGAGGAGGAGATCCGCTCTGTCAGCGAATGTAACGCTGGCCATAGTTCCGAATTGGAAAAGCCCTCATAGTAGCGGCGATAAACCTCGGCAGGCAGATCCACCCTCACGAGCTTGCCTCTGCCGAGCGGCATGACGGTCGATTCGGCCTCCAGCGGGCGCCTCGGCCCCACCCAAATTGCGCCGGATTGTTGCACCATGGCAACCAGCGCCGCCTCAAGCCCGCCTGTCTTTGGTTCATTGGCGTTGCTGCCGGCAACTCGGTTCGAGACGACGACGAGATTCACAAGTCATCCTTTCCCGTCTGATCTGCGTTTGCCGGTTCGATCAATTTGCCTCGCCTGATCGCTGACGGTTTACGGCCTGACATTCGACCCGCTTCGGCGATTTCATGCGGGCTTCGTCGGCTACTAACGAATACAGCGCGCAGTTTCGAATAACGGGCGTACGACGTAGGTCCTCGCTACCACAAGGCGGAGGTGGTGATTTCGGCGCTGAGTTCGCTAACGGCTTGTTCGCGCGAAGGCGGCCTTCGCAAGCCAACGAAGCACCGGTTTTCTGCAGACCGAACGGCCTGTACTTTTCGGCAAGCCGCACCCTGGTCTTCTATCTGGCCGCTCGAGCGGCCTTGCGGTCGATGATTCCGCAGCAGCAAATCGCGGCTACCTCGACCATCAAACCGTCGCCGCGGTACGGAACGACTATTTATGCAACGCGGAGCTGGATGGCTGCCTACCTCACTTGGTATGTGACACAAAGACGCGTTTGGATGTTGAGACCGAAAGTCCGTCACGCTCGAGAAATATTGGTAAAAAGACGAAAATCGTCTCGGCAGGTTTCATGCCCGTTCTTGTAAAGCCCCGCACACTGGGTCTGTTGACCAAATGCGAGCGTCGTCCTCCAGGGGCGAGTCTCATCATTTCGGTCTTCGCGATGTTCGACCTCGCCAACCCGGGCGCCGGTCGTCTGCTGGGCGAGCAGGAGCTTTGGGTGATGGCCGCGAAGGAGCTTCCGCCCAGCACCCCTCTCGACATCGGCATGCCCAAGCCGCAAGCCGAGTTGCTCATCGCCGGACATGCCGCGGCGCCTGAGGGACGGCCGACCGAGCGCATGATGTTGGGCTGGACACTCGGACCGATCAAGAAGCACCTTCTGGTGACGGGCGACCGCTATTGGCAGATGACCACCTCCGGATGGAGACCAACAGAAGTGCAACCATTCCAGCAAATGCCGCTCACTGGCCAACGCGCGTTCGGTGGGCCCGGCTACGCGGCGAACCGGGCCGGCGCCGGCCATGAGGCTCTCCGCCGCAGCATGGCCGGCGAACTGGTGGCCCTGCCCAACGTCGAAAGCCCCGAACATGCTATTCAGTTCATCGACGCGACCGCACCGCCCGCAACCTTCGGACCAATGGCGCTTGATAGCAATGAGCGCTTACAGTATGCGGGAACCTATGATGCCACGTGGCTGCAATCAGTTGCCCCCGCTCTGGCGGGCGATGCCGATCCGCGGCTTTTCCTGTTCGGTCCACCAGACCAGCGCTTGAGCGGCTTCATCTGCGGCGGAGAACCCTACGCGCTGCAGAACTTCTCTGCGCAGCATCCGTTGATCGAAGGCCGCCTGCCAGCGTTTCGCGTGCGCTGCTTCATCGGCTGGCGCGATGCGATGCGTGGTGTCACGGAACTGCAGACGTACATCGATACCCTGTGGCTGTTCGCGGGAGCCCGCCGCGGCGTCATGATCTATCGCACCGCGATTGCCGTGCAGGAATTGGATGGCAGCGACGTTAGCGACATTATGGTCGCTTACGAGCAACACGGTGAGCCGGCGCGGCCGTTCGATCATTATCTGAATGTCCGGCGGCTGCGGCTCGACCCAGCGAGCGCCCCACGCTATGCGTTTTCGGAACATCAACTTGCCCCTGAGATGTCGGCTGCCGAACGCGAACGTCGCACAGCTCGGCGTCGGTATCTGGCCGAACAGCGCGCAGCGCAACAGCTAGCCTCCATTCGCTGGGCGCTCGATCAGGAGTTCGCACGCATTGAGCTCCCGCCTTCGCTGCGTCCGACGATCGAGATACCGTCGATCGAACCATCGAGCATTCCCGAATTGTTGCCGGAGGAACTCGAGAGCGGCGAGATCGAATTATCCGCGATGCTCGACGCGCTGGAGACGGTCCAGGCAAAGGCAGAATCCGATGTCGACAGGCTTGACGCTCAATATCGACCGATACTTGGAGCCTATGAAAAGCTTGCTAGCGGAAACGCCGCATCGAGCGATATCGACGCCTTGCTTGCCGCAATCTCTTCCACGGACGCCGCGCAGTCGATGGACGCGAGCTTTCAGCAGGCCTCGCCATTCCCTGAGCTGCCGGATACTGATCCAGGCCTCATAAAGGATATCGAAGACAAGTTCGCTCGGGCGAAAGACTGGCGCGGCGGTATCCTTGGTACAGCAACGCAACCGCTCGACGAGCAAAAACAATTCGAACTTGCGCATGCTCGTTTTTTTGACTTGGCGGCGGGACGGCCGCTCGAGCCGATACGCAACGCGATATCGGATGACGCCTTTTTGCTTCCCGATATCCCTGAACCAGACCTGCCGGAAAAATCGCGGAGCGTCACGCCGGAGGCGCCGCAGCGCCTGACCATTGACGAGATACTGGCCCAGATCGACGCCTCCGATCCACCGCCTGAAGCCGCCCAACGAGCGCGTACGGCACTCACCGATGCTGAAGCGGCGCTCAGAAGGGTCCTTCCTGCGTCACTGTCCGATGATCGCGCGCCGTTTGAGGCCTTGAGTGCCCCCCATCAAGGGGCAAACAGTGACGAGCCCGGAGCAGGGATCGCCGCAGCGAAGACAGAAACTACGAAAGCGGTGACCGTTCTACGGACCGAGATCGACAGAGCGGAAGGTCAATTGGCAGCCGGCACGGCCGCGGCAAGGCTCGCCTCACCCAAGCCGCTCAAGCCTGACGCGATGCTGGCGCCGGCTGTCGCACGCGCGCTGGGCGAACTGGTGGAAGAGGAGTTCCGACGCGGGGGCCAGGTTGCTGGTCGGGATCTCGCCGGCGCCGACCTCTCCGGACGAAGGTTCGCGAACGCGGACTTCTCCAGCGCCTTCCTTGAAGGCGCGAAGCTGAACGGGACCAACCTGGCCGGTGCGAAACTGAGGAAAGCCGCGCTGACCGGTGCAACGCTCATCAACGCTGATTTAAGCGCGACCGATCTCACCGAAGCCAATCTCGGTGAAGCCGACTGCCGTGGAACACGTTTCGCGGGCAGCCAGCTTGTGCGCACCAATCTTCTCGGCGCACGCATGGTGGGCGCATGCTTCGACCAAGCGCATCTTGCCGAGCTCCAAGTTTTGCGGGTACCGATGATCGGGGCGACGCTCCGCTCTGCGCAAATACGTGAATGCTCCTTCATCAAAGCCGTCCTCGATAACACGGATTGGGGGGAGGCCGTGCTCGAGCGCGGACAATTCATGGATCTCTCGTTGTCTTGTGCGAGCTTTGCTGGCGCGCGACTTGAGCAAACCTGCTTTGTCAAGGTGACAGCGGCCCTACTCGATCTCTCGAGCGCGCGATTTGACCAAGTCAGCTTCATCGGCGATGTCGATCTGCGCGACGCCCGGTTCGGCCGCAGCAGCGCCGAGGCGCTCTCCTTTCAGACGGCCGACCTCAGTGGCGCCGACTTCACCATGGCTCGACTGAACGGAGCCTATTTCGGCAAGTCGACGCTGGCGCGGGCCACCTTCCGAATGACCTCGCTGAAACGCGCGGTCTTCACCGGCAACGATCTGCGCGGCAGCGACTTCTATGCGGCCAACCTGCTCGAAGCGCATCTCAACCAGGCCAACCTGGCCGGCGCCAGTCTGCGCGATGCAAATCTCTATGGCGCAGACCTGATGGATGCTTCCTTGGTCGCGGCCGATTTGAGCAACGCAAATATCGACCGCACCGTCCTGATGGTCACACGCCATGTCAATTGATCTCTTATTGCAGTCGATCGATCATCAGTTCCCCGTGCGCGACGTTAACCTCGATGACGAGACGCTATCTGGACTACGCCTGAACGATGGCGTTGTGCTGAGTTCCTCTTTTCGCGGCAGCCAATTCACGCGCGCCCGCCTGACCGGCATGACGTTTCAGGACTGCGATTTCAGCGGCGCTTCCTTCGCTGATGCTTGCCTTGACAAATGCATATTAGTCGATTGCCACGCTGGCGGATCCGACTGGCGGCGGGCGCGCTTGACCCAGTCGACGTTCATGACATCAGATTTCAGCCATAGCGACTTCGGTGAGACGCGGCTCAGCCAGACGACAGCGATGCGTTGCGTGTTGGCCCGCACGATCCTGAGCAAGGCAACTCTCTCTCAAAGCGCTCTCATGGATTGCGACCTCGCCGAGGTCGTGCTCGACAACGCCACGCTGACGAACGCCGCCGTAACGCAGGCCGATTTGCGTAGTGCACAGCTCACGGGACTGCGCTGCGACACAATTCATTTCTCCGAATGCGATCTGTCGGAGCGGGAACTCTCCGGGCTGATGCTCGCGCGAGCGAACCTGAGCGGTGCCAAGCTGAGAGGAGCAAACCTGTCCGGAACAGACCTGTCCGGTTCGGTGTTGACGGGCGCGAGCCTGGTAGGTGCCGACCTCTCCGGCGCGATCGCCCCGAACACACTGTTCGTCAGGGCTGACCTGCGAACCGCAAAGCTGCGCAATGCCAATTTGACGCAATCCATCTTCATCGAAGCCTGTCTGGACGGTTGCGATCTTTCCGGCACACAATTGACGACGGCCGTTTTCACACGTGCATCGGCCAGGTGCGCCGTGTTTGCCGGCGCCGACATGTCCTATGCGCTGATGCACCACGCCAAGGTTGAAGGCAGCGATTTTTCCGGCTCGCGATTTCTGCGCACTGACTTTCACTGCGCGTCGACCGAAGGTAGTCTGTTCGTGCCCCGGCATCGCAGTACTCTGCAAACCGTGCCGGAACGCGCCATTGCCGAACTCTACGATGCAAACCGCGTTATCCCTTTCAACGGAGGGTGCTAAACAGATGACTTTTGTTAATTCAAATGGCCCGATGCTGGCGGAGGATCATGCCTTTCCGGATGTCTGCAAGACGCCATCGGGTCCCGCCCTCGTGCCGACCCCTTATCCGAACGTCACTGTGAACACGACGGCCATCCCCACCCAGTCTAGGTGCCTGATCATGTGTATGCCGGCACACAACATGACGACCGAGCGCGCGACATCGATGGGTGACAACGCAGGTGTGGGCCTCGGCGTGATCTCTGGCCTTGTCATGGGTCCGGGCCGCGCCAAAGCGGGATCGGACAATCTGTCAATCGGCGGGTCACCGGCAGCGAAAATGGGGATGCCGACTAAGCAGAATGGTGCCAACCCGAACGCGTTCGGACTTTCGATATCCCCCTCTCAAACACGTTTGACGGCGCAGCGCTAATGTGCCGACAGCCATCCGATTAGAGTATCCGCTATGCCAAATGCCTATACGCGACTGGTCGTCCCAGACACCCTGGCTTCTCCCCTGGCGAAGTCAACTTATCTGCGCCTCGGCTCTTATTCGGACGAAGAAGAAAAACTTGTCACTGGTCTCACGACGACTATTGGCGAAAGTCCGGCCGCGATCAGAAAACATGAAAGCGACAATGCCGGCTTACTTGCCTTCACCAACAAGGACGTCCAGGCCAATATCGAAGGCGCTGCGCTGCTCAAGATCGGTCGCGGTCAAACCACGGAGGTCACGAACGGCAACTCCCAACATCAGGTCTCGAAAGGAACTTATGAGATCTCGGCCGAGAATGGCGTGTCAATCAGTGCTGGCGCTAATGGGACACCTGCCGACATCATCCTGACGGCCTCGAACCGGGTCAAGCTCATCAACAACGGCCACAAACTGGAGACGACCGTTGGAAACTCGGAAAAGCAGACGATGGGCGACACCAAGGAATTGTTTCAAGGCACCAAATTCACCTGCATGATGGGCGCAGCTACCACGCTGACGATGGCCAAGAACGTAAGCATGTTCTTTGGAGAAGCGTTCACCTTCAAGATCTCGCCAGAATGTTCAGTGAATCTCAGTGATATGAACTCTATGACGATCGGCAACAAACTTGACATTGTCGAAGGACACGACGTCAAGCAAGTGATTGGAAAGTCGACCAAGTGTGTTTTTGGACCCGATTTCAAGTCGGCTGACAGCGATACCAAGATTCTCAGGACAAGCGATTTCAAGCTCGCTCCCGTCGAAGACTTCAAGTCGGTCGGTCGCGACATCAAATTCTGCAAGACCAGCGTATCCAACTCCGAAGAAGAATTGAGAAAGGGACAGTCGAACACGGAAGAGTACAAGCTTGTGACCCGAAAAGCTGAGATCACGTCCAGTTCCGGCAATGAGGAAGTCATACAAAAGAAGTTGATAAATTTCATGTAACGAGCTGGAGAACAAGGATGACGATGCCGATCCGTGCTACAAGCACCGACATCTTGGCGATGGCTGAGCGCTTTCTTAAGCCTGGGCATCACAGGGCCCGTGTCGTGTCGGTCAGCGACGATGGCTCTGCGGTCGAGGTCGAGACCGCTGGCGCCCGTCACACGGCGACGGTGGCTGTTGGCTGCCTGGTCCGGCCCATCCCACAGGACATGGTGCTGCTCTTCACTGAGGCGGAGCGTGGCTTTGTCGTGACCGTGCTCGAGCGAGCGGATTCCAGTGGTGGCATGGTCGCGCTGCCCGGAGATCGCAACATGTCGATTGAGGGCGAGACTATTACTCTCGCCGCGCGTCGGCGCCTGTCCATGCGCGCCGACAGTACCGACCTGCAGACTAAGCTGTTTGCCGTGCTCGCGGACAAAGGCTCCTGGATCGGCAAGCTCTACACGGTGATCGCGGACCGTGTCCGATGTTCGGCGCGAATCCAGGAAGCGAGCGCCGAGCAGCTTACGGTAAAGGCGGTCGAGCGTGTCGCGGTGATCGAGCGTATCGACACATTGCAGACCGAAACCCAGGCCATTAGAGTCACCGGCATTGCCTCCGAGATGGCGCACAGCAAGGTCATCGCGGTGAGCGAGGATCTCCGCCTCGATGGCAAGCGCGTCACAGTTGCATAGCACAGATGCTGTCCACTGGCATGCCGGCTCCGACCCGGCAGGAGAGGGTTAGAACGGCCCAGGAGTTTATCTCGGCCGGCCGTCTCGAGGAGGCGGAGGCGCTGCTCGAGGAGGTCGCCACCACAAGTGATCCCGATACGCTCAATGCGAGGGCCACACTGGCGCTTGCGCGCCGGCGGATCGAGTTTGCCTTCGACATGCTGTCTGAAGCTGCGACCATCTACCCCGAACACGCCGGCCTCACCACCAATCTCGGCATCGCTCACGGATTGCTCGGCCGCGCTGAGGCGGCGGTGATTTGCCTCGAACGCGCGGCGGCTCTCGCCCCGCGGAGCGAGGAAATCAAGCTGGCGCTCGCTCAGGCCTTGCTGAACCGAGGCGAGGTTGCGGAAGCCCGTGCGATGACAGAGACCGTCGTCCACCACGAGCCCAGGAATGCGCGTGCGCTCGTTCAACTTGGCGCCATCGAGTTCGCGTTGGGCCACAGCCCGGCGGCTGAGGCCGCCCTGCTTCGTGCGCTTGAGATTGCTCCGGACGATCCCGACGCGCTGGGCAATTTATCGGTGCTCAAGCTTGAACGCGGGCGCCTCGACGAGGCGCTCAGCCTTGCCGCGCGCGCGCATTTGCGCGCCCCGCTCGATACAGCTGGGCTCTTGCATCTGGCTTATTGCCACGCCGCAACTGGACTCTGGTCGCAAGCGGAGGCCACCTGCAAGAAACTGCTCGCCTATGCGCCCGCTCATGTTGGTGCGCGCGAAATCTTGGCCCGTGTTACGATTGCCAAGGGTGAGGTGGACCGCGGCATTGCGCAACTGACAGAATTCGTGCGCGCTCGCAAATCGGATCCTACCGCCGCGCTTGCTCTGGCGCGTGTCCTACAGCTCGTTGGCCGGCTCGACGAATCCCTCACACTTGTCGGTCACGTCGTGCACACGCGACCTGAGAATGACGCAGCGAAGTCTCTGCAGACGACGCTTGAACTGACGCTCGGTCGCTTCCCGACGCCCGAGCCGTCCGCCTCGGCACCTGTGAGGCGGATAGTCGTGCCGCCGACGATGGGCGCCCTTGAGTTCATCGCACTCGCTCGTCTCTTGCGTCGGCTGCCGAGCCTGCAAGATGTGCATGTGGTCGCGCATCCAAGTTATCAGGCTCTTCTTGCCAACCTCGCCGAGCGGGTGATTTTGGACGAACCGAGGCCCGCGATCTCGGCTATGCCGCTGCAATCATTATTGCGCGTTCTGCCGACCGACGCCCGCAACATTGCCGATGGCATTCCCTACCTGCGCCCCGAGGCCGAACTGTTCGCCAAATGGCGGGATGCATTGGCCGCGTTCGCAAGGCCTCTGGTGGGCATCGTGTGGGAGGGTGGCGCGCTCGGCCTATCGATGGAGCAAGTCGCAGCTGCGTTTCCAAACTCCGTCACGCCTGTCAGTTTGATGAGCGGCGCGCAACGGCATGACATGAAGCGATGGAGTCGTCCGATCGATGCTGGCGTGCACATCGAGAGCCCTGCGGAAATGATCGCAGCGATCGCCAATCTCGACGCGGTGGTCGGGCCCGACAGCTTCGCCGTCCATATCGCCGGAGCGCTCGGCGTCTGCGGCGTGGTTTTCGTGCCACGCGGTTATCCCTGGTATTGGGCTCAGGCTGGCGGAAAGCCACTGTGGTATCCGTCATTCGAAGTTGTCGTGCAGGAACGGTTCGGGCATTGGTCCGGCGCGATCGACGAAGGTCGTCGCCACCTCGAGACCCTGCTACGCAAACAACCGATTGACTGAGCGGCGCGCTCCCACAGCATCGCGGCGCGCCCAGGTCGCTGATTGCTTAAGCTGCGACTGGCGCTTCCTTCTCCGGTCGAGTCCGATCGGCGGGAGGACTGCAATAGCCAAGCGGCTCGACCGCATCGTGCACCTGATTAAGCGGCTTGAACGCAATGAAAGTGTCACGTTCGAGACAATCACGTTGCTCGTGCGCTTTTGGATGACGGTACCATCGGCATTGCCGCGATCGAGCATTGGAGGCGGCGGAAGCTCATCATCCGACAACAGACATGCCGGCCATCGCCGACCCATTTGGTACGAGCGCGCCGCCTCGGAGCGAAACCCGACGCCGTTACACGAGACTTGTCGCTCACGAGAGTGTCTCGATCTAGAAGTTACCGCTTGACTTGGTCAGATTCAGGACGTGAAATGTGATGAAGCCCGTTCACAATATCAACCACGGCGACGGCCGCAGATGTCGTGCGGACGTACAACGTCTCGCTGCAACTGCTCGGCCGCGGGCCTTGATCGTCATCAATCGTCGGTGATCACCATTCGTGGTGATGGCGATCGGCTTGGAGACGGGTCGTTGCGCATTCGCTTGCTTGAGAAGCATTGAACAAGCCCAGCGAGGCGCTGGCATGACTTGCGAAACTCCCGAACAAGGGGACCAGCAAGGCTCGAGCGCGCGGAGCAGAAGGGCAAGGCCTTGACAGAGCCGCGCGCGTCAGCCGCCGACGAACCTCGAGACTCCGGCTCCAGCCGAATCGTCGCAAGATCAGATCCTTGAGGCCTGGGCGGCCGAAGCGGGGCAGGGCGACCATGAGAATCGGCAAGAGGCGGTAAGACGAACGAAAACTTGGCAGGAAGCAGCGCCCCATGAGCCGCCGTGACCACCTTGTCCGCCGCCCTCCCGGCGGGGCTCCAACACCTGAATATCGAAGGCAATCAGCTGACGAGGGTGCCCGATATCCTTCCGAGCGGTCTCCAAAGCCTCCACGTCAGAAACAATTGGCTCGCCAACCTGCCCACCAATCTCCCGGCAGGACTCCGTCAACTGCACGTCGACAACAATCGGTTGACCAGCCTGCCCGAGACCCTGCTAACGCAGCTCGGCTCCGGCTGCCTCGTTGATCTGGATGATAAGCCGCTGCCTGCACGGGGGCGGACCAACCTGACGGCGGCCACGAAGGCTGAGGGTTATGCTGGCCCGAACGTGTTCTTCTCGGATCCCGACGAAACAGCACAAGATCGGGCGCGGCCCCTGGCCGAGGCAGTCGCGGATTGGCTCGACGAGCCGGACGCGGCGGCCATCTGGCGGAGCTTCGCCGACGAGCCGGGAGCCGAGGAATATTCACGCTTCCTCCACAGGCTGCGGGACACCGTGAACTATGACGCATTCCGGCAGGCGGTGGCCGAGGACCTGCCGCAAGCGGCAGGGAGGCCGACATTGCGCGAGCGGTATTTCCAGGCGGCGGTCGCAGCGAACGAGAGCTGCGAGGATCGCATCACGTTGAACTGGAATGGCATGCATACCGCGCGCGTGAACGCTGATGTTCTGGGCGGAGCCTACAATGAGCATCTCGACAAGCTCCTTTAGCAGGGCCGCTTTATGTTCCGCTTGGTCGCGCTGGACGGGATCGCACGCGAAAAGGTGACCTCGCTCCCCCTCGTCGAGGTCTATCTCGCCTATCAGGCCAGGTGCGCGAGCCACTGGAGCTGCGGCAATCGCGCCGGACATGCGTGCGCGGCGGCGATCAGGGTGAGACTCCGTATCATCC
>NZ_JACMYP010000128.1 GCF_020889705.1 Bradyrhizobium altum | reverse complement strand
CGGCGCCGCGCGGCCATCGCGATCTTGGACAGGCGGCGCACCACATGGTCGCCTTCGGCCAGCTGGTTCTTCAGCTGCGCCGACATCTGCACCGCCGCGTCGAGCTGGTTGCCGAGGTTCTCGTTGACGTCGCGCACCGCATGCTTCAACCCGCCGATCGCCCGCTCGGCGATCTCGGTCGCGGTGATCAATTCCGCGATCGTCGCCTTCAGCGAATGCTCGTCCGCCTTCAGCCGTTGCAGCCGCTTGTTGAGCAGCCAGCAATAGCCGATCGTCAGCATCAGCAGCACGGCTACCAGACTCTCGATTGCTAGTCCAAGCACATGACTCATGGTGCCTCCATCATCTTGGTCCGCTCGTCCGCCTTCTCGAACATCGCGAAGGTGGTTTGGGGTTTACGCAAATTCTTGGTGACGCGGATCGCGACGCGGTCGCCGACGCGGCCCATGCGGCCCTCCGTCAGGGTGACATTGCCGCAACGGACCGAGACCAGCGCGTCGGAGCGGATGTCCAGCGGCAGTGTGTCGCCGACCTTGAGCTTCATCAGCTCCTTGAGCGGGATATCGGCCTCGTACAGCACCGCATCGACCGCAATCTCGGCCTGCGCCACTTCGGTGGCGAAATGGCCTTCCCAGATCGGATCGCGCCCGAACTTTTCGCCCATGAACATCTGCAACAGCACGTTGCGGATCGGTTCGATGGTGGCGTAGGGCAGCAGCAATTCGACATTGCCGCCGCGGTCTTCCATGTCGATGCGCAGGCGCACCAGGATCGCCGCGTTGGCCGGGCGGCTGATCGCGGCAAAGCGCGGATTGGTCTCGAGCCGGTCGATCGTGAAGGTCACAGGCGACAGCGGCCGGAACGCCTGCTCGGCATCCGACAGCACCACCTCGACCAGCCGCTTCACGAGGTTGGTCTCGATCGTGGTGTAGGGCCGGCCCTCGATCTTGAGCTGGGTCTGGCCGCGGCGGCCGCCGAGCAGCACGTCGATCATCGAATAGATCAGGTTGGAGTCGACCATGGCGAGGCCGAAATTCTCCCACTCCTCCGCCTTGAACACCGAGAGCACCGCCGGCAGCGGGATCGAGTTCATGTAGTCGCCGAAGCGCACCGAGGTGATGCGGTCGAGCGAGACTTCGACGTTGTCGGAGGTGAAATTGCGCAAGCTCGTCGTCATCAACCGCACCAGGCGGTCGAACACGATTTCGAGCATCGGCAGACGCTCGTAGGACACCATCGCAGAATCGATGATGGCGCGGATGCCGGAATGATCGTCGAGGCTGACGTCGCCGACCGTGAAGCCGAGGAGATTGTCGATCTCCTCCTGCGACAGCACGCGCTCGCCATTGGTGTTCTTGCCGCCGAAGTCGCGGCTGCCGTCCTCGACCATGGCGGCCCATTGCAGCGCCATGTTCTCGGTGAGCTCGTTCTTGGCAGCTTCCGCCGCGGCCGCCGCGGGATCCTCGGAATCGAGCGAGGCTTCCCATTGGGCCGCAATGGCGTCCTGGTCCATCTGGTCGTTGCCGGCCATGGCTTTACATCCGCCCCGTCACTGGATCACGACTTCCTTGAACAGCACCGCGTTCACCTGGTTGGGCGCCAGCGCGAGGTTGACGCGCTTGGTCAGCTCTTCCTTGAGACGGAACAGGCCGGCCGAGCCGTTGAGATCGCTCGGGCGCAGCTCGCGCATATAGGTCTGGAACAGATCGGTGACGCGCGGCAGCGCCGGCTTGATCGCCTCGACCTGCTTCTCTTCCTTGATCTCGAGCACGAGCTTCAGCTTGAGATATTGCACCCGCTCGCCGGGCGCGCCGACCAGATTGACCAGCATATCGGGCACGTCGACGAAGCTCGGCGGCTTCGGCGGCGCCTCGGCGTGCTGCTCCTCGCCGTGACCGCGCATGAAGAAGAACCATCCGCCCGCGCCCGCGCCGAGCACGACGAGGAAGCCGACGACGGCAATGATCAGTTTGAGCTTGCCCTTCTTCGGAGCGGCCGCGCCCTCGCCGCTATCCGTCTTTTCCTCGTCCGCCATCGTCCGCTCGCTTCAACCTGAAGGATGCGAACGCGATTTGCCCCAGCTTTGGCTTGAAGACGCGATACAAAGGCCGCCGGCGCACACGCGCCCCAATGCCGGCAACACTGGGGCCATAATGGTTAACGGAAGATTAGGATTTACCTTCCACTAGGAAAAAACTGCCGGGCAAACATGGTCAACAAGACCTTTCTGCCGCCCGGCACGGCGCCCGCAAACCACCTAAACCATTCAAATATCTGATTATTTCAAGTTGGCACGGGTTTCGCTGAGAGGACGACGTGACTGGCGGGTTTGGGAGAACCCAATGGTTACCGACGGTCCGACGTGAAGGTTTGGGAGAACCTTTCGCATCGGGTCACCTCACAGGGGAGAACCACCGATGCAGAATACGCTTCTGGTCGGACTATCGAAGCAGATGGTGCTGGAACGGCAGATGGATGTCGTTTCCAACAACATCGCGAACATGAACACCAACGGCTACAAGGCCGACCGGTCGCTGTTCCAGGAATATCTGTCCTCGAACGCGCATGAGGACAATTTCGCGTCCTCCGACCGCCGCGTCTCCTTCGTGCAGGACCGCGCGACCTTCCACGACTTCGCGCAGGGCCCGACCGAAGAGACCAAGAACCCGCTCGACGTCGCGATCGACGGCAACGCCTTCCTGGTGGTGCAGACGCCGGGCGGCGAGCGCTACACCCGCGACGGCAACCTGGCGATCAACAATCGCGGCCAGCTCGTCACCGCCTCGGGCTATCAGGTGCTCGGCACCGCCGGCCCGATCACGTTCCAGCAGACCGATCACGACGTGAACATCGCCCCCGACGGCAACGTCAGCGTGCTCGAGGGCACGTCCCGCCTCGACTCGATCCGCGGCAAGCTGCGCCTGGTCTCGTTCGCGCAGGCCCAGCGCCTGCTGAAGGAAGGCTCCAACCTTTATGTGCCGGGCGAAGGCGCGGTGCCGCAGCCGGACACCAAGGCGCAGATCCGCCAGGGCTTCATCGAGAAGTCGAACGTCAATTCCGTCGTCGAGATGAGCCGCATGATCGAGATCACGCGGACCTACACCCAAATCGCCTCGCTGCTCCAGCAGCAGAGCGACCTGCACAAATCGGCGATCGAGAAGCTCGCCGACGTGCCGAACTGATCCGGGGGATTGAACGATGCGCGCACTTTATACCGCGGCGACCGGAATGGCGGCACAGGAACTCAGCGTTCAGGTGATCTCCAACAACATCGCGAACCTGCGTACCACCGGCTACAAGAAGCAGCGCGCCGCGTTCCAGGACCTGATCTACGACCATGTGCGCCGGGTCGGCGCGCAGGCCTCCGACCAGAACACCATCATGCCGATGGGCATCGACCTCGGCGGCGGCGTCAAGACCGTCGGCACGCCGCGGATGATGACCCAGGGCACGCTGTCGCCGACCGGCAACGATCTCGACATCGCGATCCGCGGCGAAGGCTTCTTCAAGATCCTGATGCCGGACGGCACCTTCACCTACACCCGCGACGGCTCGTTCCAGATGGACAACCAGGGCCGCATCGTCAACGCGCAGGGCAATTTGCTGCAGCCGACGATCACGATCCCGCAGAACGCCTCCGGCCTCACCATCAATGCGCAGGGCCAGGTCTCGGTGACGCTGCCGGGCCAGACCGCATCGACCAACATCGGCCAGGTCGGCCTGACCCGCTTCATCAACAAGGCCGGCCTGATGCCGATCGGCGACAACCTGTTCCAGGAAACGCCGGCCTCCGGCCAGCCGCAGGACGGCATCGCCAACACCGACGGCTATGGCGACATGCAGCAGAGCAACCTCGAACAGGCCAATGTCGAAGTGGTCTCGGAAATCTCCGACCTGATCGCCGCGCAGCGCGCCTATGAGATGAACTCGAAGGTGGTCTCCGCGGCCGACCAGATGATGCAGTCGACCTCCAACCTGTTCCGCTGAGGATGCTGTCATGATCGCCCGCTCAGTCCTGATCGCAGCCGCGCTCCTCGCGGTGACCGCGCTACCGGCCGCCGCGCAAAGCCGCGGCGAGAGCATCGCGGTGCCGACACTGCGCGCCAGCGTCACGGTCGCGGACGACATCGTGCGGGTCGGCGACCTCATCGACAATGCCGGCACCGCCGGCAGCATTGCGATCTACCGCGCGCCCGACCTCGGCACCACTGGCACGCTGCCGGTCGCGCAGGTGCTGAACGTGCTGCGCACCCACCAAGTGATCGGCGTCGACACCCGCGAGCTGAAGGAGATCACCGTCACGCGGCTCGCGCGCACCATCGACAGCAAGGAGATCGAGCAGCAGCTGTCGCGCGCGCTGGAGGGCCGCCACGGGCTCGGCAGGGCCGGCAACATCGCGCTGACCTTCGACCGCGATCCCGGCGACCTCCGCCTCGAGGCAACCAGCACCGGCGCGATGCAGCCCGTCGCCGTGCGCTACGACCAACGCTCGACGCGTTTCGACGTCACCTTCGAGGTCAGCAACGAAGCCGGCACGGCTCCGTACAAGCTGCGCCTCACCGGCACCGCGATCGAGACCATCGAGGCCGCCGTGCTGACGCGCAATGTCGAACGCGGCGACGTGCTGAAAGCCTCCGACGTGGTGGTCGAGCGCCGTCCGAAAGCCGAAATCGGCAACGACGCGGCGGTGCGCGACGGCGCCGTCGGCATGCAGATGCGCCGCCAGATCCGCGCCGGCCAGGCGCTGCGCACAGCCGACATGGCAAAACCCGATCTCGTCACCCGCGACCAGAACGTCACGCTGGTCTACCGCACCTCCGGTCTCTACCTCACGATCCGCGGCAAGGCGATGGATGGCGGCGCCGAGGGCGACGTCGTCAACGTGATGAATTTGCAGTCCAAGCGCGCCGTCTCCGGCGTCGTCACCGGCCGCGGCGAGGTTTCGATCTCGGTCGCGACCCCGCGCGCAGCGCCGGCCGCCGACGCCGCCTTGTCAGATTCCGCTCCCGTCAAGCTGAGTTCAGTCGCACCAAACGCCGAGTAAAGTTCATGTCCCAGTACCGCATCAACCGCCTCATCCTGACCGGTGCGCTGCTCGCACTCGGAACGATCGCCAGCGGTTGCTCGTCGATCGACCGTCTCTCCCAGATCGGCGAAAAGCCGAAGCTGACGGAGATCGAGAACCCGACGGCGCAGCCCGGGTACAAGCCGGTGCAGATGCCGATGCCGAAGCCCGAGGTCGCCTCCTACAGCCCGAACTCGCTGTGGCGCAGCGGCTCGCGCGCCTTCTTCAAGGACCAGCGCGCCGCGCGCGTCGGAGACATCCTGACCGTCACGGTGAACTTCACCGACAAGGCCGCGATCGCCAACGAAACCCAGCGCAGCCGCAGCAATTCCGAAGATTCCGGGGTGACCAACTTCCTGGGATCGCAGACCATCACGCAAGCGAACAAGATTCTGCCCGGCAAGATCCTGACCGCCGAATCCACGGCCTCGAGCGACGGCAAGGGCTCGGTCAACCGCCAGGAAGCGCTGCAGACCAGCGTCGCCGCCGTCGTCACCCAGATTCTCCCGAACGGAAACCTTGTCGTCGAAGGCAAGCAGGAGATCCGCGTCAACTACGAAATCCGCGAGCTGATCGTGGCCGGCATCGTGCGCCCGGAAGACATCCAGAGCGACAACACCATCGACTCCTCGAAGATCGCCCAGGCCCGCATCGCCTATGGCGGCCGCGGCCAGATCACCGACGTGCAACAGCCGCGCTACGGCCAGCAGGTTCTCGACGTGCTCTTGCCCTTCTAACGGGCATGATCCCGAAAAGTGGAAACCGGTTGTCGGATAACGATCATGCCTAAGTAAGATTTTTTCGAGCTCCCACATCTCGTCGCGAACCTAGGCGCGGCGCGGTGTACCAACACGGCCCTCGCTAGCTCCCCTGGCGAGGGCCGTGGCATTCTTGTGACCGGTCGAATGCACTAGAGCGTTTTCGAGCGAAGTGGACACCGGTTCGCGTGAAGAAAACGCGTCAAGACAACAATCGAGAGCCCGTTCCGATTCCATCGGAACGGGCTCTCGCACAATCGTCGCGCACCAGTCCGATACCGCTTCGTGCAAGTCGCGCGATCGGCTTCTCGGTTCGTTAACCGTTGGGAGAAGGTTAAGTAGCAGTCCCTCCGCTTGCAACGTAGCTAGACGACAACGCAGGGTTTGCAGTTCGTGACGGTCATGCAAAGAGACGGTCAATATGCGGCGTGGTTTCGCACACCGCGCGGCGAAGGCACCGGAATAGTCCAGCTCGCAAACGGCAGGATCACAGGCGGCGACGCCATGTTCACCTATGGCGGCTCCTATCAGCTCGATGAGGACCGCTTCACGGCGGTCCTGACGACGCACAGATATGCCGACGGCCCGTTCACCACCGTGTTCGGCTGCGACGAGGTCGAGGCGCAGCTGACCGGCACCTTCAGCGGCAATCGCGCGGTGTGCTCGGGCACCGCCAAGCAGGCCCCCGGCGTGCTGTTCGAAGCCACGCTGTTTCTGCAGCAGCAGGAGCAGGCGCCCGCCCCCGGCCCCAAAACCACGGCAACGCGCGCGGATGTGACGAGGCTGCCGAAGCTCCCCGACCGCCGTACGACCGTCGTGACCCGGCGTTTCAGTTGATCGGTCCGCAATCCCGTTGGCATCTCCGCCCCTTCAGGCGTAGCATCGCGCATGCGCGAAGCGCAGCCCGATCGATGCAGCCGGAAGGAGGAACGCATGTATGCCGCCATCCGTCACGCCAAGGCGAAGACTGGTAGCGCCGAAGAACTCGCGCGCCGGATCAAGGAAGGCGCAATTCCGATCATCAGCGATGTCGAAGGCTTCATGGCCTATTACGTGGTCTATGCCGGCGACGACACGGTCACCGCGATCAGCGTCTTCAACAACCATGCCGGCGCCGAGGAAGCCAACCGCCGCGCACTGGCCTGGATCGATGACAATCTCGGCCCGTTGCTAGTCGGGCAAGTAACCGCAATTGCCGGTCCGGTGATCGTGCACACCAAGGCGTGATGAGTTCGTCATGCCCGGGCTTGTCCCGGGCATCTACGTCTTCGTCTCCTTGCGAAGAAGGACGTGGATGGCCGGGACAAGCCCGGCCATGACGGTGCGAAAAGCCCGGTTGATGCCAGATGCGATAGCTCTGGGGTTACAGGCGCCCGGACGAAAGCTCCCGATCCATGCGACAATCGCCGGGGTTCGCGGTATGATGGCGCGAACGCCACATGGGCGGAACGAGCACGGACACGACCGCAATGCGCACCAGGCCGACCACGGTCATGAAGCTCGTCGCGCATGCTTCCTGCGGCGCCGTCGGCGCCTTTGTGTTCGGCCTGTGCCTCGCAAGCACGATCAAGCGCTTCGATGGCCTCTCCCTCGCCGTCACGATTCTATTCGCGGTCCCTGTCATCTCCGACTGGTTCTGGACGCGCCGCGAGGTTCGCCGGCTGGCTGCCGGCGATGCCGCCAATCAGCAGGCAACTCAATTCCTCTGGTCTTATCTTTTCTTCGCCATGCTCTCGTCGGGTTTTGGCATCGCGGCGACGGCCGTGATCTTGCAGTCGGCAGACTTCACGCGGACATTCGGTGCAATCGTGTTCGGCGTGCTCACGTGCATCGGAATCTACCCGCTTGTCCGCGACGCGAAACGCCTTGCCGACACAGTGGAGCCGCGGACGATTCTTTGATCCTGGCAGGCCTTGATCTCAGCAGGCCTTGCCGCCTCGCCTCGATCGCTAGGCGGACACGGCTTCCGGCATCGGCATTCCGCGCAAGGTCATGAACGATCTGCCGAAAATCGCCTCGATCTTCATCACCGCCAGCCACAGCAGCGCACCGCTGGTCAGGTCGATGACGTAATGGCCGCCGATCGGAAGCGTCGAGACGAGGACGAGGAGATTCCAGATCAGCGTGATGCCGAACAGCCACCGTGTGCCGATCGTTGCGAAAATCGTCATCAAGGCAAGACAGGTGTGGAACGACGGAAAGGTCACGACGCCCTGCAGATTGCTCAACGACAATTCCGGAGACACGCCGTTGCGGAAGTACTCGAACTTCGCGAGATGATAGATCCCCGCGTGCTCGGGCAGCGCATCGAGGATCGCGACGGGATGGTCGAAATAGACAAAGGCCCCCTTGGCGGGCCAGAACACCGAAAACATCGTCGACGCAACGATTGTCAAGGCGAACACGAATGCCAGTTGCCAAAGCTTGTCGAAGCGCTTTGTCGCCGCCAGCAGCACGAACAGCGCGGCCACCTGGACGAAGGAGCTACAATAGGCGGCAGCGAGCAGCTCGGTCAGCCAGGGATGGTTTGCAAACCACAGGATGATCGACGGCAAATCGATCCCGATGAAACGATCGGCATCGGCGAGGCTGCCATCGATCAGGGGAAACTTGTATCTCAGGCCAACGAGGCTGATCGTTGCTGCCGCCGCGGCCGACCAGAAGAACACGGCAACCGCTCCTGCCAGGTTGGACAGAACCGGCGCGGACCGCCATCTGCCATAGACGATATGGACGGCAAGGAGAAACCCCATCAGGCCCGAAAACAGCGCCAGGCTTTCGCGCTCGACTGCGATCTCGAATCTCCAGAGCAGGAAGCCGGCAAAACCGCTCGCGGCGACGCCAATCAACCATGCGCCGCGCTCGACCCGCTGATGGGGTTGCGGGATGCGAGTTTCCTCGCTCGTGGCTGCTGTTCTCGGGGCGGCCTGCTGTGCGACATCGGTGTCGGCCGACGACGCGGTCCCTGACGGACCAACCAACTGACTGAACATTGCAACTGCCATTCCAGCGGGCGCCTCGACACGAGACCCGCTCATTCCACAGCCACAGGTTTAGCAGCCACGCCTTTAATTGCGTTGGTAAAGAGATACAACCTGTGGCAGGTCGCCGGTCATTCGCATCCGATGGTGAACGATCTATTTCCTGATATTGCTGACAACGGGACTGGGGTTCCCGTGCGCAGAACTCAGGTTCCCGGCGCGATCCGGGCTATTCGGCGTCGGGCCTGTCGCTCAGGACCACGAAAACCGTGCCACCGAAGTCGTATCGCGCGACCGCGCGCATGCCGAGCCGCAGATGCGCCTTGAGCGAGCGCGGATTGTCTTCCCTGATGAACAGGATCGCTTCGCGGCCGGGAAACGTGGCCCGAAGCCTGGCGTATAGCGCGTCGAGGACGCCGAGGCCGCGCGCGTCCGGGGCGACGCACACGGGGCCATACACATACGCACCGGGGCCGCCCGGCCAGACCTTCAGCATGGCCTGCACCGGCGGGGCCTCGCCGAATCCTTTCTCCGACGTGGGGGAGCGCGCCGAGCAGCCTGCCCTCATCGCCGGTCGCGATGACGATCGATTGCCCGCGTGCAATGCGCGTCTCAATCACCTTGCGCGGCCATTGCCCAAGCAGCATGCCGCCGCGGTCGCCGGCGTTGGCCGTCAGCAGCGCTGAGATCGCTTCCGCATCCGACGATGTGGCGAGCCTGGTCTCGATCATCTCGGACGGACCGGATCGGCAGGCCACATGCCGGCGCAGCTCATGCCTTCTTCGCGGTTGCGCGAGCGCCCGCGGTGGCCTTCTTCGCCGGCTTCTTCGCAGTTTTGCTGGATTTGGCCTGGTTGAGCTCGATCGCAGCACGGATCAGGGCCTTCAGCGCGCGATCATTAATCTTGTCGCCCTCGAACAGATCGATCGCGCGCCGTACATTGCCTTCGAAGCCGGTGTTGAACAGCTTGTCGGGATCCGGAAGCTGCGCGCCGTACATGAAGGTCAGCTTCACCTTGCCCTTGTGGGCGTTGCCGACCGCGATGATGCCGTCGCGCGACCACACCGGGCTGCCCATCCACTTCCATTCCTCGATGATTTCGGAGTCGGCGGCGAGGATGCTCTTGCGCAGGCTGGCGAGCGTCTTGCCGCGCCAGTCGGTGAGATCCTCGATCATCTGGTCGATACGTTCCGATGCCGTCATTGCTGCCTCGTGGTCCCAGCCTGTCCCATGCAATCACACTTGTGATGCGGAGGTCGATCCCCCCTGCATCCGCCGCGGCGCCAGATACGGCAACGCGAACAGATACAGGCCGCTCAGCAGCATCAAGATCAGCGGGAACAGCGCCAGCAGGCCGATCCAGACGGCTTGCTGCTGCAGAACCATCGCGACGATGTTGATGATGACGGCAACCGTAAAGGCGATCGAAAGCCAGCGGTGAAATTGCCTGATCCAGTTGTTCCAGTTCATGTGACTTCCTGTTGGATAGGTGTTGAGTAGACCGTCATTGCGAGGAGAGAAGCGACGAAGCAATCCATTCATCCGCCGCGCTGCACGCTGGATTGCTTCGCTGCGCTCGCAATGACGGGGATGGAGCGGCAGCAATTCTCACTCCGGCCGCACCAGCAGCTGATCGAGATTCTCCAGGAACTGCTTCCACCCGGCATGGGCGCCGCCATAGGCCTGCTTCTGATGCGGCTGGAAGCCGGACTGCTCGACGCGCAGATGGGTGCCCTTCGCCGTCGGCGTCAGCGTGAAGACCACCACGCTCTCGAGATTGTAGGCGGCATCCGCATGCGCGAAATTCCAGGTGTAGGACAGCGTCTTGTGCGGCTCCACAGTGAGCACCTTGCAGTCCAGCACGCCGCCCCACTCGCCGCGCAGATTGAAGCTGTGCCCGACCTCGGGCTTGAAGTCGTTCTTCATCAGCCACTCCTCCATCAGATGCGGTTGCGTCAGCGCGCGCCAGAGCTTTTCCGGCGGATGGGGAAATTCGCGCTCCACGATGGCGGAGCGCGTTTCAGCGGTGGTCTTGTTCATTGGTCTATCCTTTTGAGAAGATCTTCGAGGTGGTCGAACCGGTTCTGCCAGAAGCCCGCCATCTGGCTGGTCCAGTCGATCAACGGCGCCAGTGCGCCGAGTTGCGCGCTGTAGTGCGTCTGCCTTCCTTCATGGCGATCGCGCACCAGCCCGGCCTGCTTCAGCACGCCGAGATGCTTTGACACTGCCGGCTGCGAGATCTTTGCCCGTGCGGTCAGCGCACCGACGGTCTGCTCGCCCTCACGGCACAGGCGCTCGAAGATCGCCCGGCGGGTCGGGTCTGCGAGGGTTCGAAACAGCACGTCGTGAGCGTCAGGCATCGGATCAATAGCCCGTTGGTTATGGATTAACGCATAACTGACGAGCTATGGATCGGTCAAGCGTGAAGTTGGGGAACTCTGACTGGTGACCATGCTGCAATACCTTCAGTATGCTTGGCGCGGAATCGGCCGCGCCGACATACTCATAACTGATTGGCTATCAATCAGCCGCTGATTTGCCCGTTCGGGCAACTAAGCAATCCCGCAATAAGAAAATATTCCGCCTGGCGTCTGACCCAACTCATCGCGAGCATGCGGATGTTGGCTCACAGACCGTTCAACATGCTTGGTGTCGTCCCTGCTTTCGAAAGCAGGGACCCATAACCACCGATCGACATTGTTGAACGAAGCTGGAACGACGAGTCCCTTCACGACATCCGCGGCGGAGTATGGGTCCCTGCTCCCGTGCGCAATTGCGCACTAGGCAGGGACGGCGATTGTGGACGTGGCAGTCGCGAGCGTACGAATTCGCCTCGTTGCGACGGCATTGCGCATGACCTACACATATCGCCGGATGCGGTCCTTGTTCACGGAGAGCCTTGATGTGCCAGCTCTGCGAAATCACGCCTCCCAGCCGAACCTCCCGGCGTGTCTTCCTCGCTGGCGCGGCGTGCACCGCGGCCAGCCTCGCCCTTGCGCCGGCTGTGACGGCCAAAGAGACAAAGCCGCCGCCGAAGCCGCAGAACGTGCTGCCGCCGGACGCCGCGCTCGACCGGCTGGTGAAGGGCAACCTCCGTTATGTCGAGGGCGTTTCGCGGCGGCATGATTTCAAGCACGAGCGCGAGGCGCTGTCCGGCGGACAGAACCCGTTCGCCAGCATCCTGAGCTGCGCGGACTCACGCATCGCACCGGAATACGCGTTCGATACCGGCCGCGGCGATCTGTTCGTCTGCCGCATCGCCGGCAATTTCGCCAGCGACGAGATAATCGCAAGCCTCGAGTATGCGCAGTCCGTGCTCGGCGTGCCGCTGTTCATGGTGCTCGGTCACGACAGCTGCGGGGCGGTCGACGCTGCGATCAAGTCGCTGAAGGACAACACCACCCTGCCCGGCCATCTGCCCTCGCTGGTCACCGCGATCGCGCCTGCGGTGAAGGCGACCGAGGGCAAGCCGGGCGACCGGCTCGCCAACGCCATCAGGCAAAACGTCATCGACAACGTCGCGAAGCTCAAGACGGCGACGCCGATCCTCAGCGCCGCGGTCGATCAGGGCAAGCTCCGGATTGTCGGCGCCGTCTATCGGCTGACCGACGGCAAGGTCGAGCTGGTCACGGACGCCAAGCGACCGGCGACTTGAACCTCGGCGCCACCTGCGACCACTGAAGCCAAGAACGACATCGCGTGAGTGACATGGAGAAGCCGGATGTGGCGCCGGCGCGGATGGATTGCTGGAGTGCTGCTCCTGGTCGTGGCCCCGTTGCCGGCGCGCGCCGGCGTCGAGCCCTGCAACACGGCGCAAAAGCGGATCGAAATGACCGCGTTGCTCCGGCATGCCGCGGAGGATCGGCCAGTCAACATCACCTTCGCAACCCGGGCCGATGGCGTGAAGTTGCCCGCCGCCGTGATCGAGCAATATCCCGAGGAGATCACGATCATCCTGCAGCACGAATTCGAACGCCTCGTGGTGCGGGATGACGGCTTCGAGGTCGGCGTCTGGTTCAATCGCAAATATGCCAGGCTGGCCGTGCCGTTCGACGCGATCAGGAGCCTGTGGGACGGCAAGGTTCTGATGTGCACGAACAACCAACTGTAGGAAACAGCGACGTCGCGGCGCAGAAAGCACGCAAAGTCAGGTGAACGTCGCTTCCACCTTGCCGAGCCCATCGAGCTCCATCACGACCGTGTCGCCGGCCTTCAGCCAAACCGTCTTGACCAGGCTGCCGGTCAGCACGATCTGGCCGGCATGCAGGCCACGGCCTTCGGCGGCGAGATGATTGGCGAGCCAGGCGAGCGCGTTGTGCGGATGGCCGAGCACGTCGGCGCCGGTGCCCCGCCCCTCCTCCTTGCCGTTGACGAGCGCGCGTCCGGCGACCTTGCGCAGATCGGGCACGGTGATGCGCGGCACGGCTTCGCCGAGCACGCAGCCGGCGGCGAAGAAGTCGTCGGCGATCAGCGTCGGCGCGCCGAGCGTCTCCCATTTGACGTAGCGGTCGTCGACGATCTCGATCGCCGGATGGTAGGCCTCGATCGCCTCCGCTACCCATTCGGCGGTGAACGGCGCTTCGCCGGGAGCGAGGCTGCGCGCCAGCCGCACCGCGATCTCGCATTCGACGCCGACATGGACGAAGTCGGCCGCCGGCAGCCGCACGCCGCTGTCATGCACGACCTTCTCGAACACGCCACCGCCGCAAGGGTGCGGGATGTTGATGTACTCCTGCATCACGGCGCTGGTGCAGCCGATCTTGTAGCCGACCAGGCTGCCGACCTGTGGCTGCAGCAGATCGTGCAGCGCGTACTGCACGCGATAGCCTTCGGCCTCGTCGAGCGGCACGACGTCTTTGGCGAGCGCCTTGAGCGGCGCGCGACTGCGGCGCGCGCTGGCAATCGCCTTTGCGGCCGCGAGGACCCGATCCATCTGCGCAGCCTCCCTGATGTTCTCGGCGGCGCGGTGGCGCCTCCGTCTGCTCGTGGCAATTCAGCACTCGCCGACGCGTCTGGCAAGCACGCCGGACGGGAGAGGCCGTCAGGCCTTGACCAGACCGAGCCTGATCAGGCTCTCAGCGGTCGCGACGATCATCTCCTCATTGCCGCGCGGGCGCCAGCCGAGCAGGTTCTGCGCCTTGGCGCTGGTCGAGCGGCGCACCTTGCCGAGCAGCGGCAGGGTGGCGCGGGCCAACGGGTTGCGCCGCGCGGCGAGCCGGATCATCCAGTCCGGCGCCTGGAACCGGGGCACGCGCCGCGCCTTGCTGCCGAGTTTCCTGCGCAGCAGCCGGGCCACCTGCAGGATCGATATGGTCTCGCCGGCGACCGCGAGGAACCGCTCGCCCCGGGCCTTGGGCGAGGTCATGGCGCGCAGATGCAGGTCGGCGACATCGCGCACGTCGACGAGGCCGAAATGGATCCGAGGCACCGCCGGCATCGCGCCGTCGAGCAGCGCCTTGATGATGCCGATCGACTCGGAGAAGTCGGCGCCAAGCGCCGGGCCGAACACCGCGGTCGGATTGACCACGGCAAGCTCGAGGCCGTTGCCTTCGCGCGCGACGAAATCCCAGGCGGCGCGCTCGGCCAGCGTCTTGGATTTCGGATAGGCCTGCACATCGGGGCCATCGAGGTTGGACCAGGAGGTCTCAGCGAACGGCTTGGCTTGCGGCGGATGGCCATAGCCGATCGCCGCAAACGACGACGTCACGACGACGCGCTTGACGCCGGCGTCGCGCGCCGCGCGCAACACCCGCAGCGTGCCTTCGCGCGCCGGGACGATCAGCTCGTTCTCGTCCTCCGGCACATGCGCGCCGAGCGGCGATGCGACATGCAGCACGTAGTCGCATCCTGTGACCGCCTCACGCCAGCCGTCATCGCGCAGCAGGTCGGCAGTGGCGAAGCCGACCTGGTCGGCCGCAAGCGCACCCCCCTCGCGCAGCATCGCGATCACGTCCTTGCTGCGATCCGGATTTCGCAGCGTGGTTCGCACCGTATGCCCGTCGGCAAGCAACTGCAGAACTGTATGCACGCCGATGAAACCGGATCCGCCCGTGACCAAAACCGTGCTCATGTCGCTGCCCTCTTCACGGTTCGGCAGATGGGGCACACATTGCACCGCCCACCCTGCACAGGCCGCATCTGGTCACTATCTGACGTTGGACAAGTAGAATGAAATTCGAGACCGGTATGGAAAACAGTACCAGCAAACTATGTGACGGCGGTGAATGCGAGAGCTGCCCGACCGACCCCGGCCTGCTGATCGAGTTCAAGCACGCGATCCACGCGCTCGGCGGCAAATGGAAGCTCGAGATCCTGTTCACCCTGATGAACGGCGGCGTGCGGTTCGGCGCGCTGCGCCGCGCGCTGGTGCCGATCACCCAGCACATGCTGACCGCGCAACTGCGCGAGCTCGAGCACGACGGGCTGGTGGCGCGCAAGGTGCTTGCCGAGAAGCCACTGCAGGTCGAATACGAGCTGACGGATTCCGCCTGGGGCCTCACGCCGGCCTTCCGCGAATTGCTGGCGTGGTCGAAAATCCACGGACCGCGCCGTCACGCGGAGGCAGCGAGACGACACTCGGGGCCGGACTGGCCTGAATGTCGTCTCGCCTTCAGATCGGCATGCGGTCAACCCATGCCGAGCGCGCGCCGGATCGCGATCTCGACCGGCGAGTAGGCGCCGTCGTCACGCTCGAGCCGGTACGGCTGGGCGGGACTGAGCGACGGTTGCGCCATGAAGCGCGGCCTCGTGCCCCGGTGCTTCTGTGCGGCATGCACCAGGAACGGATGGCACAGATAGACCGTGCCTGCTTCACCCGTCGCCAGCGCAAGCTCGCACTCGGCACCCATTTGCGCGAGGTTCATCCGCGCGCGTCCGGCCTCGCCGGCCGGCGCCAGATAACGCGCCATCGGAAAGTGCGAACCGACCCTGATCCGGGTTGGCGCGTCGTCATCGCCGACATCGGAGAACAGGAACAGCATCAGCAGCGCCCGGCCGCGCGAGTTGACATTCACCCGCCAGGCGGAGAAGTCGCTCCGCTCGTGCGGATCGCAATCGTCGCCGGGAAAGCCGGCATCGACATGCCAGCCGGCATCGCCGGGATCGTCCGGATCCGGGAACCGCACCGGGAAGGTCCCGATGTTGTGACGCGGAGACCAGCGGCCGGGGCCTGCGATCTGGTCGAACGCCCGATACAGCAGCGGCGAGTTGATCGCCTGCCGGAACGGTTCCCCACCATAGCCGGGCAGCCGCACCACCGGGCGCGTCCACGTCGAGGGATCATGCTCGCTGCACGGCAGGTCGCGCCACATGATGGCACGTCCCGCATCGGCGAGTTCGCGGGGAAAGGCGTTGTCGATCCGGACAAAGCCCTGTTCGATGAATTGCTCGATTTGCGCGTCGCTGAGCGCACGCGTGTCGTCTCGCTCGGTCATGATTGTCTCTCAAATCGTCGCCAGCCGTCGATGCTCCGCGAGGCGCGGAGTTTGGCCGGCTCATTCGGCTCACTGGAATCCCGCGAGCCCGGGCTCGCGGGGACGATCAGCGCTTCCGCGTGGAAGCGTGTTTCTTGGCGGAAACGAGATCAGCCCAGGAAGAAGACCGATGCGATGTTGAGAGTACGTGTCATCATGGCGGCGCGAACGTACGACCGGTGCGCGCCGGAATCAATCTGTAGCGGTCCACCGCCACTATTCGTCGCGATAGACCTTCTCGCGCTTCTCGTGGCGTTCCTGCGCCTCCACCGACAGCGTCGCGATCGGGCGGGCTTCGAGCCGCTTCAGCGAGATCGGGTCACCGGTCTCTTCGCAATAGCCGTAGGTGTTGTCTTCGATGCGCTGGAGCGCCGCGTCGATCTTGGAGATCAGCTTGCGCTGACGATCACGGGCACGAAGTTCGATCGCGCGGTCGGTTTCCGAGGAAGCTCGGTCCGCGAGGTCGGGGTGATTGACGTTCTCTTCCTGCAACGTCTGCAGCGTGACCTTCGATTCGCGGAGGATCTCATCCTTCCAGGCCAGCAGCTTGGCGCGGAAATAGTCGCGCTGCCGCTCATTCATGAAAGGCTCTTTTTCAGTCGGCCGGTAGTTCTTCAGCTTTTCCAAAGGCAGCCATGTCCCTGTCAGGCGGAGGGAACAAGAGGCCTCCGCGCGGCGCCTTATATAGCCACGTCATGTGACAGACAATATCTGCCGCCGCGAAAGGCGGCCTGCCCCCAAGGCCTTGCACAGGCAAACTTATCCGTGCTGCCCGGGGGCCGGCTTTTCCCCTCTCCTGGCCAGTCAGTAGCCGACCGTGAAACGCTGGCGGATATGGGCCGGGCGCTCGATCTCGTCGGCGAGTGCAACGGCGAAGTCCTCGAACGAGATCGAGCTCTTCCCGTCCGCAGCCGTCAGAAGCTGGTCGGTCCCGAGCCGGAACTTGCCGGTCCGCTCGCCCGCCACGAACAGCGCCGAGGGCGACAAAAAGGTCCAGTTCAGGTCCTTTTCCTGGCGCAGCAGGTCGAGGAACTCGCCCCCCTTCGAGGCCTCAGCCTTGTACTGGGCCGGGAAGTTCGGCGTGGTCACCAGGCGGACGCCCGGGGCCACCTCGAGGCTGCCGGCGCCGCCGACCACGAGATAGCGCCCGACCCCGGACGCCTTGGCCGCCCCGATCAGCTTGGCCGGGTCGCTGACGGTGAAATGGACGGAACTGATCGCGGCATCGTGGCCGGCCCACAGCGCGGTCAGGGCGGCCTGGTCGTTCACATCCCCCTTCACGGCGGTGACACCAGGCGGGGTTGCGATCTTCTCCGGGTTGCGGGCGATGGCAGTGACGGCATGGCCGCGGCGAGCGAGTTCCGCGGTGAGGCGCGAGCCGGCCTGGCCGGACGCGCCGGCGATGGCGATCTTCATCAAAGTCTCCGATTGATAGTTTCCAATGGTGACTAGATAGCGAAATGGATGTAAGTGTGAAGAAGGCACTCTTGTCTCACCTGATTACGCCGGAGTAACCCGATGAAAGCCGCCAGCCTGAAGCCGGACGCCTATGCCGCCAATTGCCCGACGCGCCAGATCCTCGACCGGGTCGGCGACAAATGGGCGGTGCTGATCCTGCTATTGTTGCGCAGTGAGCCGATGCGCTTCAACCAGCTTCGCCGCGCCATCGAAGGCATCTCGCAGAAGATGCTGTCGCAGGTGCTCAAAAGCCTGGAGCGCGACGGGCTGCTGCGCCGCCGTGCGATCGCAACCGTTCCGGTCACCGTGGAGTATTCGATCACGCCGCTCGGATCGACGCTCGCCGAAGCGGTCGATCCGCTGCGCGATTGGGCCGAGCAGAATCTGAAGGAAGTGCTGGCCGCACAACGCCGCTACGACGCGCAGCGCAAGGCACTGGCGGCCTGAGGCAAGTTAATTGATCGAGAGGAGCCTAATACTGCCCGGCCTTGGCGAGCTCGACTTCGACGCGCAGCTCGATCTCGCCCAGCACGGCATCGAGGCCGGGGTCACCGGAGGATTCCTTCAGGCTCGCCGCAGCATCACGCAGCCGGTTCACGGTCGAGGAATCGAAATTGCCGGACAGCAGTCCGAGCTTGAGCGCGTCGAGCACGTCGAGTGCGCCCTTGCCGCGTGCCACCGAGCGCTTGCGGCGTTCGGTTGGGTCTTCGACGCCCTGCAGCGCGAGCAGCGCATCGAGGCTCGTGGCGGCCTTCGGCGCGGCGGCGGAGCGGACCTCCTCCTGCACGCTGGTCGCATCCGGCAGCGAGAAGCCGCTCGACGAGGTGCGCCGCGTCGAGCTGGTCGACGTGCCAAGCGTGGTGCCGTTCGGTCCGTAGATGCGCATCGTCATGATCCCGCAGGCCTGAATGCCGCGAGCATCGCCGTTTTATGGTTAACGGTGCGTAAACGACCCGGCAATTTCTGCCGCCGCACGGCAGTTTCGCGCTCCCTGGCGAACCGGAACCGAACGACGATCCGACAATTTCGATAAAGATATCAACATACTCCTCCGACGAAACGGCGTGGCACGAGGCTCGCATGGTTAATGGCGGATCGCCGTCATGGGAGTGTCGCGCGATCCGCGAGTTGAAGTTCGAGGGGAGCACTGGATGCCCGGCATCCGCATCGTAAGCATATTCGGGTTGGCCTGTGCCGCGCTGCTGGCGCTGGCGGCGTCCGCCATGCCCGCGGCCGCGACGTCGCGGATCAAGGATCTCGCCAACATCGAAGGCGTGCGCCAGAACCAGTTGATCGGCTACGGCCTCGTGGTCGGCCTCAACGGCACCGGCGACACGCTGAACAACATCCCCTTCACCAAGCAGTCGCTGCAGGCGATGCTCGAGCGCATGGGCGTCAACATCCGTGGCGCCACCATCCGCACCGGCAACGTCGCCGCCGTGATGGTCACCGGCAATCTGCCGGCATTCGGCACCCAGGGCACCCGGATGGACGTCACCGTCTCCGCGCTCGGCGATGCCAAGAACCTGCAGGGCGGCACCCTGCTCGTTACCCCCCTGCTCGGCGCCGATGGCAATGTCTATGCGGTGGCGCAGGGATCCGTCGCGGTCGCCGGCTTCGCGGCCGAAGGTGCTGCCGCCAGCGTCGTGCGCGGCGTGCCGACCGTCGGCCGGATCGCCAACGGCGCCATCATCGAGCGCGAAATCGAGTTCGCGCTCAACCGCCTGCCCAATGTACGCCTGGCGCTGCGCAACGCCGACTTCACCACCGCCAAGCGCATCGCCGCGGCGGTCAATGACTATCTCGGCGTCAAGACCGCCGAGCCGCTCGATCCCTCCACCGTGCAGCTCTCGATCCCGCCCGAGTTCAAGGGCAACGTCGTCGCCTTCCTGACCGAGATCGAACAGTTGCAGGTCGATCCCGATCTCGTGGCGAAGATCGTGATCGACGAACGCTCCGGCGTCATCGTGATGGGCCGCGACGTCCGCGTCGCGACCGTCGCTGTCGCGCAGGGCAATCTCACCGTCTCGATCTCCGAAAGCCCGCAGGTCAGCCAACCCAATCCGCTGTCGCGCGGCCGAACGGTCGTGACACCGCGCACCAACGTCGGCGTCAGCGAGGACGGCAAGAAGTTCGCGGTTGTCAAGGACGGCGTCTCGCTGCAACAGCTCGTCGATGGCCTCAACGGCCTCGGCATCGGGCCGCGCGATCTCATCAGCATCCTGCAGGCGATCAAGGCCGCCGGCGCGATCGAAGCCGACATCGAGGTGATGTGATGGGAAGCCTGATCAACAGCACCACCGGCAGCATGCCGAACAAGGCGCTGATGCCGATGTTCAACGGCCGCCCCGATCCCGTGCTGCAGGACGCGATGAAGAAGGTCACGCCGCAGCAACTCACCAAGGCGAAGGCGACCGCGACCGACTTCGAATCGATGTTCCTCAACACGATGTTCTCGCAGATGACCACCGGCCTGAAGGGTGAAGGCCCCTACGGCGACACGGTCGGCACTGGCGCGTGGCGGTCGATGCTGACCGACGAATATTCGAAGAACTTCGCCAAGGCCGGCGGCGTCGGCATTTCCAACGAAGTGTTCCGCTCGCTGATCCTGCAGCAGGCGAACAAGAGCTAATTCGGTTCTCAAGGAGCAGCGCGATGAATCAGCGTCCACAGCAGCATCGGCCAGCCGCCCCCGCGGCGCGGCCCGCGACGACGACGCCCCCCGATGTCGCACGTCTCGCCAACGAGCTGACCGAAGTGATGAGCGCGCTGCTCACCGTCGTTGAGCAGGAGACCGAGTTCGTCCGCGCCGGCAAGATCCGCGAGGCCATGCGGCTCGAGGCGCAGAAGTCGGAGCTGTCGCGACGCTACATGCTCGCGGTGGAGCACCTCAAATCGATGCAGAAGATGCTGTCGCAGACCGACCCCGAACTGCTCGCAACGCTACGGCGTCATCACGAGACGTTCCGCGCGATGCTGCAGGTCAACCTGACGGTGCTTGCGACCGCACACGCGGTCTCCGAAGGGATCGTGCGCGGCGTCAATGCCGAGGTGCAGCGCCGCAACATCCCGAACACCTATACCGCGAGCGGGCAGCGCGCCACGCCGGGCCCGCGCAACATGACGCCGATCGCCGTCAGCCGCACACTTTGACGCGCACACGCCGACAATTTAGCTCAATTCGGCGCGCTCCCGGCAGCGCGGCATTCAGCGTGTTCCCTAACAGGCTGTTGAGAGGTTCCCCGTAGAGTTGCGGATCGTGAGGGGTTGGGATTTGACTCAAGCAAACTAGTGCATGTGCACTACGAGGCTGCCATGAGTACAGATTTCAACATCAAGCCGGTGGGGGCACCGGTTGCAGCGCCGATGATCACTCCCGTGAGTGATACGGCGCAGAAGGCGGTGAAGACCGAATTGCCCGCGAGCCAGAGCGTCACCGCTCCGGAGCCGAGCGTGCGCGTCACGATCGACCCCAACACCGTCAATGCGTCGCTCTCAAATCAGGCGCCGTCGGTCACCGACCAGGTCATCATCGACCGCGACGCGCGCGCCGTGGTCTACCAGGTGGTCGACAATCGCACGAATCTGGTGGTGAGGCAGTTTCCGGAAGAAGCCGTATTGCGCCGCCGCGCATATTTCCAAGCGCTCGATCTCAGCAAGGACGCGCCGACGCGGGCGCGCGCAACCGACCGCCGCGCGTGACGCAAGCGGAGTGAACTCTCACTTCTGTGTGGCGTAGGCCTTGTCGAGATAGGTCGATCCGGTGGCCGGATCGGTGACGACATTGGCGATCAATGCCGTCCCCGGCTGCACCAGCGAAAACTTGGTATCGCCGATCCGGAACGAGCCGTCCTTGATCAGGACGTCCTGATACTTGCTGGCGGCGTCGCTCTGATAATGGACCTTGGCGCGGAAGCCATCGACGTTCGACACCGAGATGTTGAACGACTTGTTGTTGGCGTACTTGCCGCTCCAGCTGCCCTCATAGAGCTTCGGATCGACCGCCACATAGGGCGTCTTCGACGGAACTGTCAGGCCGGCGGCCTTGTAGTTGGCGGACAGGATGCTCAACACGTCGGCCATGCCGAGAACTCCGTTGTGAACTGGCCGATCAGCCGCGACCCGAAAGGCCGGCGGCGATGTTGCAGTTGATGTCGATCAGCGACTTCAGCTTCGCCGGATCCGGATTCATCTGGATGTCGATGGTCTGCTTCATCACGAACACGCTGATGTTCGCGATGTTCTGACGTACCTCGAGCGGCTGCGGATTGTCGGCGCCCTCTGCCGCGCTGAGGAAGATCGACCACAGGCGGCGATTGAACAGCAATGCGTGGTCGAGCGCCTTGTCGAGCCCATTCCAGTTCGCCTGGACTTCCTGCAGCTGCCGCGCGGCCTTCAACAGCGCCTGCGCTTCGATTTCACGTGGGGAGGCCGTCGTCGTTGACGTACGGGCGTAGGCCTGGGCTGCATTCGACATTAATGACCTCGATGGGATGCGGATTTCTCGGGCCGCGGAGACGCAATTCTAGCGCCCGATATTTATGCATCCGGCGCCTTTAAATATGGTTAGCAGGCGTTACGAAATGCGCCGTTCTGACGGCATCGAAAGGTACCGATATCCCGGAGACAAAGAAGAGCGGCGGGGTTTCCCCCGCCGCTCTTGAACCACTTGTCGGCGTGCTTAGCGGAGCAGCTGCAGCACGCTCTGCTGGCTCTGGTTGGCCAGCGCCAATGCCGAGACCGCGATCGACTGGCGGGTCGACAGCGCCTGGCTGTTGGCCGCTTCCTCGTTGGTGTCGGCCAGCGTCAGGTTGGACGAACCGGTCTGCAGCACGTTGATCAGGTTCTTCGAGAAGTCCTGGCGGATCTGCACGATCGACAGGTTCGAACCCAGCGTCGAGGCTTCGCTGCGCAACGAGGAGCTCGCCGAGCCCAGCGCCGTCAGCACCTTGTTCGCCGAGTTGTTGTCGAGGAAGTCGGTGCCCGCGGTCAGCGTGTTCAGGCCGAGGCCGGTGGCATTGAAGGTGACGCCGCTGATGGCGAGCGTGGACTTGCCGGTCTCGTTGAAGGTCAGCTTCAGGTTGTCGCCGTTCAACAGGTTGATACCGTTGAACGAGGCGTCCTGCGCCGTGGTCGTGATCTGCGCGATGGTGTTGTTGTACTGAGTCACCAAGGCGGCGCGCGCGGACTGCGAGGCCGGATCGGCAACCGGAGCCGTGCCGGCTGCGCTGAACGTCGCAGTGCCGCCGCCGGTGTTGGTGAAGGTCACCGCACCGATTGTCGAGGACGCCGCGTCGTTGGTCGTGGTGATGACGAGCTTATTGGAGCTGTCGAGGCTCGCCGTCAGGTTGCTGGCCGCGAGCGACGTATTCAGCTGCGTCAGCGAGCTGCTGGCACCGAAGGTGAAGCTGAAAGCGGGCTGCCCAGCCGAAGCCGCGATCGCCAGGACGTCGCCGCTCTTGATCGTGGTGCCGTCGACGAGGTTGGCTGCCGTGCCGCCGAGCGCCGCGGTGGAGGTGACCTGCGACCTGCTGGTGTAGCCGGTCGGGCTCTGCAGCACCTGGTTGGCAATCGACTTTGCGGTATCGACCAGCTTCTGCAGCGAGGTGATGCCGGTGTTGGCGGACTGCAACACCTGCACACCATTGCCGATGCCGTCGAGCAGGTTGTTGATGTCGCTGGCGCGGTTGTCGAGCGACTGTGCAGTGAAGAAGTTGGTCGGGTTGTCGAGCGCCGTGTTGACCTTCTTGCCGGTGGCAAGACGGTTCTGCGTGGTGGAGAGCAGATCGGCGGTGGACTGGAGGGAGAGGAGGTTCTGACGAACGGAGGAGGAGAGAATGATACCGGACATTTTCATACCCTTCTGGTGTGAAACTGAGAAAAAAACCGCGCCAATCCTTTCTGACCGGGCGGATGGCCGATCCTGCGGTTAAGCCGCCAAGGAAAAAGAAATCTCCAGCACGGCATTTGAGGCAAATGCCGAAGAATAAAATTGTCGCCACTGGGCGAAGTTCGCCGCGAAAACTACTGAGACGATTGCTGATTTCGGCCGCGGGCCGCAACTCGCGCCGCCCCTTTGTTCACCAAGCGTTAACCATCATGGGAAAGGATCGCTGTCGCATCGGCCCCGGGCCGCAACGGCGGCTGCTAAGCAGTGCCGAATTCAACTTCGTTCCGCTGCAACGATATCGCGCGACTGCCCGGCAAAGGAGAACGGTCATGGCCCTGAAGGTCGAACTCAAACCGAACGAGCGCATCATCGTCGGCAACTGCGTGATCACCAACACCGATCAGCGTGCCCGCCTCTTGATCGACGGCGACCGCATCCCGATCCTGCGCGAGAAGGATATCCTGACGCCGGAGACCGCGGACACGCCGGCGAAGCTGATCTATCTCGCCGTGCAGCTGATGTATCTGTCGCCGGACCCGATGGCGCACCACCCGACCTATTTCAGCCTGGTGCGCGACATCATCACCGCGATGCCCAGCGCCTGGCCGTTCATCGAGAGCGTCAACAACTTCATCCTCAACGGCGATCTCTATCACGCGTTGAAGGAATCCAAGAAGCTGATCGCGCACGAGGAGAAGCTGCTGGAAACCGCACGCGGTCGGCAGAACGGCGATCGGGACGATACCCGCAAGAGCGCGTAGAGCTTCCCGTTTTGACGCGTTTTCTTCACGCGAACCGGCATCCACTTCGCTTGAAAACGCTCTAGCCCTCGCCTGAACGAAAAGGCCTCCGCGAGGGAGGCCTTTTTGCTGGCTGGAGATGAGCGGCAAGCGATCAGGCGATCGGCAGATATTTCAACAGCGTGGTCTGATACAGCATCGACGTGGTCTGGTACGACGCCTGCAGGCTGGTCTGCAGCGCCAGGATCTTGGTCGCGACCTCGTCCTGATTGACGCCCTCGACCGAGTCGAGCATCGTTTCCGCCATGGCCTTGAGCTGGGTCTGACGATCGGTGGCCGCCTTGGTCGCCGTCTGCGCGCCGGCGAACTCGGCCTGCACGTCCTGGATCTGCTGCTGGCCGTTCTGCGGCGCAAGATTCCCGCTGACGCGCTGCGCGAGCGCCGTCACCTGCGCGCTTGCATTCGGATTGCTGGCGTTGGTGGTGACCGCCGCATACACCGCGACGTTCTGCAGCAGGTAGCGGAACGCTTGCTCATTGGCACGCGCGCCATACTGCACGGTGATCGACTGATCGACCTGCGCGACGGCGGTGCCGCGCGCCGATCCCGGGCCGTTCTCGCCGGTGTACCAGTACACGGTGTTATCCGGCGTGCCAGCGACCAGGTTGGTCGCGGTATCGAATGGCGGTCCCCCTACCCTGAGCGGCGCCGGGGTCGCAGTCGTGTTGTTGGCGATGCCGAGCGCGCCGAGTGCGGCCGTGTTGGAGCTCGAGATCGAGAGGCTCGCGCCATCGGCGCCGTGAAGCGTGATCGCACCATTGCTGATGGTCGACGGGTTCTTGGTGCCGCTGATCTGGTCGATCTTCGCCGTCAGCGTCTGCACGCTGTCGGTGACGTTGACCTGGTTGCCGGTGGCGCCCGAGGCAACGAAGGTGATCGGGGTGCCGTTGACCGTGATGGTGTCGCCGGCCGCGAAACTCGTAGACAGCGAGTTGGTGCCCGCCGCGCCCGAAAGGGCGGTGGCGCCGCTGATTGGCGCCGGCGGCGTGTTCTGGTTGTTGAC
>NZ_JACMYP010000127.1 GCF_020889705.1 Bradyrhizobium altum | reverse complement strand
CACGCACATGATCTGCTCACGCATGCAAACTGGGAGAACGCGTCGCTGGCGGAGCTCGCCGAGGCAACTCTCGATGCCAAGGGGACAAACGCGAATCGGATATCGCTCGCCGGACCGAGAGTTCTGCTGACGCCAAAACAGGCCGTTTCGATTGCGATGGCGTTGCACGAGTTGTGTACGAATGCGAGGAAATACGGAGCGCTCTCCAAGGACCAGGGGCGCGTGCAAGTTGACTGGAGAAGAACTAGCGGTGCACGGGCACAGCTCGGTATCATTTGGCAGGAAGTTGGCGGCCCGGTGGTCTCTCCGCCGGCCCGCCGCGGCTTTGGCTCCACGCTGCTCGAACGCACCTTGGCTCATGATCTTGACGGGGAGGTGACCGTCAAGTTTGACCCTGAGGGGCTCCTTTGTCGAATAGTTCTTCCCCTTGATGGCGCAGTCGCAGGGGTTGGCGGCTAGAAGAAAGGTACGGCATACGCCGATCCTCGTAGCGTCATGTCGCGGTGGTTCACACGCAAAAATTCGGAGAACCAAAACAAAAGCCCGCTTGGACTAGAGACCGAGATGAGGCTCGAGTTCAACCGTTCTGTCAACGAGATGCCGTCGATTGATTGGGTGGGGGATGGTTAATTCCTCAGGCGCTTCTCAGCTCGCGGACCGCCCCACTCTCACTCAGAGATTTTTTTCGAGTCGATGGGATTTTTGGCCCCGCTCTCAGATGGATAGGCCAGCTGCCTGGTGCTCCCATGGATCGCCTCTGCAGGTCGGCGCTGACAAGAGGTTGCACAGTGGGTCTAGATGCCTGCTAGGGCTTAAATGGCCATCGGTTGCTGATCGGCTGCAGCGGCGAATTGCGCGTTCGTCTTTGCAAATTACTATGTCTCGTCATCTGAAAATAAACACCGCTTCGCACCAGTGACGCCCGGTCCATCGGCTCCCGGGCCGTTCGTAAGCGATTCAGATATCAATCGTTTTCGAAGGAACAGCTGCTGCCCCGTTAAGTCCAAATGCAGCCGCGTCTAAGGAAAGCGAGTGCGCTGCGACGACAGACCTCTTTCGGCTCCGCACGTTCACTCATTTTCAGGCGCTTCTGCTTCGGTTGTTAGGCGCGGATGTCGCCGTTTAAACAGTGTGCCATCTGGCGGGACTTCAAAAGTGACATACCAAGTGTGGTTCATGCCATGATGCCGCCGCCTAACACGCAAACAAGTGCTTCACCGCCGTGCCCCAACGCGATTGACGCCACCATTTGCATTGCCACCGGCGTTATGCCGGACCGCCGCGCGCGCCACCGGACGAGGCCGTAGCACGACGCCAGCCCGGGCAACGCAACCCACCGGATACTCTACGTACTGGCAGTACACGACCGCGTTGGCTGGGGCTGGATTGAGAGTGAGACCTGCAAGCCCCAACAGGGCGCTAGCAGCAATCCCGGCAACTGTCGCTCACTTGATCGAAAGACGCGGATGCATGGCGGACCTCCCTTTCGTGCTGTTTGAGTACAGCCTGAGCGCCAAAGAATCGCTGACGTTGACCTAGATCAACGGAGAGCCTGTGCGCGGGCGCGGCTTGCCCGGTTTCTGTGACCTGCGCTCGACGCTGACGCCTTGCCCGCCGCGGTGACGGTGCGAGTGGTCGTCGTCGTGACGCTGGCGATGGTCTCCGGAACGAACGGCTGGCGATTCCCGCACGATCCGCAGCGCAACGGCTTGTCCGCTAGGGGCAGTCGCAGCGGCTGGGTGCCGGTGTAGCCACGCTTGTCGCAAGCGGACGGGCCACGAATGGACGAATGGCAGCAGCAAGCCCCATGACCGTATAGGTTCAACGTGTCACGCTGTCACGGTTGCATAACGGTCAAAGGCGATCCGAGTTGCGGCTGGTCTGGTCGTCTTGCGCTCAGGCAGCGTAAACTTTTCACGATGGCAAACGGCCAATCAGCTCGCAGTCGAGGACACACCATGGAAAGCCTGGCGCATTATCCTTTTTTTGTGTTCGTACTTACTTTCGTTTTCCTGTCGATTGCCACGATAGCCGGTGCCTCCTTGCACAGGCGATACCCAACTGTCACGGCAGATCATAAAGACGATTTGGGCGTCATTCTTGCGGCCACACTGACACTCTTGGCGCTGATCATAGGCTTTAGCTTCGCCATGGCCACGAACCGGTACGATGAGCGCAAGAGGCTTGAAGAAGCGGAGGCCAGCGCGACCCGTACTGAAATAGCGCGAGCCGAACTATTGCAGCCAGTCGAGGCCGAGAAAGTACGCAAGCTGCTGAGAGAATATGTTGATCAGCGCATATTGTTTTATGACATCAGGGACATTTCGCGACGGGCGCAAATAGCTCAGCGCACCAGCCAACTGGAGGGCGATCTCTGGGCTCCCATCCGCGAAGCTGCGGCGGCGCAGCCAACGCCTGTGGTCGCCCTCATAGTCGCCGGCATGAATGATGTGTTTAAGGCTCAGGGCGACGCTCAGGCAGCAGAGTGGAACCGAATTCCTATTGCTGCATGGCTCCTAATGGCAGCAATCGCTTTGTGCTGCACAGTGTTGTTGGGCTATCGTGCGCGAACTTCTATGCGACTGGCTCTCGTCCTTCCGCTCGTGGTCGCAATCTCGTTCTTTTTGATCGCCGATATCGACGCCCCACGTCACGGTCTCATTCATGTCGGTCCGGAAAACCTTGAAAGTGTGGCCCTTGGGCGTCCGCAGTAGACGACTGGCGCGCGCGGTATTGCATCCCATCGGTTTCGGCGTCCTTCTGAGGGCGCCCCAACGTGCGGGAGCGCGCTACCCCGGAACCTGAGCGTATTTGTAAAAAATGCATCGCACCTAAATTTCATGGAGATCGGGAGGATACGGGCTAGCCAGATGGCCATCTGCACCGAACCATGCGCTGGTGCTGTAAGGCGCCTACACGTTGATCTCGCCGGCGGCCCGCACAATCGCTGCGATGGCTGCCTTGGCTGCCGGCGACGAGGTTCTCCCTCGTAAACGCACGATGCCCGTGCTCGACGGCGGCGACAGCCAGCCCTGCACGACAAGCCGGACGAGCGTGCCGGATTCCAGCTCCTCCCGTACCGCCGCGGTCGTCGCACCCAGAACGGTATCCGTGGTGAGCGCGACTGTCTTGAGCATGCCGTAGTTGTCGCACTCGAGCGCAATGGTGGCCTCCTGGCCCTCAGGCAGGCCCAGCAGGGCGGCCAGTTCAACCTTTGAGGGGCTCAGTAGCTTCGGCACCGCAAGACCGTACGCCCAGACTTCCTGCAGCGTGTGCTCGCGCCCAGCCAGCGGATGGCCTGCCCGCACATAGAGGTGGGCCGGTTGGCCCCCGATCAGCTGGATGTCCAGCGCGGCATCGGTGGGCATGTCGCGCACATCGGCGGCAAAGAACTCGATGCTCTCGGTACGCAGGCTCTCCAGCAGCTGCAACCAGTTGCCGACCTCCATGCGCAGCGCCACCTGCGGATGCTGGCGGCGCAGCGCCACAAGCGCGCGTGGCATCAGCGTGGCCGTTAGCAGCGGTCCGACACCGAAGGACGTGTCGCCGAGCCGGCTGTCGCGGTAAAGATCCACGTCGCGCTGCAGGCAACGTGCCTCGAACAGAAGCTTGCGCGCCCGCTCGATGACGAATTCGCCGGCCGGGGTGGGGCGGACATCACCAACGTCGCGGTCGAACAGGCGTGTACCCAAGTCGCTCTCGATGGCCTGGATGCTGCGGCTAAAGGCCGGCTGGCTTAAGTGGACGACTTCGGCGGCGCGGGCGAAATGCCGAGTGTCGGCAAGCGCGACGGCGTGGCTCAGGCGGCGCAAATCCATGGTGTTGCTCTCCATGCATTAGAATGATGTGGATTATGCATTGGACGCATCCTGACCGCACTCCTAATGTCGCGCTCACAACACAAAAGATGAGAGCGGTAGGAGACGCCCCACATGAGCTCGCAACTGCAATACCTGCTGATCGGCGCCTGCATCCTGGGCTTTGCCGCCATGGAGTTCATCACGCGGCGCTACCAAGCCCTCGTACGCGGCAACGCGACAGCCAACGACGCCTGGCTCGAGGTGCTGATGTTCGTCAGCCTGCTCGCCATCACCCAGCCGATCGCACTGCTGGGCAGCAACGCCGTGTGCAACTGGCTCATGCCCGCGCAGCACAACGCCTGGGCCAACCTGCCGTGGTGGGCCATGGCCGGCTTGCTGCTGATCGGCGATGACCTCACGCAGTACCTCTGGCACCGCGCCTCGCACACGCCGCTGCTGTGGCCGCTGCACCGCGCGCACCACAGCGCGGCCTACATGAGCGTGCGCATCACCTACCGCAACAACTTCTTCTACTACCTGATGATGCCGGGCCTGTGGATCGGCGGCGTGGCGGTGTACCTTGGTTTCGGCCCGGTCTACGCGGCGTATCTGGTGGTCAAGCTGGCAGTCATCCTGGGCGCGCACTGCGCCTGGGCGTGGGACGCGCCGCTGTACCGCATTCGCGCGCTGCACCCTCTGATGTGGGTGCTGGAGCGCACCATCTCCACGCCGGCCACGCACTGGGCGCACCACGCGCTTACCAACGAAGATGGCATCGGGCACTACAAGGGCAACTTCGGCAACCTGCTGTTCTTCTGGGACGTGCTCTTCGGCACGGCGCATATCACACGCAAATATCCGGCCAAGATCGGCCTACAGGACGACATCCTGTTTGGCCCGGAGCGCTGGACGACGCAGATGTTCTACCCACTGGTCCACTCCAAGCGCGAGCATTCGGCGCTGCGCCCTGGCGGCTATGGCTTCACCGAAGCCGACCTACAGACCGAAGCTAAACAGGAGGCCGCGTGAACGACCGCGCCAGGTTCGACGTGCTGGTTTGCTCCCGCCCGTGTGGGTAGCGCAATCGAGGCGCAGCAGCAGGCGTTCGCGATGCCTCGGAAGGAGCTAAAATGCGTAACCATCTAGTCCGCGAGCGGCCTCTTGGCCACGCCGAGATGACCCGAATGGAAACCATCATGCTTGCGGCTGGATGGAGACCGCGCTTGTGGCGGTCTTCATCCGACTCGTTGGTGTTGAATAGGAGAAGGCGATGATCGTCTGTTCTTGCAATGTGTTCAGCGATCATCAGGTGCGGTCAGTGGTCGTAAAAGAGGCGCGACGGCCCCGTCTGAGCGAGGTGTATGCCTGCCTCGGATGCAGCGCCCAGTGCGGCCGCTGCGCGCACGCTATCAAGCGGATCATGGATGAAAGGCCTGGCTCCGTTCATGCAAACGCAAGCCTGCACTAACTTGGAGTTGATACAGTCACGGTCACACGCGCCCTCGTTATTTCGCTTCGCGGACACGCGAAAAACCAGGAGAAAGGGAACGTCATGAACGTGCCTGTCAATTCCCGTTCGATCGACATTCCCGCTGAATTTCAGTCCTGCTTTGACAAGCAGCGTGCGGCTTACTTGGCGGCGCCGGAATGAAGCTCTCCTGCACGTCGGCCAGCACGACCTGCCTTTCGGTGAAGTCGGGGCGAGCGGCATGGGCCACTACCACGCACGCGAGGGGTTCAACACCTTTTCAAAATTGCGCCCGGTCTTCTACCAGGGCCCTCTCTCGCCGATCCAAATGCTATTTCAGCCGCCCTACGCCGGCCGCGCAATGAGCGTCCTGCAGACGATGATCAAATGGAAGACGTGATGCGTGACGTGAGCGCTGTCGGGCAAGCGGACATGGTGAGGAGCCAATGGAGGACCCCTGCGTCAATGCGCGACACTCAAGGAGAAATACGGCGCGTCAAAGCCACTTTCCAAGATACGTGATGGTCGGAAATCCGTCGACCGCCATGAGCAAATCGGCCTCCGCTACGGGTCGAGATCTTCCACGATCGGGTCAGCCTTTTCGCGACTGAAGTGCAAGCCAGCCAGTTCGCGCACCGCCAGACGACAAGGCGCGGACCGCGTTCTTATGGGTATGGGATTTTGGCGTCCGCCCGCCGAAGAAGGGAGACCAGCTCAGGTCGTCGCGTCGCCGGTCCTGTAGATGGGAATGGTCAGAGAGCCATGAGCAACCCTGGAAAGTGGAACAAAAGGTCTCCTGGTTGCAGTCAGCGTAGCGCGGCCCTGATCCTCAACGCCCAAAGCAGCGATAGCGCAGCAAAGTTCGCCGCCATTTCGTCCGAGAAAATTGCCCAAGCCTTAGCAGACGTTGGGTTTCATCAGCGTTCACTCTCCGTATTGTCGCGGTCGATCTCAGCCAGGGTGGCGCAACGTTGCAAATGAAGCTCTCTTAACCATAGGGGCTGCGGCCTCGATTCATTCTCATTCGCGCGGAGAAACACCATGAAGGATAAAGTCGTTGTCATCACACGCGCGCTGGGCGCGCTTGGAAATGTGGTCGCCGAGGAAGCCCTTTCGCTGGGCGCGCGGGTCGCCGCTATCGATCATGCTGCCTCGCAGCTCGCGGCAACAGCCGAGCGGATCGAACTCGGCCGCATTGATTTGACTGATGCGGCGATCCCGCATCTTCTCAACTCCCGGGCAGTCCGCATCGTCAATATCGGCGCGATGGGCGCTTTGCGGGCCGGCTCGGGCATGGGGCCTTATGCGGCGTCGAAGGCGAGCCTGCACAAGTTGACGGAGTCACTAGCTGCCGAGTTGAAAGGCAAGATCACCGTGAACGCAGTGCCGCCCTCGGTCATCGATACCGCGGCAAACCGCGCCAGCATGCCGAAGGCCGATCCTGCCAAATGGGTGAGGCCGACGGAACTCGCCGATGTCATCCTCTTCCTGGCGAGCGATGCCGCCAGCGCCGTCACCGGCGCGTTGCTGCCCGAAAACGCCGCTACCAGCTTCCGAAGCACGGTACGAAACCGAATGCTGGGCTTGCCTGCCAGCGCGGTGGCTTCGCACTTCCCACCCTCGTCGTCATAGGTGCCGGAAAAACTGATGCCGACCTCACGCCTACCGAGACCGGACGTTCGCCATGTCTCGTCGTACGTTCGCGGTTGATTACCAACCACCACTCCAAGTGCAGTGCCATCAGCGCCGGTAGGCGCACTGTCTCTAAATCCCATCCGGTACTGCGGTCTCCAACATCGCCACCAGTGGGCTGAACTGGGCAATCGAGACAGCGGTGGCCGATGGAGTCAGTTGGTCGACTGATTGGGCAAGTTGTACAGTGGGAGTCGGATACTGCCCTGATAAGGTTTCATACAAATCCTTATCGGTGCCGAGCCCTTCGCCCACACCGCTTTTTGCGTCCAGGCTTGCCGCAATATGCGCTGACATATACCAGCCAGGTCCTTGCGCCCTTCTATGGCGGTGATGCGACTGAACCATGCGTTGTGGGGCTCTGGCCGCGCTGTAGATTGGCACGGCAAGTGTCGTCAGTTCTGGCAGGAAATTGCCCAAAGTAACCCCCCGACTGATAGGCTTTGAAAAATGCCTATCAGTCGATGCCTGCGCTTGGAACGTGGGCGTCAGCTGATCGACGTCGACGATTCAAGCGTGCTGCTAGACGGGCACAAGCGGCGGTGATGCCATTGCGCCATTTACGGAGATAGCGGGCGCAGAAGCCGCGTCTGAGTCGGCCGTAGAGACCGCGTAATTGTCCCATCGGCCTAGATCGAACGAGCTCGTAGTCCCAATTCGGTAATAAAGCTTACTACTGTTGCGCAACGCCGCCCAAGCGTAGGATGGCAAGCTATAAGTAGCACCGGTAAATCGCGATTTGACCTGTGGATCGTTCCACGAGCCATAATAGTTGTTGGCAGTTCGTTGTGCGGGATAACCAAAGCAGTTTGGATCGCTCGCAATCTCAAATACGTAGTACGGGTTTGCGCCGGGCTTCACGTTGAACACGGGACCGCCGCTCTGCGAACGATCATAGGCCTGGGGGCCGATTACCACCGGACCTTGCTGCCCGGTCGGCGGTTTGGCCGGCTGACCCGTCGCCGACGTGCGCTCGTCTACCACAACGGTGAGTGGCTTTGAGTTGGTGAAGACATCATCGTCGACGCCGACCTTAAAGTAATTCGGTGTCTGCTCGGGCGGCATGAGCGCTAGGATCGCTTGATGGAACTGCGGCATCGAGCCGGCGAAATTCCCACCATCCCAAATTGACAGCAGTTTCTCAGTGAAGAGTCCATTGCTTTGTCCGTCTTGCGATTCCTGATTGTCTTGGCAACCGGAGATCAGGATGACCGAAGCTGTAATCTCGCCACGCTTGCGGGTCCATTGCGCGGCTTCATACATAGGCATGTCGCGCTCGAAGACTTCAAGCGCTATTGCCGGTGGAATAGACCGCTTCCGAATCGCTGCGATGTCAGGAGACGGGCCGCGGGAGCGCGCTTTGGCAGCTTGCGCGAACACGGACTTGAGATTTTGCAATCCCCGCCCCTGCGGGAAGATTGGAATTGCTTTGCGTTTCGACTGCGGCCATCGGATGCTGGTCGGGATGAATAACTCACGAATGACGGTGCCGCTGTGGCAACTGTCCGAATAGACCTCGATGCGCACGTTGGCCGCAAATTGACCCCACAGATTGTAGAGTTCGTGTCCGAGGACCATGCGGTCGTAGGCCACCCAGGTATCGTCAAGACCGGTGGGCGAGTCTCCGGTCGTGTCCGGGACCTGGCCGCCGTGACCGGAATACGAAATGACGCAGGTATCTCCGGACTGAAGGTTGTACGCGGCTTGGCCGATGGCTCCGAGAATGGCGTCGGCGGTCGCCTCACCATCGAGAAGCTTTTGCGTCGTGAAACCCTGCGACTGACAAATCGTCTCCATCGCATTGGCATCGTTGATGCAGCCGGCCAGCGTGCCCGCCCAGCCGTTGTACTTCGATGCATCGACGCCGTTCAAACCAATATGTAGCGAAAAGCCCTGACTCATAACATTCTCCTTCTTACAGAAGATCAGCGGTGATCCCGATAACGCTACCCTTGTTGAGGTCCCAACTGCGCCAGCCAGTCGTGACCGCGCCGCTTGCGCGGGTCTCGACCAGCGCAAATTGCATCGTCTGATGTGACAGATAATCGTTGATCGGCAGCGTGAACGAGACGTCGGCCGTGCTGGCTTCGGCCAGGTTGACGGTCTCGACGTGGCTGCTCCCCTCGAGGCGTGCCTGGACGGCAAGCGCAGTCAATTGATGGTTAGAAAAATTGAGCTGATTGATGAACGTCACGGTGCTTGTGACGTCCTCGACGAACACGTCAAGCTCCTCGATCGACGTCGCGGCGACCGCAGTGGCGTTGGCAAACGCTCGCGTGGTCGCCGGATCAACCTTGGCGGTAGCGGTTGTTCCTGGCGCCAGCGTGGTGTTCGCGGCGACAACCTGGTTTGTCCCGCTGGCCGTCGACGTCACCAGGTCCGTGACGTTCATGGCCTGCTGCGTGCGATTGGTGAGTGTCACGGTGTCGCCTTGCAGCGCCACCGTCACCGGGCCGGATTCTGGAGGTCCAACCACATTGCTGTCGACGTTCAGCGCAGCGTTGATGCTGCTGCCGTCCGGCAGCGTGAAGGTAGCGCCGCCCTGAATGCCGCTGCGATCGAGCACGGCGGTAAGGAGCGCGGCATTGGCCAGCGGCAGGCTGAGCGTAATGGTGATGGCGTCGATTACGGTGACTGCTTGCGGCGTGCCCAATTCGGCCGGTAACGCCCACGAATAGCCGACCGTGGCCGCGACGAATGGATCCGTCGGATAGACGATCGCCGGCGTGCTGCCCGACGGCGTCAGGGCGACAAGTCTCACGCCGAGCTGCAGCAACGCCCCGGGAGAGACGTCCGGAATCAGTGTCGTGGTCAAGGCGTACCGATTGTTCGCCGGATCGACATCGAGCAGGCCATACAGCATGATCATCGGCCGGAAGGCCTTGCTGCCGCTTCCATCCCCGAAACGCCCGACCCGGTACGCGGTCGGCGCGACCATGAAGCGTCCTGGCTGTTGCAGCGAGCGAAACACGCGGAACGCCGGATCACGCAATGTGGTGACTTCATCGAATGCCTTCAGCGCGGTTTCGCCGAGCTTCAGCGAATCCTGGCAGCCGATCGCTGTTGCAACCCCGGCGTCATTGCGCTGGAGATAGAAGTTCCCGTAGCTGCCGCACGGCAGCGAAGCGTCGGTGGTCTCCTCGTGTACCACCGAACGCGTCACCAGCGTCCGGTGCGGAGTGAATGTCGCCGGGAGGAGATGCGGCTGGATGTCCGCAGGCGGTATTGGCGTGACCGCAAGGTGCGAGAGGGCCGGTGTCGCCGGCGCCCGTCCGGCAATCGAAGGGCTCTCGCGGTCGAACTGCACCGAACCCGACGCACTGACGATCTTCAGGTCCTGCCTGATCAGCGTTGGTCCGCGCACCTGCGCCGGCAGATCGTTGACGGTGGCCACCTTGGCAATCTGGTGGACGAGGCCGCCTCCGATCACGTGCAACGTCTGGAGGGTGTCAAAGATGTACTGGTAGGAGGTGAAAGCGTAAGAGACGACGACGAGCGGCGGCCCGCCGGCTGCCGGAAATGCCAATGACGCATAGGTCAGCCGCACCCAGTCGTCGAGCAACGCGACGTTGATCGTGATCTGGTCGCCGGTCTGGGACACCGCCCCGGGAAATCGCTGGGATTGAATCTCGCTCGTGCCCGCACGGCGATACGGAATCTGCAGCGCGCATGACAGATTTTGCAACGGTACCGCTTGCAGCTTGCGATCCGGATTGGCCACGGCGGCGGCGGCCGTCTCTGGCGTCATCGCGGCCTTGACGGTGAGCCGCACGGTGGCTGTCAATCCGGTTCTTGCGGTGCCGTCCGAGCCAAGCACCGAGCCGGTTTTTGCCAGCACGAAGGAGAACGCCGCGTTCGCGGCATTGTCGCTGGCCGCCGGCTTCACCAATGTGAAGGTCGGTGCATACCAGCCGGCCTTCGGGTCGAGCGCATCGGGCCACCAATGCGCGGCGACATTGGACACCAGCGGGTACTTCTGGGTGGGAGACTGGGTATCATCGAGGTGCAGCGGCAGCACGTACATATCGTTGCCGATGAACGTATGCGCGTGCGCATTGAGAGCGATGCCCTGGCTCGTGGCGCCGCCCGAGATCAGCGCGGCCGCCGAAGGCTGTGCGACATGGCTTGCTGTCATCGCGAACGGCAGGGAGGTGAGCCGGTTGTTCATTGCAACAAGCGGCACCGCCGCGGGCGCCGCCCGCAATGCCGTTTCGCCGCCCGACAGGTTCTTCCGCAACGGCGGCACACGGTTCGCGGTGCCGTCGGCATTCACGACCAGCAGAGACAAATAGAGGTTGCGATCCAGGCCATCGAGAATCCCGCCAAGCACGAGGTCGAGCGACAAATCGTCAATCGGTGGACCGTCGACGATCTCGGTCACAAGTCGAAGCCGCGATGCCCGTCGGTCGAACGCGTAGAGTACGTCGAGCGCGGCTTCCGGCGGCAGGGACGTGGCGATGGTGCCCTCGACCCACGTTCCGAACAGGTCGGTCCCGGCATAGAATGCGCGACTGTCACGCACCGAGCACCGGCCGGCACGGACGAATAGCTTCCGGCATGGTGCGTCCAGCCGCGAGGCGAGGGCCGCGATGTCCTGTTCGGGGGTCTCGAACGCAATCACCAGCGACAGCGAACCGCATGTCACCAGCGGTGCGATGGAGGCGTCGTCGAGCGTCGGCATGCGCGACAGCACCAGTGTCAACGCCACCCGCGGGCGGCCGGCGCTGTCGCGCGCCACCCGCGGCTTGCACGAGAGATGGTCGTAACCATCTCTCGTGCGCCGCACCTGGACCGATGCTGGACCCGGCAGATCAAGCCTGCTCCAGCCGGATATCGTGCTCGGCGCGATGCCTGGTCCAAGGGCAGACATGGCTGCTCCACCCGCCTACGCTGGTTCGAAGCTCGAGAACACAACCTCGTCCTTTGGAGCCGGTGCACCCTTCGATGCGCCGCCATCTCCGGGGGACGCCGCCCAGCCGCCGACTTCGCCATAGCCGCCGGAACCGGGCGCGCCCTTGCCGGTCGGCGGAGGCGCCGTTGGTTTCAACGTACTGGGCGGAGGTACGACGTGACCGGTCGAGGACGGCGGCGTTGCCGGCGCACCTTGTCCAGTTGTCGTTGAGGCGATCGCAGACAACGGGACATCCTTCTTCGTGACGTTGGGATCATCCGGCGTCGGTACCGTCACCATCAGGCCGCCGCTGCCGCCCGTCGAGATCGGAGTGGTCGTCGACCATTCCTGTCCGTGGGTGAACAGCGTGCCTTTGACAACGACACGAACCGAATATTGGAACTTCGGCACGAAGTTCTTCTGCCCGGTGTAAACCAGCCAGTAGCGCGGCGTGTTTTGATCCGCGAACTTGAAGGTGAACTTGACCGGGTCCCGGTCATTGCCGTCGTCGCGCTTGCCCAGCGCCTGCATCGTCACTTCGACGTATTGGGTGTCGTCGGTCAGATTGGCGCCAAGCAGGATCGGCCCAACCGAGAGCATGCCAGCTTCCTCGACGCGGACTTCAACCGCGATCGTGTTGTCGGGCGTTCCGAGGGGGCTTGGATCGAGATCGACGATGTCCTTCTCGACCTGCACGCGTGCATATGGATTCTCGAATTCGCTGGGCGGCTCTGTAAAGTGAATCTGCCGCTTCAGGAACATCTTGTCCGGCTCCCAGCCCGCCGGCGGATGGGCAACGTCGCTCTTCTGCTTCATGAACGTCGCGGTATCGAAATGGGCGTCCGGTCCATCGGACGGACTGAATACGTGTCCGTCCCATTGCAGGGCGCCGTCGGCGTTGGGATAGCCAACCTGACAGGACAGGAATGCCACGGGTTCACCGACCCACTTCTGCGTCGGATCCGGCCAGTTCACCACCGGCTTGAAGACGCGCGCGACCTTGCGGTCCCAGTCGCCGATATCGACCGTAAGGAAGTAGACCTTGTCCTTGGCGGGATTGGCCCGGATTTCGTCTGCCACGCCATCGAGCGTGCCGCCGACCTGATAGTTCTGCAGGTAGGCGATCTCCTTGGTCTCGTGATACTCTAGGTCGAGGTTGGTGCGCTGCTCGCGCAGTTTGAACGCGGCGCCGCCGCCAAAGCCGAGAAAGCCGCCACTGGCTTGTGCCGGCTGTTCGTTGAACGGCGCCGGGTCAAAGATCACCTGCTTCGCCAGATCCATGAACTTCTGGAAGATCAGGTCGCTCCGCTTGTCCATGTATTCCTGCAGCTTGTCTGCTCCAGGCAGTGATTGATCGACGAATGTATGGACCTCGATGTCGCCGGATTCGCGGAGGCTGTCGTATTGGGCTTGAATGTCAGCACTCCAGAACAGACCGCCGGCGTGCGCGGCACCGGAAAAATGATCCTGAATCCTCGACCAATGACCGGTGATATCGATCGTCATCAGCGGACTGACCACCCGGACCATCATGTTCTGCGTCACGTTCATCACGCCCGTGCCGAGATTATGAAAGCCGTTATAGGCGACTGCCGCCGGAATGCTGCCAAGCAGGGCGCTGTAAGCCTTCTCCGCGCCTGGATCGATGGTGCCGGGGCCTTGCCCTGACAGCTTCACGAACATCGGGTCGATGTTGGTGCCACGATAGCTCTGCGGCACCGTGCGGGGCATAACTCCCGCCGGTAGAAAGGAGCGGCTGAGCCCGATCGTCGGTGGCGCCCCTGCGATTGGGCTCTTGCTCGCCATCACGGCCGGAATGCCGCGGCTGTCGCCCGGTAGGGTATTGGAGAGCACGCACTGATTGCTGACGATGGGAATGAAGGTGAACCAGGGCTTTTGATTTGAGGTGTATCGCCACAGCGGATTGTCGTGACTGCGAACCTGATCGATCAGCGCCGCATGGGCATCGGCTAGCACGTTGTCCGGCGGTGCCGCAGTTGTCGCGAAATTGATCAGCCCGCCTGCCACCTCGTTGTCGGAGCTGGTTTCGCCGACGGTGGTGCCGCTCGATCGCACGCCGGCGAAGTGGATCATGCTGAACTTGTAGTCGCCGTTGGGTTTCCGCGCCAGATTGACCTGCTCGGGTAACCAGTAATACACCGGCGCTTGCCCGGCTGCCTGCAGTTGCTGGTTGTGCGCATCAACCCAATAGCTGATACGCCACCCAGATTTCGTCACGACCTGATTGCCAACTGCGAATAGTGGTCCAACTGGCGTTACCATTACAGTGCTCCGCTTGGTTGCGGCGAGCGACGGCAACCAGAGAGAGAGGTGTCTAAACCGCCTCGCCGTATGAAATGTGCCTAGTTCTTCCTAGAAGGGCAGGTGCTTATAAAATGCGGTGTACGCTCAGTCTCTCAGCGCTGCGAACATGCGATAGTCGGTCGAAAATGCAGTTCGCGCGATGAGAACGTTCAAGAATTTCGTACGATTGACAATTGCGATGCGCGGTTTGGCGCCGCGGCCTCAAGAAACAACGGAAACAATAGATGATCGAATTGTTCGTCTTGCATGCCTCCCCTCGGGCCAATACTGGCTTTCGGAATGGATGAGACTTTTACGGCAGTGTTCTCGATCATTGCTCGAGCATGCTAGACCCGCTGTCGTCGTTCGATTGTGATATCATTCACCGTTGTAGCGACGACCTGAGGAATTGGTAAACAGTTCTCGATTTTTTCCGATCCACTTCGCCAAGCATGGAGTTCACATTTGAACTTTATCTTGAGCTAAATCTGACCAGCTAGAGCTCGTTTAGGCCAGTCACTGGATCATCACGACAGGTTTGGTCGATGGTTTTCTCGCCCCCAGACATTTCTGGAGACGGGCCGGAAGTCTGCTGTCGGTGCAAATAGTCGTTGTCGGGCCGAAATCAGCCAGTTCGCTACTGATAAGGAAAAGGCACAAACGAAGTCAGTTCGCGGACTGATAAGGTTTGGTCGCAAAGCTTATTCGACCCTGACGGAGCCATTCGGAGAAACTCGGGCTCAGCCCGAAGGTTCAGGTGCTGTGAATACGCCGCGACCGTCCCTCGAAGACGGCTGCTTCACTCTCCGAGAGCCGTTCCAATCGAACCGCAACAACCATCGAGGGAGCTCTTCGTGCAAGCGCCGCTGTGCGGCGCCGTCGCCGGGTAGGTAACGAATAACCGCCAGCATGCTGTTCGCGCAACGCGTTCGCTGATCGACGAACCACCTCCGAGATGTGCAGCAGCTGCGCGGCCAGCGGACTCGTCTTGCGCCAGACCATGCCGATAGTTCGCGAAGGTTGCGGATTGCTGAAGCGCGCGATCGACACCGGCGCAGAGCGTGTCTCTACCGTGGTCGCCATTTCCGGAATCAGCGTGACACCGATGCCTGCTCCAACCATCTGAACGAGCGTGGACAGAGAGTTCGCATCCAACGCCTCCCGCGTTAGTGACGATCGCATGTTGCAGAACGACAGGGCCTGGTCGCGAAAGCAATGCCCTTCTTCCAGACTAGTAGCCGCATTTCGCGCAGAGTTGCGCTGTTGGGCACCGGCGTTCCCTCATCCTTGCACGGCCGCACCAACAGGATGTTCTCGGACAATCGCGCTATCTCGGTCTGCGAAGCTTCCGACACAGGCAGAGCGACAACGGCTGTGTCGAACCGCCTCTCCTCGAGAGCCTCGATCAGCTTTGGCGTCAGCGTCTCTCGGACGTGAATGTCGAGTTCGGGATAGGACTGCCCTAGGTCGCTGACAAGCCTGGGCAGCAAGTAAGGCGCAATGGTCGGGATCATGCCTATGCGTAACCGACCGACGAAGGTGTCTCGCGACGCTCGCGCAAAGTTTCCCAACTCATCAACCGAGCGCAGAATGTTTGCGGGTGCGTAGAGTGAGTTCCTCTCCCAATTTCGTCAGCGAGAGTTGGCGCGCGCTTCTGTTCGGGAGGAGGCCGCCTAGCGTCTCCTCCAGTTCCTTGATCTGCATCGACAATGCCGGCTGCGAGATCGCGCATGCTTCTGCCTCGCGTCCGAAATGTCGTTGACGTGCGAGCGCATCAAAATAGCGAAGCGGCCGAAGAGAAATATTCGTCATCAGGAAATCCTACAGCTGCAATCACAATAGTCAATCTTGCCTGATGGGATGCCACGTGCGTGCACGCCCGACTCCAGGAGGCCCTCCAAAACGACAGCGAACGTCGATCCATTCCCTGCCATATCCAGTAAGTATTCTTCGAATGTAGTAATACCGTACTACCTTGCCTGGTTCGCGAGAACGATATCCTGAATTGAAGCTCATCTCGTCCGTGCTGATTCCGCTCGATGTCGCCCACCATTCCGGAATGATCTCGCCCACCGTTCCGATTTGATGTCGCCCACCATTCCGGGATGATGTCACCCGGGGTGACGAGGCCTCTTCTGGCTCCGATACGGTCCCGCCTTGCGGCTTTGCGAAGGGGGACCTGGATGCCGACGGAGAGGCTTGCGATGCGCCATGTGCGCGAAGTGATCAGATTGAAGTCGGCTGGGATGCCGACCCGCGAGATTGCGCGGCGGTTGGGACGGCGCCTTCGACGGTGCGGTTGACGATCCGCCGTTTTGAGGCGACGGGGCTGAGCTGGCCGTTGTCCGACGGCATCACCGACACTGATCTGGAGGCCCGGCTGTTCGCCAGCGCCGGTGCGGGTTCCGGCACGCGGCGGGGCCATCGCCGGCAGGGGGAGCCGGACTGGGCGGTGCACCGCGAGCTCCGGCGCAAGCACGTGACGCTGTCGATCCTGTGGGACGAGTACATCGCAAGCGAGCCTGGCGGGTCGGCTTTTTTACAACGTTGACGCGATCACATTGGCGACAGCGTCACAACGCTACTGTGTTTCACGTTCGTAGGCCGCGCTCACGTCTTCCAGCGCCTTGGTGAAGCGATCGAACATTTCGTCGACTTCCTCCTCCGTAATGATCAGCGGCGGAGAGAAGGCGCAGCCGTCGCAGCCGGGCAGTGCGCGAACGATCAGCTTATAAAATTCCTCGGCCCGATCCCTGACCTTGCCGCCGAAAGTGCCGACCGGCATCAACGGCGTCTTTGTCTTCTTGTCCGCAACAAATTCGATGGCCCCGATCAATCCGGAGCTGCGCACGTCTCCGACGTAAGGATGATCGGCGAGACGGTTCAGGCGCGCGAGAAACCGCTTCGATACGCGCTCGACATGCGTACCGATGTTGCGCTCTTCCAACAGGTCTAGGACCTTAAGCGCCACCGCGCAGCCCACCGGATGTCCGGAATAGGTCGAGCCGTGTCCGAAGTAACCGGTGGATGCGCTCCCTTCGACGAGGCCCTGAAATATTTCATCGGATACGACAATGGCGGCCAGCGGCTGATAGCCCGACGTCAACCCCTTGGCCAGAGTCATCGTATCCGGCCTGAAGTTCATTGTCTGGCAGCCCCAGAGCTTGCCGGTGCGGTAGAAGCCGTTGATGACCTCGTCGTCGAGAAAGAAGATGTCGTACTTGCTGAGGACTTCGCGAACTCCCGCATAATAGGACAGAGGCGGAATGCTCACGCCGCCGCCGCCAGTGATCGGTTCCGCGATAAGGGCCGCGACCGTGTCGGGACCTTCGCGAAGGATCGTATCTTCGAGCTCCCGCACCAGACGCGCGCCAAACTCATCGCGGCTCTCGCCATTCAGGCTGTTGCGAAAGTAGTGCGGATCGGAGACGTGGATGACGCCCGGCAGCGGGAGATCGAAATTCCTGTGATTGATCGGAAGACCGGTGAGGCTCGTCGCCATGACGGTAGCGCCGTGGTAGCCGTTGATGCGGGAGATGATCTTCTTTTTTTGCGGCCGGCCCTTGGCGTTGTTGTAGAAGCGGATGAACTTCACAAGGAAGTCGTTTGCCTCCGAGCCGGACAGCGCGAAGTAGACATGCGCGTCCTCGATCGGTGCCAGCGCGGCGAGCCGCTCCGCGAGATCGATGGCCGGATTGACCGACTTGTATGCGACCGTGTGGTAATAGGGCAGCTTGCGCAACTGCTCGGTGGCGGCCTCGATGAGCGCCTGCTCGCCGAAGCCGAACGCGGTGCACCACATGCCCGCGGCACCTTCCATATACGGGGTGCCGTTCTCGTCCATGACGTAGATGCCCTTGCCGCCAACCATTACCGTCGGAGGTCGCTCCAACTGAGTCTTCAGGTTGACATATCCGTGGAGGACGTGGGCGATGTCACGGACGCCGGCCGAGTTTGCATGCATCGAAAGGTTCCTAAGCGTGAGAAGAGAGCGAGACCGACTCCATCGACGCAACTGCGCCGGTCACGTCAGAAGCCTGCCTTTCGTGATTCCGCTGACCGCGGCGATGAAATGATCGATATCGGCGTCGGTCATCGGCGTCGAAAGAATTCCCTTTCCCGTGCTGGCGAGATGAAACCCTTCGTCGGTAAGCGCCCTTTGAAGGGCTTTGACGCGGTTTGCTTCCTCGGGCGTGGCATAGGCTGAGCGATAGTCGGTAACCGGCCGAGTGTGCCCGAAGATCATGAACATCGATGCGAAACCAGTAACCTGACCCGGAAAGCCGGATTGTTTGAACGCGACATTGAGTTCGTTGATGATCCGCTCGTTCATGCGGTTCATCCGATCGATAGCGGGATCGCCGAGCAGGTCGAGCGTGACTTTCCCGGCGGTCATCGTAACGGGGTTGGCCGTGAATGTGCCGCTCCATGGCAAGGCGGGCTTGCCGGCACGGTGATCGTAAACCTTCATGAATTCGCGCCGGCCGACCACGGCCCCGACGGGGAATCCGCCGCCGATAATCTTAGCGAGTGTCGTCATATCGGGATTGATGCCGAACAACGTCTGTGCACCGCCGCTGTGAGCCCTGAAGGTGATGACCTCGTCGAGGATGAAGACCGCGCCGATTTCGCGCGTCACGCGCTCGATCATGGCGATGTAGTCCTTCGACATCGGAAGGAAGCCGAGATAGCTGGGAGCCGGATCCATTATCACCGCAGCGATTTGTGACGCGTTCGCGCGGATGATGCGTTCAGCGGTCTCGACATTGTTGAACGGCACGACGATGACGTCGTCAGTCACGCCTTTCGGCACGCCCTTCGAATAGCCGATTGAGTTCGGATCGTTGCCCCAGTTGGACGGATTGGAGTCGAGGCTGACTTCGGCATAGTCGTAGGAGCCGTGGTAGACGCCTTCGGCCTTGACGATCTTGGGGCGTCCGGTCAGCGCGCGGGCGGCCTTGATCGCGCTCATCACCGCTTCCGAACCGGAGTTACAGAAGCGAACCTGCTCGAAGCTTTCGGCACGGGCGCAGATCGTCTCCGCAAGCGCGACTTCCTGTTCTGTCGGCAGCGTGAAGGCCGTGCCGTTGCCGACCTGCCTGCGCACCGCCTCGACCACGGCGGGATGCGCATGGCCGTGCGCGAGCGAAGCGAAGTTGTTGAGGAGGTCGAGGCGGCGCGTCCCATCGACGTCGATCACATAGGCGCCTTCGCCGCGCGCGGCGTAGACCGGAAACGGATCCTGCCAGGGCATCGTTCGGGTGATGCCGCCGGGCAGCACTTTCAGTCCGCGGTCATAGAGTTGCTTCGACCTGCAGGTCGGATCCGGCCAATGAGTCATTTCGCTATTCCAACGTCAGAGCTGCTGATTCAGGTCGCCGCACGTTCGCGCAATTTTCCGGTTGCCTCGGCATCGATGGCGAGATCGTTCGTGGTGACCGAACCGATGAACGCGACGCCGTAGACATCCCGCGCCCGCTGGATCGTTTCGAAGCCGTCGAGCACATCCTTGAGAACGCGGCGCGGGTCGCGCTCAAATGGATTGCCGTAGCCGCCGCCGCTGGTGGTGTTGCCGCGAACCCGTTCGCCCTTCTTGAGGACCGTGATGACGACGTTCGGAAGTTCCTCTTCCTCTCCGTTCGCGTTTATCTTCCAATGCTGCGCCTTGATGCCGTCCTGACCGCCCCGGACGCCCTTGGGCGGATAGTGTGTGCCGTCGCACGGCCAGATGGCATCCATCGGCTGCTCCTTGGGGCCATAGGAGACTTCGACCGCGAAGGAGCCACGATATTTGCCCGCGCCGGCGGAGCCGGGGAGGATACGGATGTATTGGAATTCCAGCGGATGCTTGAGTTCGTCCACCTCGACGGAGTCGCGATACATAAGGCCGGCGACAACGGGCAAGGCGTAGTTCGGCCAGCCGTCTGCCGTTGGGCTGCCGGGGCCGCCGGCCGCTGCGACGATCAACTGATTGACGTAGGGTTCGTTGCCCAGCCGGTGGTCCTTGCCGGAGATGACGCCGGTGCCGGCGCCCATGCCGATGCCGCCTTCCGCGAGCCCGAAGTCTTCGCCGATCGTCGCGAACGCAGACTGGGTGATGTTGATTAGCCGGTCGGCGACATTCGTGGTGGCCAGTGAACAGGAGTGCGGGAACGCAGGACGGCCCGCAACGGAGCCGTCGCGGAGATGCAGGTCCAGGCGCCGGAACGAACCCGCATTGCGCGGCACGGTGGGATCGATCGAGTTGAATACGCCCGAGAACACCGCCGCCGTGACGCAGGCCTCGCTTTCGTTGAAACCGCAGGGCACGTTATCGACATTTTCCCGCAGATCGAGATCGATGATCGAGTTGTCCGGGTCGATGTTGAGCTTGACGTTGAGCGGCACACCGTCGGGCAGCAGTCCGGCGAGGGGATCGTGCGCGCCGCTGCGGACGACGCTCGCTTTCGGAAGCTTCTTGATCGCCTGGATCATGCGCTGCTCGGAATAGTCCATCCAATTGGTCATGAAGTTCTTGATCGTCTCCTTACCGTATTTCTTGCACAGCTCCTTCAGGCGTCGTTCCGCGATGCGGGCGGAGCCGATGCCGGCGAGGAAATCGCCGTACCACTGGTTGGGCACGCGGATGCGTGAACGACACATCGCGACGACGTCTTCATTCATCTTGTAGTCGCGCTGGATACGGACCGCCGGGAAGATGAGGGCGCCTTCTTCATATTGGTCGCGCGCCTGAGCCATGTAGGTCGTCGGGAGGCTGTTGCCGATGTCCGCCTGATGGGCCTTGGCGACCGTCGTGAACAGGTGCTCGCCATCGATAAACACGGGGACGAGGAATGCATGATCTGCAGCGTGTGAATTGCCGGAATAGGGATCGTTGTGCAGGTAGCAATCGCCTTCGCGGAGATCGCCGGCATGACGGTCCGTCATCGCAGCGGTCAGCATGTGCGATCCGAAGATATGGATCGGCAGGCCCTCGGCGCTGGCGAGGAGTTGATTGTCGGCCGTGCATATAGCGCAACTGAAGTCGCGCGCAGAATTGATGACCGCGGATCGCGCCGCGCGCAGAAGAGTGTTAGTCATCTCGCGCACGATGCCGTCGATGCGATTGGCGATGATCGCCGTGAGATAGGGATCGAATTCGCTGTTGCCTGTGGTCACGGTCATTGCTCTGATCCTATGCCAGCCTGAGAAGGTAGTTTCCGGCGGAGCTGATCGTCGCGGTCATGCCGGGATAGACAACAAGCGTCGTCGTCGGCTCCTCGACGATAGCCGGTCCCTTAATGACGGCGCCGAGCCCCAGATCATCCGGCTTGTAGATACTGGTGCTGACAGGCGTGGCGGTACCGAAGAAGCACTGGCGTATCCCGGAAGGACTGGCGTCAGTCTTCGCCATGCGCGCGACATTCGGCGCTTCTTGGGATGCGATCTTGGCCGTCAGCCGCGCTTTCCAGTTCACGATCTCGACAGGACTGCCTTCGTCGCGAACGGCGAACACGCGCTCATGGACTTCATGAAAGGCGTTGACGAGCCCGTCGATATCGCCCTGCCTGGCGAACGAACCCGATGCCAGCGGCGTATCCAGCTCCCACACCTGACCGAGGTAGCGTGCCTCCGCGTAATAATCTATCCGGTAGTCCTTGCCACGTTCGCCGAGCGTGCGCCGGAAAGCCTCGAGCCGATCCTTCAGTTCGGCCAGCGTGGCATTCACTTTGTCCTTATCGAAACGATTGGTCAGCGACACGACGCTCGCCGTCTCCTCAGCGACGATGTTGGCGAACTGCATCCCCGAGGCCGACAGCACCGAGGCGACTTTCGGCAGCACGACGCTTTCGCACCCCAACTCCTTGGCGATCAGCATGATGTTGAGACCCGCCGCGCCGCCGCCGGCGACGATGGTGCTTTCGCGTGGGTTGACGCCTTCATTGATCGTGATGTCGCCGATCGCGCGCATCATGAATTCGCCGGCCAGATGGATGATGCGGTAGGCTGTCTCTTCCGCGGTGCTCCCGAGTCGGGATGATACGGTTTCGATCGCGCGACGTGCCGCGCCGGCATCAAGAGTCATGCGACCGCCGAGAAAGTAGTCGGGATCAAAATAACCGAGCACCACCGCGGCGTCCGAGACGGTCGGCAACGTACCGCCACGTCCGTAGCAGGCAGGACCGGGTTCAGCGCCGGCCGATTGGGGGCCGACACGCATCAAGCCGCCTTCGTCAATCCAGGCGATCGAGCCACCGCCGGCGCCGATCGACCTCATGTCCACGGCGGAGATACCCAGCAGGTCGCCCGTATATTGCGGTCCAAGCCAAGTGTCGCGCGTATATGTAAGATTGCCGTCGCGAACCAGCCCGACATCGAAGGTCGTACCACCGGTGTCGCAAACGATGACGTCATTGCCGAGACTCTCCAGCGCGGAGAACGTGAGGCCCGCGATCGGGGCCATCGCCGGTCCCGAACCGACCGTGTAGATCGGCTTGTCGATCAGGGCTTCGACATTGCTGCATCCGCCGGCCGCCGTGCTGACTAGAAGTTCGCCGTTGAAGCCGGCTTCCCGCAGGTCATGCTGCAGCCCTTCGAGATGCCGCTGCATCAGCGGTTTTAGCGAAGCATCGATGGCCGTCGCCGAAGCGCGGCGATATTCGCGGACGATCGGAATGAGCTGGTGCGAAAGCGTGTAGGGGACGTTGGGCGCGACCTCGTCGAGAATCCTGGCGAACCGCAGTTCGTGGTCCGAATTGGCAATAGACCAGAGGAAACTGACGGCCACCGCCTCGAAGCCTTGATCGCGGATGCTGTCGGCGATGTGTCGGGCCTGGACCGTATTGAATGGCACAGAGACTTGACCCTCCGAGTTCATCCGCTCCTCGATCTCGAAGGTGTGGCGCTTGGCGATGTAGGGATCGGGGTAATCCTGGGTGAAGTCATGGGGATTGAACTTGCCGCCCTCCTTGAACAGGAGAGTGTCGGCGAATCCCTTGGTCGTGACGAACGCCGTTTTCGCCACGGTTTTCGTCACGATGGCGTTGGTAGCTCGCGTCGTTCCGTAGATCAGAAGAGTGGTTTGACCGAGAAGTTCGGAAAACGAAATCTCGAGTTGATCCGCCGCAGCTTCGATCGCCTCGCGCATGCCGAGGAAGATGCGATCGCGCGTGGTCAAGGCCTTGCCGATCGTCATCAGGCCACGGTTATCAGCCACGATGACATCCGTGAATGTGCCGCCCGTGTCGACTGAAATTGTATAGGCCATCGCCTTAACTCTCCAAAGAAGGACTGGAATCTTGCGGAATGCGCGAGCGTGACCCTTGGGCACGCGCTCGAAGGTCGAGGAAGGTTTAGGTCAGAACGCTACGGGTTGAGCCGCGTGCGTATCCGAAGTCGTCATCGGTCGCAGGAAAACCGGATCGCGCGCGCGAAAGTCGGATGGTCGTGCGGTTATCCGTCTGGCCAACGTCTCGTGCCGACATTGCGGCACGACGCCGCAGCACGACGGAATTCGCGGATGGTCACCTTGCCATTCCTCCCCATTCTCGATGCGTCTAATCGCGTAATTCGGAGGCGCGGTTCGTCTCTGGGCCTTTCGGCTGGCGTTGAAACCGCGACCCGGCCCCGCTTCGAGAGCGTCGTGCGGAAGCTCGTAAAACTGATGTGATCACATAAATATCCGCTCCGCAAGTAAGAATATCAGACATATCAAGCGATTTGGTTCATTTTCGAGACAAGTTGACATGCAAGTGCTTTTTTCGCTGGAAAGCGATAGCCAGATATTTCGTATTCAGCCCGACAGATGCAGTGTATGAAGGTATGATGTGATCACACAATGGCTCTTTGTAGGAGTAGCTTGAGCGACGTAAAGCTCGCACAGGGAGTATTCGATGGATCTAATCGACAGTCCGAAAGACACAGTATCGCTAGCCGGGGTGCCGGCGGAGACCCTGAGCATTCAGGTCTATTTGACGATCCGGGACCGGATATTTCGTGGGGAGTGGCTACCCGGCACACGCCTGACGCTGCGCGCACTCGCGGCCGAACTCGGCACGAGCGTGCAACCTGTCCGTGATGCGATCAGCAAGCTGACCGTGGAGCGCGTGCTCATCCTGCGTCCAAATTACAGCGTGCAGATACCGGGAATTAACCGGCTGATGATGGACGAACTTTTCTCGATGAGGAATCTTCTGGAAGCCGAGGCCGCCCGCCGCTGCGCCTCGTTGATGTCGGATGTGGACATCGATGAACTTGAAGAAGCGATCCGTGCCACTCGCCGCGTCTATACGCTTGAGACGGCCACTGCGAACAGGGTTGGAGAGATTCAGAACGTCGCGCGCATGCTGGCGCTGAAATCTGGCTCAAGCACGATCGCCGAACAGATCATCAACCTGCGCACGCGCACCGCGCCTTACTATGCCGCCGCTCTCTCACGCGACGATCACGAGGGCAACAGGGATCCTGAATTCGTCATCTTTACGATCCGTATTCAAGATGAGTTTTTGAGAGCGCTACGCCGCCGCGATTCTGTCGCCGCGGCCGAGATCAGGAAAGTCGATCTCTATACGTTTCAGCATTACATCTACCGGCTCATCAATGTTCCGTAGAATGATGCCAGCTCCGCCGATCCACGCTGAACGACAAAGCTGCCGGCACGCTCCCCGCCTATCCAGTCGCCACTCCAATCGACCCAGCTCTTCCCCCGTCGCATCGCCGCCAGATGCGACAAGACCGATCCGAGCTTTTCCGCCACGATCGGCCTTGCCGCAACGCGTCTCGCCTTAAGGCGAACGTCAACAGGCCCTGGCCTGCCGAAGTAGCGCTAGTCGCCCCGCAGCACTTCGCCGAAGCGAGAAGTGCTGCGCTCGATGATAGCCTGCGCGGCAGGCGACCAGCGGCCCATGTCGAAATAGCCGTGGATTATGCCCGGCCCTGGAATGTGCTCGGCCTTGCCGCCTGCGGCGCACAGCGCCTCGGCGTAAGCGGCCCCTTGGTCGCGCAGCGGATCGAACTCGGCCGTCACCACCACGGCCGGCGGCAGGTTTGCGAGGCTCCTGGCCTGCAGCGGCGCCAGGCGCGAGTCCATAGTGTCGCTGAAGCCGCCGGCATAGTGATTGTAGAACCAGGCCATGGTGTCCGTTTCGAGGAAGTAGCCCTTGGCGTTCTGCTCGATGCTTGGATAGACGGCGGCTACGTGGTCGACCGCCGGATAGATGAGAAATTGCGCAGCGAGCGGGATGCCCGCATCACGCAATCGTTGCGCCACCACGGCGGCAAGGTTGCCGCCCGCGCTGTCACCGGCCACGGCGACGGCGCCGTCGCCGCCAAGTTCGGGCGCATGGG
>NZ_JACMYP010000126.1 GCF_020889705.1 Bradyrhizobium altum | reverse complement strand
GGCTCGGCCGCGCGCGACGGCTCGAGCACGCGGTTAAGCCGTACGATCCACCAGGCGAACCGGCCGTAGCTGCGGCGCAGCGCCGACCCAAATCCCTCGTCGATGTCCTGGTCCCGATCCATGCCGCTCTCGTTAACGCCGATCCTTGAAGGAACGGTGTGACGCAATCACGGGCTGCGCCGGCCACCGTTAGGAATTTGGCAACCATCGGCGCGCAGTCTGAAGGCTTCGGCGCCGGTAATCTCCCGGATTGCACAGGGAAGCCCCCGCGCTGCAGCATCGCCATGGCGGCGCACCTCCCTATTAGTTGATCGAATTTTCCGCCGGGCGCCGCGACATAAGGACATTAGACGACGAGGGCTACGCCCATGCTTTCTGAAAAGTTCTTTTTGGTTCTCGAGACATTGCTCAACGGCCAGACCCATTCCGACGGCAGCCCGCGTGTGGTGAGTACATCGCCCCACATCCCGGTCAAGCTTCCGCAGCAAAGCCAGCCGGAACGCAAGCTTCCTCGCTAGGCTTCGTGCCGCGAGCCAGCCTGATCGATCGCCGCGACGAGCGAAGCCAATCGTCCGTCTCGCGCCCGTGATCCAGCTCATAGTCGGTGCGGGTGAGCCGCGCTACACCACTCCCACAACGAAGTGGTGCCGCCGTGAACTATGAGACCGACAGCAAGACCGATTTCGGGAGCATCGCCGTCGCGATCTGCGTCGCCGCCTACGCAGCGATCATGCTCGCCTATCTCGCCCAACACGATCTCGGCCTGACCGCCACGCAAACGCGTCATCTTTCGATGATGGCCGCGCTGTTCCTCGCGCTGCCGATCGCGCTGGATTTCCTGCGCACCGGCCCCGGCAAGCCGCGCTGAGCCGGGCAACGGCGCGCCTGCCGCATCCGATCTCCCCTGCCCAACACACGCCTGCGCAACATAGCGCTAGGTGAAGCGACGCGAATCAGCGTTACTTTGCAACTGATCACTTCGTGGGATTTGGCTGCATGACCCAGCCCAGCGTCCTGGATCAGAAGACTTTGGATCAGAACATTCGCGAGCTGCAGGAATGGCTCCGTACCGCCTGGCAACAGCTCGCGGACCCCTCACTCACCGCCTTCTCCCGACGCGAACTGCGCAACCAGATGAAGCAATGCAACGCCGATCTGCGCGTGCAGCTGCAAGCCGCTTCCAAACAGATGCTGAGTCAGCCTTCTGCATCGAGCAAGACGTTCGTCCGACCTGAGCTGCGGATACTCGCCTAGTAGCGTTTTCCACCTCGCGTGAAGAAAACGCGCCGGTGGTCACAAGCGCCAGCGCGCCAAAATGCCGCGATCTCCTGCTGCATGCGCGCCATACGCACCCTCTGCTTGTGCAGGGGCGCCCGACAAGGCACAGCAAAACGGCCCCGGTATGCCTATATTGGGCGTCGCAGAGCGGCCCATGCCGCCAAACCTCAGGGACTCCCGTGTTATATCTGGAACTTGCGATCGTGGCGGTCTTGATCGTCGTCAACGGTCTGTTGTCGATGTCGGAGCTCGCGATCGTCTCCTCCCGTCCGGCGCGCCTCGCCGCGCTGGTCGAACGCGGCGTCAGCGGTTCGCGCCGCGCGCTTGCGCTGGCCTCCGATCCCGGAAAATTCCTCTCCACGGTGCAGATCGGCATCACGCTGATCGGCGTGCTGTCGGGCGCCTTCTCGGGCGCGACGCTGGGCCAGCGGCTCTCGCAATGGCTGTTCGAGCTTGGCGTGCCGGCCAACGTCGCCGACGCTGCCGGCGTCGGCATCGTCGTCGGCGTGATCACCTATGCCTCGCTGATCGTCGGCGAGCTGGTGCCGAAGCAGATCGCGCTGCGCGATCCGGAGGCGATCGCGGTGCGGGCCGCGCCGGCGATGACGATGATGGCGAAACTGTCGCTGCCGGTGGTGTGGCTGCTCGACCGCTCCGGCAAGTCGTTGCTGTGGCTATTGGGCCATCGCGAGGATGCGCAGGACCGCGTCAGCGAGGACGAGATCAAGACGCTGGTGGTGGAAGCCGAAAACGCCGGCGTGCTGGAGCCCGGCGAAAAGGAGATGATCGCCGGCGTGATGCGGCTTGGCGATCTGCCGGTCGGCGCCGTCATGACCCCGCGCCACGAGGTCAGCCTGATCGACCTCGCCGCGCCCGCGCCCGAGATCCTGGCGATGCTGCAAAAGAGCAGTCACTCGCGCTGCGTGGTGTTCGACGGCAACCGCGATCATGCGCTCGGCATCGTGCAGGCCAAGGACGTGCTCGACGTCTACCTCGCCGGCCAGACGCCCGACATCCGCGCGCTGACGCGCGATGCGCCGATCATCCCGGAGACCGTCGACGCCCGCGACGTGGTCGCGATCCTGCGCGACTCCGCGGTGCATATCGGCCTCGTGCACGACGAGTACGGCACGTTCCAGGGCGTCGTGACCAGCGCCGACATCCTCGAGGCCATCGTCGGCGCCTTCCATACCGAGGAAGGCCCGGCCGAGCCCGCTTATGTCAGGCGCGACGACGGCTCCTATCTGATCTCGGGCTGGATGGCGGCGCTCGAGTTCAGCGAACTGCTCGGCATCGTGCTGCCCTCGCCGCGGCCCTACCAGACCGCCGCCGGCTTCCTGCTGCATGCGTTTGGCGCGATCCCCGATGTCGGTGCGAAAATCAATGCGCAGGGTTGGGACTTCGAGATCGTCGATCTCGACGGCCGGCGCATCGACAAGGTGCTGGCGAGCAAGCAGCCGGCGGCCTGAGGTTGCCAGCCGGCCGGCCTGTTGATAACGGGCAGGACAACGAAACTGGCGGCCGCGGTGTGCTATCGGCATGGCGGCCGCCCAAGCAAATCCCGCGTAACCCCCACGGAATTGATCCCATGCGCCTTACCCTCGTCGGTTCCCGCCACTTCGGCGTGACGACCTTGAACATGCTGCGCGAGCACGCCGTCGAGATCGCAAGGGTAGTCGTCCATGACGGCGAGGACCGGCTGGCGGCAGCCGCCCGGGCGGCCGGCATCGAGGTCGTGGTCCAGGCCGATCCCAAGCTGGTGACGGCCGCCGAGATCGCACCCGGCACAGACCTGATCGTGACCGCCCACAGCCACGCCCGGGTCAGCAAGGAGGCCCTCGCCGTGGCGAAGTTTGGTGGCGTCGGCTACCACCCGTCGCTGCTGCCCCGCCACCGCGGTATCGCGGCGGTGGAATGGACCATCAAGGAAGGCGATCCGATCGCCGGCGGCAGCATCTATCACCTCGCCGACCGTATGGACGCCGGCGCCATCGCCGCCCAGGACTGGGTGTTCGTCAAGAAGGGCGAGACCGCACGCGAATTGTGGGAACGTGCGCTGGCACCGCTCGGCCTGCGCCTGCTCGGTGAGGTCATCGACTACGCGAAGGCCTTCAAGACGCTGCCGGCCAAGCCCCAGGATGAGCAGTTTGCGACCAAGGCGCCTAACCTCAGCCCCGGCAAGCACTAATCCGCGACTTGGTATCAAAATACCTTGCGTAGTTAAACAACGGAACAGATTATTCGTTCCTGACCCGGAACCAGATTCACTATGATGTGTTTGAGTCCACAGGAACATTTGGGGCTTCTGCGACGCAGCAAATTTTGAACACATTGTGACAGGATAAGCCGCGTCATCACACGAAATTACAGGGATTTGATTCATGCGTTCGATCCGCATTCGCGACCTGATTTTGGTCACTTCGGTCGCCTCGGCTGTTGCCCTTACCGCTGCTCCCGTGTCCGCCCAGCAGCCTTATGACGGCCTCTGGAACGTCACCGTCGTCACCAAGACCGGTAGCTGCGAGCCGTCGTCCAGCTCCACCCTGACCGTTTCGGAAGGAAAGATCACCGCGCCCGGCGCGACGATCTCCGGCACCGTCGGCAGCGGGGGCCTTGTGCGAGTCTCGATCAATGGTGCATATGCGAACGGACAACTCAGTGGCAACTCCGGATCGGGGAAGTGGAATGGGGCATCAGCTGGCGTACCGTGCAGCGGCCGATGGGAAGCATCCCGTCAGTAAGATCACCAGCGTATCGAGTTTCTTCGCCATCGCGCGGCGGCCAGCATTTGTAGCCGTCGCGTTTTTCGTGACCGCATTGGCAAGCAGCCCGGGCCATGCCCAGTCCAGCCCGTTCGCCGGCATGGCTGGCACCTGGTCGGGCGCCGGCACCGTCACCCTGGATGACGGTTCCAGCGAACGTATCCGCTGCCGTGCGACCTACCACGTCGGCGGGCCCAGGATGACTATGGGCCTCACCTGCGCCAGCGACGCCTACAAGTTCAACCTGGCGGCCGATGTGCAGGCCGAGGGTAATGCGGTCACGGGCTCATGGAGCGAGTCCAGCCGCAATGTCAACGGCGATCTGCGAGGTCGCGGCGGCGGCGGCAACTTCCAGGTCGTTGCCAGCGCGCCCGGCTTCAATGCCGACATCGCGATGCGCACCGCCGGCAACAAGCAGTCCGTCACCATCAGGGCCGACAGCCAGTTCCGCGGCGCCAATATCACGCTGTCGAAGTAAGCAATCGGTACTCAGACGAGAAAAGCCCTCGGGTCATCCCCGAGGGCCTTTTGCTTGGCCACGCGGCAATCGCGCGCGCGTGCCTCTATGCAGCGGGCACGAACGCGGTGACCTCGATCTCGACCTTGGCGCGCTGATCGACCAGTCCGTCGATATAGAGCAGCGTGGACGGCGGGAAATTGCGTCCGAGTGTCTCCTTCCACGCCGCACCGATACCGGCGCCCGCGGCCTCGTATTCGCTGCGGCTGGTCAGGTACCAGGTCAGGCGAACGATGTGCTCGGGACCGGCGCCGGCTTCGTTCAACAGCTTGATGATGCGCTTCAGCGCCGTGCCGACCTGGGCAGCCATCTCGGGCGCGTACTCGCCCTTCTCGTCGCCGCCGGTCTGCCCCGCCAAGACGATCCATTTGCCGGGCGCGTCGAACGCGACACCGTGCGAGAAGCCGCGGGGTTTCGACCACTCGGCCGGTTGCAAGACACGCATGGGCAGATCCTCCTGATGTGATTATTCCCGCCCTGCTTAGCAGAGATCACGCGGTTGGCGCACCACCGCATCGCAGAATTGCGCGTTGCAAATTCATATCGGCTCGCCGATACCGGGAATCCCTCCTCATCTCATTCCGATCATGGATCGCACGCCCTCAAAGACCCGCGCAGCACTGTGGATGTCCGGTTGGCTCGCGCTGATGCTGATCGTGGCGGTGGCCGGCCGCGAGGCCACGCGCGAGGTCAACGTCTTCCAGCTGATGGCCGTGCGCGGCGTGCTCGGCTTCGTGATGCTGTATCCGCTGGTCCACATCCATGGCGGGCTTGCGATCGTGAAGACCGCGCGCGCACCTGCACATCGCGCGCAACCTGATCCATTTCTGCGCGCAGCTTGGCTGGTTCTATGCGCTGACACTGATCCCGATCGGCCAGGTGGTCGCGATCGAGTTCACGATGCCGATCTGGACCGCGATCCTTGCGGCGGGCTTCCTCGGCGAACGGATGACATCCTGGAAGGCGATCGTGCTTGGCCTCATCGGCGTCATCGTGATCGTGCGGCCGGCGACCGGTGCGATCAATCCGGGCCAGCTGATCGCGCTTGCCGCGGCCATGGGCTTCGGAGTCTCGATCGTCGTGGTCAAATCGCTGACGCGGACCGAGCAGGCGCTGACGATCATCTTCTGGATGCTGGTGGTGCAGTCGCTCGCCAGCATCGGGCCTGCGCTCTATGTCTGGACCTGGCCGCCGCTCTCCACCTGGGGCTGGCTTGCCGTGATCGCATTCTGCGGCACCTTCTCGCATTACTGCATGGCGCGCGCCCTGCTCCACGCTGATGCGACCGTCGTGATCCCGATGGATTTCGTCCGGGTCCCGCTGACCGCGATCGTCGGGTGGCTGATTTATGCCGAGCAGCTCGACGCCTATACGGTGCTTGGCGCCGCCATGATCCTGGCCGGCAACCTCCTGAACCTGAAGCCCGCTGCAAAGGTGTCGGCGCGCGCAAGATGACCACCGCGCAGCGCTACACCGCTGCGGCTCGGCCAAAAGGCCCGGCGATCATCCCGGGCTTGCCTGCTTCGAAAGCGTGCTACTTCCCGGCGGCCTTGCGCAGCGCCGCGTTGATGCGGTCCTGCCAGCCGGGGCCGCCCTCCTGGAAATATGCCAGCACGTCCTGATCGATCCGCAGCGTGACCTGCTCCCGGACGCCGGGGACCGGGACGGCCGCAGTCTTCGGCAGCGCATCCGCGACCTTGGTGGTGGCCCGTTTAAACGCCGCCTCGGCTTCGCTACGGGCATCGTTCAGGGTTCGCGGTCGTCTCGGCTGGTCGGCCATGTCCTAGATTCCTTCAAACAGCACCGTCGAGAGATAGCGCTCCGAGAATGACGGCACAATCGCCAGGATGGTCTTGCCCGCAGCCTCCGGCCGCTTGCCGATCTGCAAGGCGGCCGCGATTGCCGCCCCAGACGAGATACCGCCGGGGATGCCTTCGTTGCGCGCCAGCGCGCGCGCGGTCTCGATTGCGGTAGCGCTGTTGATCTTGACGATCTCGTCGATCACCGAGCGGTCGAGGATGTCAGGGATGAAGCCCGCGCCGATGCCCTGGATCTTGTGCGGCGTATGCTGGCCGCCCGACAGCACCGGGCTCTCCTCCGGCTCCACCGCGACGACGCGCAATGACGGCTTGCGCGGCTTCAGCACCTGTCCGACACCGGTGATGGTGCCGCCGGTGCCGACGCCGGCGACGAAATAATCGATGTTGCCGCCGGTGTCGTTCCAGATCTCCTCCGCCGTGGTGCGGCGATGGATTTCGGGATTGGCGAGGTTCTTGAACTGCTGCGGCATGACGGCGTTGGGGGTCGTGCGCACGAGTTCTTCCGCGGTCGCGATCGAGCCCTTCATGCCCTGCGCCGCCGGGGTCAGCACGATCTCTGCGCCGAGGAAGGCGAGCATCCGCCGCCGCTCGATCGACATCGACTCCGGCATCACGAGCTTCAGCCGATAGCCGCGCGATGCCGCGACGTAGGCCAGCGCAATTCCGGTATTGCCCGAGGTCGGCTCGATCAGCACGGTGTCGGCGTTGATGATGCCGGCCTTCTCCATCGCCACGATCATCGCCGCACCGATACGGTCCTTCACGCTGGCCGCCGGGTTGAAATATTCCAGCTTGGCGAGGATCGTCGCGTTGACGCCGCTTGCCTGCGGCAGTCTGCGCAGCCGCACGATCGGCGTTGAGCCGATCGCATCGACGATGGAGTCAAAGACGCGGCCGCGTCCGGGTTGCACTGCACTCGTTGTCGACGGCGCGTCCATCAAGCGGCTCCTGTTGCGGGATATGCTGAAAATATGCGGTCTTCTCTCATTAGAAGCAGCGCATCATGACGCGCAAGTGAGAAACCGCCGAGGCGCCAATTCGTTGCATCGCAAAATAAGAACCTACGCAAATAACGTAAAACCTACGCATTTGTGTTGCGACAAGGTCAAACAAGTGCGTCTATATACTTTCGTCAGGTGCAGCTCAGAACGCAAAGGGAGGCGCACATGCCAGCACTTGCTGAAGTCCGGTCGACCGCAGCGTCCAGGCCCGATCCGCGCGGCAGCGATTTGCCGACCTGTCCTGTGTGTGCTGACTCCATGGTAGCGGCAGAAGCGTCCGCGTACCTGTTCGACAATTTGATCAGCTATCTCTGGACCTGCGACAATTGCGGTTACGGGTTCGTGACCAAGCACACGGTGAAACCGATCGTGTGCAACTGATCACACAGCTCACCTCGGAGCGATGTCACCGCGCGCCCAACCGGCGCGCGTTTTCGTTTTAAAATCCTCGAAGGTGCCGTTTGCCACCGCGTCGCGGATGCCCTGCATCAGCTCCTGGTAATAGGCGACGTTGATTTCGGACAGCAGCATTGCCCCAAGGGTCTCGCCGGCACGCACCAGATGATGCAGATAAGCGCGCGAATAGCCGCGCGCCGCCGGCCATGTGCTCTCTTCATCGAGCGGACGCGGATCGTCGATGTGCCGGGCGTTGCGCAGGTTGATCTGGCCGAACCGGGTGAACGCCATGCCGTGGCGCCCGTTCCGGGTCGGCATCACACAGTCGAACATGTCGACGCCACGCGCCACCGCCTCCAGAATGTCCTCCGGCGTGCCGACGCCCATCAGATAGCGCGGCCGATCGGACGGCAGCGCCGGCGCAGTCTCCTCGATCATCGACAGCATCACCGCCTGCGGCTCGCCGACCGCCAGCCCGCCGATCGCGTAGCCGTGAAAGCCAATGTCGGTCAGCCCGCGGGCGCTGGCGTGGCGGAGATCGGGGATGTCGCCGCCCTGGACGATGCCGAACAGCATGTAGCCGTCCGGCGCGCTCTCGAAGGCACGCTTGGAGCGTTCGGCCCAGCGCAGCGACAGCTGCATCGCGCGCTCGATGTCGACGCGCTCGGCCGGCAGGCGTACGCACTCGTCCATCTGCATCGCGATATCGGAGCCGAGCAGCCGCTGCACCTCGATCGAGCGCTCCGGCGACAGCTCGACCTTGGCGCCGTCGATATGCGAGCGGAAGGTCACGGCCTTCTCGGTCACCTTGCGCAGCTCCGAGAGCGACATCACCTGGAAGCCGCCGGAATCCGTCAGCATGGGGCCGCCCCAGCCGGTGAAGCGCTGCAGGCCGCCAAGCCCCGCGATCCGCTCGGCGCCCGGCCGCAGCATCAGGTGATAGGTGTTGCCAAGCACGATATCGGCGCCGGCATCGCGCACCTCGCGCCAATGCATGCCCTTCATCGCCCCGGCCGTGCCGACCGGCATGAATGCGGGCGTCCGGACGACGCCTTGCGGCGTGGTCAGGCGCCCGGTGCGGGCGGCGCCATCAGTGGCCAGCAGTTCGAAATGATTGGGAAGATTCATGCGGCTGCTTATTGCGTGTCGCCGGTGCCCGATCAACCCGTCGGGTAACGGCCTCCGCGCGACTTCGTGAGCGCCAACCGCCGGGCGGATGCTTGCCCCGGAACGGTCCTTCGGTTAAACAAAACGAAACCGTATCGTTTTATGTCAAGAATAAGGCGGCGGATCGTTCCCGCCGCGACTGCAATCCGCGTGAAACCTGACTGGCCGAGATGTTCCCATCCTGCAGCGCCCGGCCTGACGGCATCCGCCATCGGATGACAGCTGGTCATGTGATCCGGCAAGCGGTGCTGCTGTGCGGGCTCGCCTTCGCGCTGGCGGCCTGCAGCTCGCTGCCACGTATGCCTTACACGGCGGCCGACGCCGCCAATTCGCGGGTGCTCGATCTCGACGGGCTGCGGCGCTACGCCGACGAGCCGGCGTCCAAATTCCGGCTCGAGAAGAGCGACCGCGCCCCGATCAAGACCTATCTCGCCCTCTCCGGCGGCGGCGCCGACGGCGCCTATGGCGTCGGCGTCCTCAACGGCTGGACCGCGGCCGGCAACCGTCCGAACTTTTCGGTCGTCTCCGGTGTCAGCACCGGCGGGCTGATCGCGCCCTTTGCATTCCTCGGCCCGCGCTACGACGATACGCTGAGAGAGGTCTACACGTCCGGGATCGCCGAAAGCCTGCTGCAGGACCCGAGCCTGATGCGGGTGCTGTTCGGCTCCGGCCTGTTCGGCAACAAGCGGCTGCGCGAGCTGGTGGCGCGTTACGTCGGCCAGGACGTCCTGAGCGAGGTGGCGCGCGAAAACGCCAAGGGCCGAAAGCTCCTGATCGTCACCACCGATCTGGACACCCAGCGCACGGTGATCTGGGACATGGGACGGATCGCCGCCGTCGGAACGCCCGAGGCGCTGCAGCTGTTTCGCGACGTGATGGCGGCCTCCGCCAGCATCCCGCTGGTGTTTCCGCCGATCATGATCGACGCCGAGGGTCAGGGCCGCCGCTTCCAGGAGATGCATGTCGACGGCGGCGTGACCGCGCCGGTCCTGACGCTGCCGGACGCACTGCTGTTTCGCGAACGTGCGTGGCCCGCCGATGGCCGCATGAACATCTACATCCTCGTCAACAAGAAGCTCGAGGGCAACTTCGAGCTGGTGTCGAACTCGACGATCGACGTCGCCTCGCGCAGCATTTCCGCGATCACCCAGGCGCAGACGCGCTCGGTCATTCTCTCGACCTATGATTTCGCCCGCCGCAACCGGCTGGGCTTCCATCTGTCCTACATCGAGCGCGACTATCCGGCGCCGGAAACCCAGGGCTTCGACACTGCCTATATGCGCGCGCTCTACCAGCACGGCTATGAGAAGGCCGCCGCGGGGCAGGCCTGGACCGCGACGCCGCCCTGACCGGGCCAGCCCCCGGTACCACCCGAATGGACGAATCCGCATCGCGCGGGTTATAGACCGGACAGACCCGTCCGAACGCACAACGAGATGAATGGGCAATGGGATTGACGGCAACCAAGGCCAAGGTGGCCAAGCGCGGCGTGATCAAGTCACGTGGCGGCCGGCCGACCCGGGATGCTGCGATCGAGCGCGACCAGCGGCTGATCGAGGTCGCCACGCGCCTGTTCCTCGAGCGCGGCTTCGATGCGACGTCGATCGACGCCGTGGCCGAGGCGGCCCGCGTCAGCAAGCCCACCGTCTACGGACAGTATGGCGACAAGCGCGGCCTGTTCACCGCGGTGCTCAGGCGCGAAATCGCCCGGTGGCTCGCCCCGCTGGCCGCCGCGGCGGCCGAAGCACAGGCCGGCGGTAGCTGCGATGGCTCGGTCGAGGAACGGCTGATCGAGCTCGGGCGCCAGCTGCTGGTGCTGAACTGCAGCGCCGACTCCATCGCCTTCAGCCGGATCCTGACCGCGCAGGCGATCAATTTCCCCGAGGTCGCCAAGCTTGCCGTCGACGAAGGCTGGTCGAAGGCGGTGTCGACGACGGCGGATTTCTTCGACCATCTGGTCGACAATGGCGCCCTCGACCTCGAGGACACGACGATCGCGGCCGAGACCTTCCTCAACATGGTGGTCGGCCACACCCACCGGATGGCGACATTCGGGATTCCGATCGACATGAAAGCCGCCGTGACGCGGATGGAAGTCTCGATCCGGCTGTTCCTCGCCGGTGCCGTGGGACCGCGGGACCGGTTGCGCGACGCCGCCAAGGAGCCGGCGAAGGCGCGCCGCCGACCGGCCCGCTAAGCGGCTTTCAGCAGGATCGTTCTATCGTCTCGCACGTTATCGTGAGCAACCATCTATCGCGGGCAACCTTGAAAAAACAGAACGAAACCGTATTGTTTAGTTGCAAAGAGACGCTGAACCCGGTTCAGCCCCCCAAGGGTTTGGTGTCGCCTTGTAACTTCGATCGTCACGACGAAGCTGCCGCCATCGCTTCGTCTGAACGTTCGGCGGCCGACCTCTGACTAACAAGAGGTCGGCCGCATTTTCCTTGCATTTTCTCCGCCTGGGCGGCGGTTCGACGCGACGGATATAGCTATGACGACGGGACGTTTCCACGCACTGCGGCATTGGGCTTTTGGAACGCGGCTGCTCGCGGCCGTGCTGCTGGCCCTGTCCCTGGCGTCGCCGGCCCATGCGATCACGGGCTCGGAGGCCGCCGCACTCACCCCGCAGGACAGTGACAACGGGCTCGACGTGCATACGGTTCGCCGCGAGCTCGACAGCTTCCAGGCCGCCCAGATCTCGCTGCGCAAGGCGATGGCGATTGCGGAGGCGCTGCACTCCGGTTCGATCACCGCCGACATCAGCTTCGACGGCGCGACGGAGCCCGCGGTCTACCGGGTCAAGACCATGCAGCGGGACCGCATCTGGCAGCATGCAATCGACGCCGCGACCGGCCACGTGGTCGGTGGCGAGGCCGCCTCGCCGCTGGCGTCGCTCGGCGCCGAAGACCGTGACAACCTCGTCGTGCTCAGGGCGCTCCGGCATCGCCTCGCCGATGCGGTGCGCGTCGCCGAGCACACGACCTCGGGAAAGGCAATCAGCGGCGGCATGATGCGCGAACGCGGCAAGCTCAATTTCGTCATCGTCGTGCTCACCGGCAGCGATCTGAAGGAGGTAATCCTCGAGCCGCCGGGCGTGCGTCGGCGCTGACGCGGGCGTTGCCAAATCTTTCTTTGCCAAATCTTCCTTTGCCAAATCTTCCTTTGCCAAGCCTTCCTTTGCCAAGTCTTCCTTTGCCAAGTCTTCCTTTGCCAAGTCTTTGCTGGCCAGGTTTTCGCCCAAAAGCCGTTGACGGGCGCCGATCTCTCCCGCATAAGTCCTCACCATGATCACCGCGACCAAACGCACCACCAAAACCACCAAGCCCTCTGGGGCCTCGGGAGGCGTGCGCGCGTAGTCGGTCGTACAGCATCATCTCTACCCGAAGCCCCGCCTGATGAAGGTCCGGGGCTTTTTTGTTGCCCGCGTCATGCTCAAATTCGAATGGAGGACAAAGTGAGTAACGATCCCGTCGTCGCGATTGTCGGCGTCACCGGCGCAGTCGGCGCCGAATTCATCGCCACCATGGACAAGCGCGGCTTCCGCGTCGGCAAGCTGAAGGCGCTGGCGAGCGCCCGCTCGGCCGGCAAGACCGTCAGCTTCCGCGGCAAGCCGGTCGTGATCGAGGAGTTGACCGAGCGCGCCTTCGAGGGCGTCGACATCGCGCTGTTCTCGGCAGGCAGCGGCATCTCGAAGAAGTTCGCACCTGTTGCGGTGAAGTCCGGCGCCGTCGTGGTCGACAATTCGTCGGCCTTCCGGATGGATCCCAACGTGCCGCTGGTGATCCCCGAGATCAACGCCAACCGCATCCGCGACCACAAGGGCATCATCGCCAACCCGAACTGCGCCGCCATCACCGCGCTGGTGCCGCTGTGGCCGATCCACCGGAAGAACCGCATCAAGCGCGTGATCATCTCGACCTACCAGGCCGCAAGCGGCGCGGGAGCAGCCGCGATGGAGGAGCTCGTCGAATCCACCCGCGCCAACCTCAACGGACAGGTCTACACCCCGAAGGTGATGCCGCACCCCTACGCCTTCAACCTGTTCAACCACAACACGGCCATCGATCCGGAGACCGGCTACAACGACGAAGAGACCAAGGTCATCAAGGAGACCCACAAGATCTTCGAGGACGACAAGATCGCCGTCGGCGTCACCTGCGTGCGGGTGCCCGTGCTGCGCGCGCATTGCGAGGCGATCACCTTCGAATGCGAGAAGCCGATCACCGAGGATCAGGTGCGCGCAATCATGGCGCAGGCGCCGGGCGTCAAGATCGTCGACGACCGCGCGAAGAACTACTTCCCGATGCCGATCGATGCGTCCGGCCAGGACGATGTGCTGGTCGGCCGTATCCGCAAGGATCTCAGCGATCCCTCCGGGCACTCGATCTCGATGTTCGTCGCGGCCGATCAGCTGCTCAAGGGGGCCGCGCTGAACGCGGTGCAGATCGCCGAGCTGCTGCCCGAGCGCGCGATGGCGTGAGGGGCTGGCTCGGTTGCTAGACCCGTCATCCTGAGGAGCCGCGAAGCGGCGTCTCGAAGGATGCATCGGCCCCAGTCGGGCCGTCGCCCTTCGAGGGCCGCTGAAGAAGCGGCCACCTCAGGGTGACGGTCATCGAATTGTGCTCGCTGAACTACCCGATTTCGCGGAACAACAAACACGCATCGCCATACGAATAGAACCGGTAGCCGTCGCTGATCGCGTGCGCGTAGGCACGCTGCATCGTCTCGAGGCCGGAGAAGGCCGAGACCAGCATGAACAGCGTCGAACGCGGCAGATGGAAATTCGTCAGCAGGATATCGACCGCGCGGAAGCGATAGCCCGGCGTGATGAAGATCGAGGTCTCCGCGGCAAACGGCTGAATGGTGCCGTCGGCATTGGCGGCACTCTCCAGCAGCCGCAGCGATGTGGTGCCGATCGCGACGATCCGGCCGCCCTTTGCGCGCGCGGCGTTCAAGGCAGAAGCGGTCTCGGCGGTGATGCAGCCCCATTCGGCATGCATATTGTGTTCGGAGGTTTCGTCCACCTTGACCGGCAGGAAGGTCCCTGCCCCGACATGCAGCGTCAGCCGGTGCAGCGCGACGCCGCGGCTCTTCAGCGTAGCCTCAAGCGCCGGCGTGAAATGCAATCCCGCCGTCGGCGCGGCGACCGCGCCTTCATTGGCGGCGAACATGGTCTGGTAGTCGCTGACGTCCTGGTCGTCGGGCGTGCGCTTGGAGGCGATGTAGGGCGGCAGCGGCGTGACGCCGACATCGGCGATGGCCTGGTCGAGCACCGGACCATGGAACGAGAATGACAGCGTCACCTCGCCCTCCTGCCCCTTGGCCTCGACCTCTGCATCGAGATTGCCGAGCAGACAGACCTTGCCCTCATTGCCGAAGCGGATGGTGTCGCCGGGCGCAAGCTTCTTCGCCGACTTCACCAGCGCCTGCCAGCGCGAGCCGTCGAGCCGCTTGATCAGGGTCGCCTCGATCTTCGGCTCGGTTTCGCGCCCGATCCGGCGGCCCTTGAGCTGGGCCGCAATCACCTTGGTGTCGTTGACGACGATCTGGTCGCCGGGCTCCAGCCAATGCGGCAGGCCCGCGATGGTGACGTCGCGCAGCACGCCGTCCGGATGCACCACCAGCATCCGCGCGGAATCGCGCGGGCTCGCGGGGCGGAGCGCGATGCTCTCAGGCGGCAGTTCGAAATCGAAGAGATCGGTGCGCATGGCGCGATTGTAACTTCAACGTTGTCATTCCGGGTTCGTCGCTTTCGCCACGCCCGGAATGACGGAGTGTTCAGCTCAAGCCGCGTCGGCGGCCATGCGCGCCTTGACGATCTTGTCCGGATCCTTCACCGGCTCGCCGCGCTTGATCTTGTCGACGTTCTCCATGCCCTCGGTGACCTTGCCCCAGACCGTGTACTGGCCGTTGAGGAAGGAGGCATCGTCGAAGCAGATGAAGAATTGGCTGTCGCCGGAATCCGGATTGGCGGCGCGGGCCATCGAGGCGGTGCCGCGGACGTGCGGCTCCTTGTTGAACTCCGCCTTCAGCTTCTTGCCGGAGCCGCCCATGCCGGTGCCCTGCGGGCAGCCGGTCTGCGCCATGAAGCCGTCGATCACGCGATGGAACACGATGCCGTCGTAGAAGCCTTCGCGCACCAGCTCCTTGATCCGCGCGACGTGGCCGGGCGCGAGATCCGGGCGCATCTCGATCGTGACCGGGCCCTGCGTGGTTTCGAGGATCAGAGTATTTTCGGTAGCAGCCATGCTCGCTTCTCCTGGCTTCGGGGTGGATATTTCTTATTCCGGAACGGGATCGCGAATGGACGGCCCGCCACCGCGCCGCCCAGGCTCTCGGTAAATGGCATCGGCGTGCAGCGTTGCAACGCCTCCATCACGGCGACCCGGTACGCAATCCGGTCGTTGTCGGTCGCGTCCTGCGATTCATAGCTGATCCTGGGATGCCCGAGGATCGCGCCCTCACGGTTGAAGCTGACAATGACGGTAATGTCGATCGGCCCGGCCTTGTCCGCCGGCGCGGCCGCCAGCAGCGATGGATCGCCAGAACAACGTCCTTGATCGTATTGAGTTGCTCCGGCTCGGCCGCCACCGATCCGGTCAGCGCGAGCCACAGCACCAGCGGCGCGGCGAACCAGGCAAATGGTTTGCTGCGCGCCGCCATCGCCGATCACTTGACGTCGGATGCGACCTGCACCTTCACCATCTTGTCGGGGTCCGTGACGGCGCCGCCGGGAGAGCCCGCGGGAGCCTTCTTCAGCTTGTCGACCACGTCCATGCCCGACACCACCTCGCCGACCACGGTGTACTGGCCATTGAGGCTCGATCCGTCGGCGAACATGATGAAGAACTGCGAATTGGCGCTGTCGACGCTGTCGCCGCGCCGGGCCATGCCGACGATGCCGCGCTTGAACGGGACCTGTGAGAATTCCTGCTTCAGGTTCGGATATTTCGAGCCGCCGGTGCCGTTGAAATTCTGGCCGTCGCCCGTCTGCGCCATGAAGCCATCCATCACGCGATGGAACGGCACGTTGTTGTAGAAGCCCTCGCGCGCCAGCTGCTTGATGCGCTCGGCGTGCTGGGGCGCGATGTCGGTGCGCAGCTTGATGACGATGCGGCCCTTGGTGGTGTCGATCACGATCGCATTGGCCTTGTCGAGATTGGCAGGCAGCGGCTGCGCGACCGCAGGCACGACGCAGAGCAGCGCGGCAACGAATGCAAGAATGCGGATCATGGAAACTCCGGACCTTTGACGTTCTGGGTGTGGCAGGCCGCCGGCATCAGCCGGCGAACTTGGCCTTCAGGCTAGCGGCGACTGATGACGGCACGAATGCAGAGAAGTCGCCGCCCATCTGGGCGATTTGGCGCACCAGTGTGGCGGTGATCGGGCGGACCGCGACCGACGCCGGAACGAATACGGTATGCACCTCGGGCGCCATCGCCTCGTTCATGCCGGCGAGCTGCATCTCGTAGTCGAGATCGGTGCCGTCGCGCAGGCCGCGAATCATGATGGTCGCGCCGAGCTTGCGCGCCGCCGTCACCGTCAGATTGTCATAGGTGGTGCAATCGAAGGCGCAGCCCGCCTGCTGGGCGATCGGGCCGCACACCTCGCGCAACATGTCCAGCCGTTCCTCGGTCGAGAACAGCGGCTTTTTGCCGGCATGGATGGCGACGGCGACGACCAGGCGGTCGCACAGGCCGACGGCCTGCCGGACCACGTCCAGATGGCCGTTGGTGACGGGATCGAAGGAGCCGGGATAGAGCGCGATACGGGACATGGTCCCTCCTAACCCGCCCGGCTCTCCCCGGCAAGCCGCCCGGGTTCCGCCCGCCGCGCGAAATAAATCTCTCCTCGTCCAGTGAACGAGTCCTGGGATGCCAGCGTCTATGTGGGTGAATGTTTCGTCGGCCGTTGGCGGACGAAACAAAACCGGCCGGCGATGAAACCATTTTCCACCCTGGCGAAGACACCAGGAAACGTGCGGCCGGTAGACATTGGACAACGAAACGACGGGCCCGGGGGGCCCGATCATATGGGGACCGTCATGATCAAGGCACTTTCCGCTATCGCCGTTGCCGCGTTCATTGCCGCCGCGCTCACCGTTCTGCCGGGCTTTGCGCCGCAGGTCGAAGCTTCCACCCCGCAGCCCCTGGCCAAAAGCGACCGTCTCGACATCCACCCGGTCGGCAAGGATTGCTCGCAGCAGGCCTGGCCGAATTTCGAGGCCTCCTGCCTGCGCAGCGCCGGCAACAAGACGGCGGTTCGCGAAGCCCGTCTCGTCACTGCCGACCGCACCCCGTAGGTGATTTGAGGACGGTCGGCACTGGTCCAGGTGCAGACGACGAATCCCGACAACCTGCATGGGGCGTTGCCAAAATATCGAAAGCAACCCCATGCAAAGTAGCAGCCCATCGCAGCAACTCGAAGCGATCGCCTTGCCGCTCCGGCGCGATCGGGCCGGAAACCGGCCCGTCAGTTCGGTGTAAGCTCAGTCCGTCACACAAAACCCAATGGTAATTTGCGACGTCCCGTCGCAGACTATCGTCTAAGGCGCCCGACCGGATGACCCGGCGGGCGCAAGCCATCGGGGGATTGCCGTGACCAGTACGCCCGCCATCGTTTCTTCTGGCCATCCTCCAACCAGCCCGATTCCGTTTGCCGTCACGCTCGGTGCCCTCGGTGTCGTCTATGGCGACATCGGCACCAGCCCCCTCTACGCCCTGAAGGAAGCCGCCAAGGCCGCCGCCCATGGCGGGCCCCTCAGCCAAACAGCCGTGCTGGGCACGGTGTCGCTGATCCTGTGGGCGCTGATCCTCATCATTTCAGTCAAATACGCCATGTTGATCCTGCGCGCGGACAACCGCGGTGAAGGCGGCATCGTCGCGCTGCTGGCGCTGCTCTCGGCACGCAACGCGGCGCCCGGCACCTGGCGCGCCCATTTGCTGGTCGTCGGCCTGGTCGGCGCCGCCCTGCTCTATGGCGACGGCGCGATCACGCCGGCCATTTCCGTGCTGTCGGCGATCGAAGGCCTGAAGGTCGACGCGCCCTCGCTGGCGCCGGCGGTGGTGCCGCTCACCGTCGTGATCCTGATCGGCCTGTTCTTCATGCAGAAGCAGGGCACGGGCTTCATCGGCAAGATCTTCGGCCCGGTGATGCTGTTCTGGTTCGCGGTGCTCGCAGCGCTCGGCATTCACGGCATCGTCAAGGCGCCCGGCGTGCTGGTCGCGCTGAGCCCGTTCTATGCGTTCGACTTCCTGATCCATCAGGATTTCCACGTCAGCTTCGCGATCCTCGGCGCCGCGTTCCTCGCCGTCACTGGCGGTGAGGCGATGTATGCCGACATGGGGCATTTCGGCCGCTTTCCGATCCGGCTCGCCTGGTTCGCGATCTGCCTGCCCGCGCTGGTGCTGAACTATTTCGGCCAGGCCGGCGAGCTGATCAACGACCCGGGTTCGATCGACAACCCGTTCTTCCAGCTCGCTCCCGACTGGGCGCATTACCCGCTGGTCCTGCTCGCGACCGTTGCCACCGTGATCGCCTCGCAGGCCATCATCTCCGGTGTGTTCTCGCTGACCCAGCAGTCGATCCAGCTCGGCTTCCTGCCGCGGATGCATATCCACCACACCACGAGCGACGCGATCGGGCAGATCTACGTGCCGCTGGTGAACTGGCTGCTCGCGGCCGCAACGCTCGGCGCCGTGCTCGCCTTCGGCACCTCGGACGCACTCGCCGGCGCCTACGGCATCGCCGTGTCGCTGTTGATGGCGATCACCACGCTGCTCGCCGCGCTCGTCGCGATCCAGTGGGGCTATTCGCCGATCATCGTTATCGCGGTGAACGGCTTCTTCTTCATCATCGACGCGATCTTCTTTGCGGCGAACACCGAGAAACTGCTCGAGGGCGGCTGGTTCCCGCTGCTGCTTGCGGCCGCGGTGGCGTTCCTGATGCTGACCTGGCGCGGCGGCGTCAAGCTGGTCGAAAGGGCGCGCGGCAAGCTGCGCCAGCCCGAGGAGGATCTGATCGAGACCGCGGTCAACAAGTGCAGCGCCCGCCTGCCCGGCACCGCCGTGTTCCTGGCCTCGGCCCCCAACGGGGTGCCGCTCGCACTGACCCAGTTCGTCAAGCACAATCACGTGCTGCATCAGCGCGTGCTGTTGGTCACCGTGCAGATCGAGGAGCGGCCGCGGATTCCAGACGACGAACGCGCCGACGTCAACGAGATCAGCCCGGGCATCACCCGCATCATCCTGCACTACGGCTTCATGCAATACCCGACGATCTACGAAGGGCTGCAGCTCGCCTGCCGGCAGGGCAAGCTGCCCGGCATCGATCTCTCCGACGTGACCTACTATATCGGCCGTGAAACCATCATCCCGCGCGAGGACGTTCCGGGCATGTGGGTATGGCGTGAATCGCTGTTCGCCTTCCTGCAGCGCAACGCCGAGCGCTCCGCGGCCTTCTTCGGCGTGCCGACCGGTCAGGTGGTGGAGTTCGGCACGGAGATCGAGATTTGATCGAGCGGCTCACGTAGCCCGGATGGAGCGGAGCACAATCCGGGACCCTCAATCGGACACGGACATCCGAGGGCCTCGACGGTCTATTTGCCGACTGCGAGACGACGAACGCCGGATGCAGTCAGGCCGAGTTCACCGAGCCGTCTGACCGCGTAGCCGAGACCGACAAGCCGCTCCCCGTGCAATTGGGGAATCTCGCGTTGCGCGTCGCCCTTGCCGACCTCGACCAGGGAGGCGAACTCGTCCGAACTGAGGGCTTGGGTATCATCCGTCATGACGCGGCCTCGTCGGTCCAGACCTTGAACGAAATCAGCTTGTTTGGCCCAAACGTCTGGGTGATCGGAACGTCGGAGGCATCCCGTCCCTGTGCGATCAGAACCCGGCCGATCCTCGGCACGTTGTTGCGCGGATCGAACATATGCCAGCGGCCGCCGATATAGGCCTCGAACCAGCCCGCGAAATCACCAGCCGCCCAAGGCAGCGGGGTGCCGATATCGCTGAGATAGCCGGTGCAATAGCGCGCCGGAATGTTCATGCAGCGACAGAAGGTAATGGCGAGATGCGCGTAGTCGCGGCACACGCCCTTGCCTTCGTTGAAGACCTCCCACGCCGTCATGGTGGCACGGGCGTGCTCGTAGCCGAAAGCGATGTGGCGATGGACGAAGTCGCAAATGGCCTGGACCCGCGGCCAGCCCGGCGGCGTGCCCTCGAACAGCTTCCATGCGATTTCTGAAAGCCGGTCGGTCTCGCAGTAGCGGCTGCCCAGCAGATAGACCAGCGTGTCCGCCGGCAAGTCCTCGACCGCGTGCTGGCCGGCCGAAGCAAACACCGGATCAGGCTCACCGCTGTCGTGCACGACGCCATCGGCCGCCAGGCGCATCGGACCGGCCGGCGCAACGATACGGCTGCACCAATTGCCGAACCCGTCGCGATACGGCGTGATCGGCACCGCGGGGGTGGTGGTCAGGTGGTCGGGGATGATGATGTCGGACGCGCGCGTGAAATGCGTGCCCAGCACCATGATCATGGGTGTCGGCTGGGGGAACTCGTAGTGCATTTCGAATCCGACGCGAAGCTTCATTCGAAATACGTTCCTGTTTGTCCTACCGACATGGCGATGATGCAGTCGAATACAAGGTACGATGTGCCTGATCGGACAAATACCCGTATCGCGCGAGAAAGTGCTGGCTATTTGCTGCAATCACGCGCAGGAACGACGACGCTTGCCGGCTGGCGCGGCTTGCCAGCGCGAGGCGAACCCGACGAATGTTCGAGTCGGATGGTTGAAAGCCTCCTCCGTGCGTTCGAGAAAGAATCGAACGCACTCACCGAAAGACCTTCATGCAAAATCTCTCGCCTCGTCACGTCAAGATTGAAGAGTCCGTGCGCCTCGGCGTGACCTCAGGTTGGTATTCCACAAAAGTCAGCGGAACATTCGTGACCGGCCCGCACGACACCGAAGCCGATTGCCTGCGCAAGATCGCCGAGATCAATCCTCCGCCGCCGAGGAAGAAGAAGTAACTCCTGCCGACCAGATTGGGCCCGCTCGCAAGCGGGCCAACCAAGACGCATGTCGGCAAGATGGCCAAACAAACCCGCGTTCGCCTCCTGGAGGTTATCGTGAGTGCGCAGAACGAGCCCACTCGCTGGAAATGGCATGTTTCCGAAGGCGGTTTCGAACTCGTGCACGGCTATGCGACGTCACGCGAAACAGCGCAACGGGACGGCGATAGCGTTCTGTTCACGATGCTGTCTGCCCCCCAGGCGCCCTGAACGGGTCGCCCTTCTAACACAGACGCGAGGTCTCGAAGCCGCCGAAACGACCAAAGGGCGCAGCCCTGCGCGCCCGAGCAATCGGGCATCAATCAACCTGGCGGGGCTCCAACCTCGAGCCGCATGCAACGAACCACGTTCGGGAACGGCCCTACTCGCCGTTCCCGTTCGCGCCGTTCTCTTCCTCCGGAATGTGCTCGACCGAGACGACATGCTCGTCCTCGGCGGTATCGAACACGATCACGCCCTGGGTCGAGCGGCCGGCGACGCGGATGTCGGCCACCGGGCAGCGGATCAGCTGCCCCTTGTCGGTGACCAGCATGATCTGGTCGGCGTCCTCGACCGGGAACGACGCCACCAGGTTGCCGTTGCGGTTGTTCACGCTCATCGCGACGATGCCTTTGCCGCCGCGGCCGGTGGTGCGGTACTCGTAGGACGAGGTCCGCTTGCCGAAGCCGTTCACGGAGACGGTGAGCACCACCTGCTCGGCCGCCGACAGCTCGGCGTAGCGCTCCTGCGACAGCTGGATCGCGTTCGTCGTCTCCTCGCCCTCGGCATCCGCCGGCTCTTCGCTTGCGGCCTCGCCGGCAACCGCACGGCGCATCTTCAGGTAGGCCGAGCGCTCGTCCGAGGTGGTCTCGACATGGCGCAGGATCGCCAGCGAGATCAGCTTGTCGGCCTCGGCCAGGGCGATACCGCGCACGCCCATCGAGGTACGGCCGGTGAAGACGCGCACATCGGTGACCGGGAAGCGGATGCATTGCCCGCCGGCGGCGGTCAGCAGCACGTCGTCGCGCTCGGTGCAGATCTGCACGTCGACGATCGCCTCGCCCTCACCGAGCTTCATGGCGATGATGCCGGAACGGCGGACGTCGACGAAATCGGACAGCTTGTTGCGGCGAACGGTGCCGCTGGTAGTCGCGAACATCACGTCGAGATTGCCCCAGGAGGATTCATCCTCCGGCAGCGGCATGATCGTGGTGATGCGCTCGCCCTGCTCCAGCGGCAGGATGTTGATCAGCGCCTTGCCGCGCGCGTTTGGCGCTGCCATCGGCAGCCGCCAGACCTTCTCCTTGTAGACCTGGCCGCGCGACGAGAAGAACAGCACCGGCGTGTGGGTCGAGGCGACGAACAGCCGCGAGACGAAATCCTCGTCGCGGGTCTGCATGCCGGCGCGGCCCTTGCCGCCGCGGCGCTGCGCCCGGTAGGTCGACAGCGGCACGCGCTTGACGTAGCCCGCATGCGACACGGTGACGACCATGTCCTCGCGCTGGATCAGGTCCTCGTCCTCGACCTCGCCTTCCTGCTCGATGATCACGGTCTTGCGCGGGGTGGCGAACTGCTGCTTCACCTCGGCGAGCTCGGTCTTGACGATGCCCTGCACGCGGGCACGCGAGCGCAGGATGTCGAGATAATCGGCGATCTCGGCCGCGAGCTTGTCGAGCTCCTCGGAAATTTCGTCCCGCCCCAGTGCGGTCAGGCGCTGCAGCCGGAGATCGAGGATGGCCCTGGCCTGCTCCATCGACAGCCGGAGCGTGCCGTCATCGTTGATGCGATGCCGGGGATCGTCGATCAGCGTGATCATCGCCTCGACGTCGCGTGCCGGCCAGTCGCGCGACATCAGGGCCTCGCGCGCGGTGTTCGGATCGGGCGAGGTTCGGATGACACGGATCATCTCATCGATGTTGGCGACCGCGATCGCAAGGCCGACCAAAATGTGGGCGCGATCACGGGCCTTGCCGAGCAGGAACTTGGTCCGCCGGGTCACCACCTGCTCGCGGAACGCGACGAAGATGGTGAGCAGGTCCTTCAGATTCATCGTCTGCGGACGGCCGGAATCCAGCGCCAGGATGTTGGCCGGGAAATTCGTCTGCAGCGGCGTGAACCGGTAGAGCTGGTTCAGCACCACGTCGGGCACCGCTTCGCGCTTCAGCTCGATGACGACGCGATAGCCGTCACGGTCGGACTCGTCGCGCAGGTCGCCGATGCCCTCGATCTTCTTCTCTTTCACGAGATCGGCGATGCGCTCGACCATCGTCGCCTTGTTCACCTGATAGGGAATCTCGGTGATGATGATCGCTTCGCGATCCTTCCTGATCGTGTCGATCGCCACCTTGCCGCGCATCACGATCGAGCCGCGGCCGAGATGGTAGGCCGAGCGGATGCCCTGGCGGCCCAGGATGATGCCGCCGGTCGGGAAGTCCGGTCCGGGAATGATATCGATCAACTCGTCGATCGTGAGCGCCGGATTGTCGATCAGCGCCACACAGGCGTCGACGACCTCGCCGAGGTTGTGCGGCGGGATGTTGGTCGCCATGCCGACGGCGATGCCGCCGGCGCCATTGACCAGGAGGTTCGGGAAGCGGGCCGGCAGAACCGCCGGCTCATTCTCCGAGTTGTCGTAGTTCGGCTGGAAATCGACGGTGTCCATGTCGATGTCGGCCAGAACGGCAAGCGCCGCCTTGGTCAGCCGTGCCTCGGTATATCGATAGGCCGCCGGCGGATCGCCGTCGACCGAGCCGAAATTGCCCTGGCCGTCGATCAGCGGCACCCGCAGCGAGAAGTCCTGCGCCATGCGGACCATCGCGTCGTAAATCGACTGGTCGCCATGCGGATGATATTTACCGATCACGTCGCCGACGACGCGCGCGGACTTGACGTATTTCTTGTCCGGCGTGTGTCCCTGCTCATGCATCGAATACAGGATGCGCCGGTGCACCGGCTTGAGCCCGTCGCGCGCATCGGGCAACGCACGCGACACGATCACGCTCATCGCGTAATCGAGGTAGGACTTCTTCATCTCGTCGAGAATGGAAACGGGACGAATATCTGAGGGCACCGGCGGCTCGCCGGGCTTGTCGTCTTCGGGTTCGGACAAAGGGGAAATCCGGTCAGTTCTGCTGGGGAATCATATAGACCATCGAGGGCCTGATAACCACCCTTGCGCGGCTCCGGCAAGCCGTTTTTCCCTTCGTTTTTTCATGCACTTACCGGCCGCATTGCAGGTTTGCGACGCGCCCGCTTTGCCCGGCGGTTGCGAGGTCGCGAAGACCTGGTGGAACCGGCCTTCGCAACGCCCTGATCGTCCGATTATTGGCCGAAAATCACCGCGTGCATGATCCGCCCGGGTATGAAGGTGAACAGCCCGGCAATGACCAGCGCGCCGAAGAAAATGCCGATCATCGTGAACTTGTGGCGGCGAACGTTGTGGCTCCGCGCGGCCGTCACGCCGAGCACCAGCATGACCAGCGAGAAGATCGACAGCAGGTGGATCGGGCTCCACGGGCCCACCAGCTGGATCTGATGGATCCAGAACGAGCTTCCGGCGACGGCCAGCATCAGGATCACCCAGATCCAGCCCAGCGTCCGGTGCGGCAGCGTGCCCTTCGGTGCGGCGAGCTGGATGGAGCCGAGCACGAAGGCAGCCATCGCGGCAAAGGCATGGAGCGGGATCGCAGGCGCAGCGTCGAGCAATGGCGCGAGGCTCATGATGGCAGCCCTCGAGTGAAGCTCACGGCCAGACGTCGCTCGCCGCAGGCCAATGTAAATATCATTCACATTGACCTGTGTCAAAGTCCGGGGAACCCGCACTGGTCGCCATCAGATAAGCACGCTCTAGCTATAGGTTAGATAGTTATCCTCATAATTCACATGAGAAAATTATCGCGGCAAATCATAGCACTACTCCGGGAAATGACCTTCACGGAAACGCCGACCGACGGAATAGTCGAAGCTTCGGCCAACCTGTTGCCCAGAAAGCGCTGCTTCCGTACCTATTCCGACCAACCTCGCGCAAAGATGCCCGCACTCAAGTTGGCTTCCACAGCACATGACCAACGTCCTATTCGTCTGCAGTGCCAACCGCCTGCGCAGTCCCACTGCAGGTCTTTTCGACGTGGCCTGGCGTCGAGGCGGACTCGGCTGGCATCTCGTCCGGTGCAAGCGTCCTGCTGTCCTCCGAACAGATCGATTGGGCCGACATCATTTTTGTGATGGAGAAGACCCATCGCAACAAGCTCAGGAGCCGGTTTCGGCCTCACCTAAACAACAAGCGCGTCATCTGTCTCGACATTCCCGACGACTATGAGTTCATGGATCCGGTCTTGGTCCGGATGCTTGAAAATCGTGTCGGTCGCTTCCTTGCTCAGGCCGCACCGACCACACGAGACGAGCCGGACGAGCCCGCCCCGTAGGCCGTTTTGCGAAACGAACATCAGAACGGGATGTCGTCGTCCATGTCGCTGTTGCGGCTGCCGCCGGCGGCGGCCGCGCGGCGCGGCGCCGAGCTGACCGG